>PBSU01000018.1 GCA_002726415.1 Acidiferrobacteraceae bacterium | reverse complement strand
GGCGCCACCGCGACAACTCTTCTGCCTCAGCCAGGCTTCGGGCGTGAACAACCTCGTCGTAAGCTGTGGTGTAAACGCTATAGGGCAGCTCAACAGTACTCGGAACCGAGGAGGCTATAACAGGCTGCCTCCCAGGCTTTCTGCCGGCACTCGATTCCAGGACGCTCTGGATCCCAGTGCCAGGCTCCTCACGCAGTTGTAACTGGACATCTGAGTCTTCCACACCGCCCCCGGTAATCTGTGGCATGAGCAACTGTTGCATGTTTTTTGAGGTTTCAACCAGTAACGGGTCCGGGGTCAGGTCCATATTGGACAGACCCAGCCGCGATAACAGCGATCGGGCTTTTCGAGCATAGTCGGACTGATTATCAAGCGAGGCACCTAAACCCCTGGCAGCACCACGAAGTTCAGGTTCCAACCGGGGTCGCCACAAATTGACCAGGGTCCGGGCAGCATCGGGCGGCTTCTGGCCCATAATCAGTTCGCCAAGGAGCAGACTCAGGGCAACGGCAAACTGACTGGCACTGCACTTGGTAACAAGGTCGTAGCCCTGCGCCTGGCAACAGGCCTGGTGCCAGGCGGCAAGATTTCGGCTAATCCCATTGCGACGCTTGCAGCCAAGTGATTCAACACGCACGGTTTCCAGGGCATCGAAAGCTGCCCGGGTCAGCGCAGTGTCAGGTGTGTAACGAGCATGTATGGACCGGTCGTGATGACGCAACCACAGGGCGATACTGTCGGCCTCACCGCGCATCCGCATGACCTCATCATAGGCAAGGGCCGGCGGTGGCGGGGGCAGTCGAACTTCACTATCAGAGCAACCAGTACTCCTGCCTGTGAACGATACCGCCAGGTCTGCCCGGCCAGCAATTGCCCGCAAAGTACCCGCGGTCGCCTGGCGAAATCTATCAACCGGAAGTGCCTGACCCACCGGATTCAGGCCTGGCTGATCGGCACACCGGTTTCCTTGAGCTCGGTACCGAAACAGCGCTGGTAAAACTCTGCAACAAGTGGGCGCTCCAGCTCATCACATTTATTGAGAAAAGTGAGGCGGAACGCGATTGCCAGGTCGGAAAAGATCTGTGTATTTTCAGCCCACATAATGACTGTGCGCGGTGACATCACGGTTGACAGCTCGTTGGCCGCAAAACTGGCGCGGGTCAGTTCTGCCACGGCGATCATGGTGTCCACCGTTTCCCGGCCCTGCGCTGTATCGAAAGCGCAAACCTTCGACAGGATAATCTTTCGCTCTGTCGCCAGTGGCAGGTAGTTGAGCGTGGTAACAATGCTCCAGCGGTCCATCTGACCCTGGTTCAGTTGCTGCGTCCCAGGGTAAAGGCCCCCGCTATCGCCCAGGCCAACAGTGTTAGCAGTCGCAAACAGGCGGAAATAGGGGTGTGGCTGAATTACCCGGTTCTGGTCCAACAGTGTTAGTTTGCCGTCTGCCTCCAGAACACGCTGAATGACGAACATGACGTCGGGGCGGCCGACGTCATACTCATCGAATACCAGGGCACAGGGGTTCTGCACTGCCAGCGGCAGCAGGCCTGCTTGAAACTCAGTAATTTGCTTGCCATCTTGCAATACGATGGCATCACGGCCAATCAGGCTGATGCGGCTGACATGGCTATCAAGATTGATCCGGATGCATGGCCAGTTGAGACGCGCGGCAACCTGTTCCACGTGACTCGACTTACCAGTGCCGTGCAGCCCCTGGAGCATGACCCGTCGGTTGTGAGCGAAGCCGGCGAGAATAGCGAGAGTCGTGTCCGGGTCAAAGCAGTAGGCCTGATCAATCTCAGGCACGTACTCGCTGCACTGACTGAAAGCCGGTACCTGCCAGTTTGAATCCACGCCAAAATACTGGCGTACACAGATCTGGATATCCGGCTGCGCCAGTGGGTGCCCGATATCGTTGTGGGTGATAGCGGGTTGTGACATGGATCAGTTGTGTTAGTTGATCCTGAAGGCGAAGACCTGAGCGGTTACGTTTTCAGCATCGAGCGGAGTTGAGTCATAGTGCTCACTGGCATCAATTTGGCACCACAACCCCTTATCCTTCAGCTCATCGCTCTTATCCTGAAAAGAACTGCCCAGGTAAACCCTGGCCACCGAAAAGATAATACAACCGCCCGGACGCACGACCCGCACCAGCTCATCGAGTCCGGCCAATGGCGCATGGCCCTGAGTAAACACACCGGCACTTACCGCGGCCTGGAAATGATTATCTGGATAGGCCAGCGGCTGACCCAGATACATCTGGTCAAGTTTGGCGTACACCTTCTTGGCAGCAGCTCCCGCAAGCATGTCCTTTGAGCCATCGAAACCAACGATCTCGGGGTAACCCAGTGCAACAAGAATCTGAGCCATGATCCCGGTGCCGGCGCCGGCATCCAGGATCGGGCGGCTACCGGGGGACACATGACGCAGTGCCAGGCCGGCTACCATCGCCGGGTGAAGATACCCCACGTTGCTCATGTGTGTTTCGTAGTCTTCGGCCCAACTGTCATAGTAGCCCGCAACCTCCTGCGGGCTGGTAGAAGTATAGGCCTTGAATAACTGGCCGGTATTGTCGTTATTATCTGTCGGCATCACGCTTTATTGGCTATGACACATGAAAGCGTGGCCATCGGCGCTCAGTTCTTTCCCATCGGTGGCCTGTTGGTGCCAAGCAGTCGATCCACCTTGACGACCGCATCCTGGGCATCGAAGCCAACGGCATCAGCGCCGATTTCGTCAGCGAACTCCTGCGTGATCGGACAACCACCAACCACGACTTTGAACTGATCACGCAATCCGACCTGCTCCAGCCGCTCAATGACCTTGCCCATCTGTAACAGTGGCAATGTCAACAGCGACGACATGCCAAGAATGTCGGCATTATTCTCCTGCGCTGCGCTGATAAAGGTATCGTTTTCTACATCGACACCAAGATCAACAACGTCGTAGCCATTTGCCTGTAACAGCGCGGCTACCAGTGATTTACCGATGTCGTGTAGATCGCCTTTAACGGTGCCTATCACTACTTTCCCGCAGGAGACCCGGGTCGCACCACTGACCTTGATTTTTTCATCGAGGATGGCGATGCCAATCTTCATGACCTTTGCTGCCATGGTCAATTCGGGCAGGAAAATAATGCCTTCACCGAAATCCTCTCCTACCTGACGGATACCCGGTACCAGGCCCTGCTCGACTCCTTGCAGGGGGTCCATACCATTATCGAGTCCCTCCTGGATCAGGCGCACACACTCTTCGTCGTCACCGTCGATTACCGTATCGCCGATGCGGGCAAAATACTCGCTGTCAATTTTGATGGCCATGGTATTGCTCTTTGTTGCTGCCTCCCCAAATCTGTCCGCGAGATCGATCAATCAGTGTCGCGCGCAATTACAAAATCAAGAAAATCGTCGATCTCAGACTGAATTTCGGGGGCCACGGGTGATTCCGGGTCCGCCAGAATCTTGGCTGCCTTCTGCTTTGCCTTTTCCTGCAATTCGGTATGTCCGCGCTCCCAGGATTCAAAAAACTCGCGATTGCTCAACTCGGGAATGAAGAACTCCTCGCGGTACCAGCGGCGGGTATGACGCTCGGCCATGTAGCTACCCGGGAGCGGCCCGACTTTCAGAATCTCGTCTACGGCCAGACGTTCATCGTCGACTACGATGCCTTTGAGGTACTGACCCATATAGCCGGCGATTTCATTTTCCAGTACCGTCTCTGGCCAGGACACAAAATTGAAGCCGGCAGTACCGCCAATATCCCAGATATAGCTGATTCCGCTGAGCGCATAGGTATACATCTTGAGAGCCTTTTCATAGGCAGTCTGCTGATCCATTTCACAGGAATCGCTCATACCGAACCCGGCACAGGGAACACCGTAATGTCGGGCCATGGCTGATATGCCGGCACCGACGGTTCCATATTCGGGATTGCCGCACGACCACAAGCCGGTTCGCATATCCATCGATGGATTGAATGAGCAAAAAGCCAGCGGGTGGCCTGGCTTGTAACTCTGTGTCTGCACGACCAGAGCAAGAGTCTCAGCCGTTGCCTGCACCAACATACCGGCGAGTGTCGCCGGGCCGGTAGCGCCGCCCATGAGCGCGCTCTCGATTGACAGAGGGATACCGGCATCACAAAAACCGATCAGCCAACTGGTGTAGTTGATATCGATCACCCGCGGCGGGTTGACCACGACATGGCCAAGCAGGTGGGGTCTTGTGCGAAGTGCCGCTTCACCACCGGCCGCAATCTGCCAGATCTTCACCAGATCTGGAATCTCGTGTTCAGCACCCGTGTTATAGACCCAGGTTGCGGTCTTGTTTGAATTTTTCATCCACTCGGCTACCAGAATCTGGGCATTACAGATTTTGGGCTGGTCATAAAGCCACATCACCGGCTTGTAGAGCCCGTGGACGTTCTCCAGTGCTTCTGCCAGCAACGCGCCGTCGATGGCATCCTGGCGTGTGGCCTGACGCCGTTCGCCNGTTCGGAAATCTTCGATGTAGCGGCCGGACACCGTACAAAAGTGCACCTCGCCAGTGCCGATAGCACAATCAAGAGCTGGGTCATTGCGCCCGTGCAGGGTAAAAGATTCCGGGCACTTTGCCAGGGCATCCATGATCACCGGCTCGGGAATCTTGACCAGGGCGCCGCTGTCCTCGAGCGTGCAGCCAGCGGCTTCAAACATCCGCGCAGCACGTGGATCGTCACAGCGCATGCCGCCTTCGGCAAGAACACGCACAGCCGCCGCGTGGACCCGAGAACACTCTTCGGCAGAGATCGGATGCAAAGAGCCGACCAGTTTTCCTGCAAAACCCTCCATCAGGATTCCTCCCTGTCGGTTTCCAGATGGGCATGCCGTACGCCAGCTCACCGCCCGCTGCGTGTCGCCGGTGCCATCACCGCCGACGATGCCGGCAACGCCCTGTGAGCACGATTCTCTATAAAACGCTGCTTAGATAAAATTCAATTTAGGTCGTTTTTACTAAGTTTTTAGCTATATCAGGGTGACAGGCAAACCCACTCTTAATCCAGCAGATCTCTTATTGATCTGGTATTGCCGGGCGGTCCTTTGGTATCGGGGCTTGACAGGGCCCCCGGTCAATATGGTGCTGCACGAACCATTCCTTGCAGAATTGGGCGAACACAGTCATTGCCGAGGATGGGCGCAACTGGGCAAGTCGGGCCAGGCCCAGATCACCGGTGATGGTCTTGTCTGCCAGAGGCCGGGTCACGATGGTCTGTCCATCGTAGGTATGGTCGTCATACGGATGGGTGACCAGCAACGAGTAGCCTTGATTCCTGCCAACCAGGCCACGCACCATCTCCAGTGAGGGTGAACTGAATGCGACCTGTGGCTCCAGACCGGCCGCCCTGAACAAGCTGACAAAATAATCACGGCTCGGTGGGACATCCAGCAGGATCAGGGGTTCATCTTTCAGTGCCTCCAGTGAAATCTGCTTACGCTTCGCCAGACGATGTTTTTCAGGCAGCAAAACATAAGGGTCGAACGAGGCCAGTAAGTCGATATCAATGTCCACTGGTAGCGCCAGGTTGTACAAGAGGGCTAGCTCAAATCGACCCGACGACAGCCCGGCAAGCAGGTCATCCTGGTTGCCTTCGTGAAGCCTGATCTCGATGCCCGGAAAATGCCCGGAAAAGTCGGCGAGCAGTGCCGGCATGAATATCGGTGCGACCGTCACAAAACAGGCCAACTCCAACTCACCCAGGGCGCCCTCACTAGAGGACAGGGCGTGCTGCTGCAGTTCTCCCGCATAACGCAACAAACCACGCGCATCGACCAACAGGCGTTCCCCCGCCGGGGTCAGTGATACCCCACGGGCATGATGGCGAATAAAAAGCTGAGTCGTGAATTGTGCCTCAAGGTTTGTGATCGCTTTCGATACAGAGGGTTGGGAGATATTCAGTGATTTGGCGGCCTTAGCGATGGATTTTTTCTCAGCTGTCGCTGAGAAATATTCAAGCTGTCGCAACGAATATCTCAACATCGCCAATCCTCTCCCGGCTGAATCCCAGCCGCTGCGGTTGTTCCCTGTCTCTCGGCGATTACCAATCTGCGATTCATTATAACCAAAAACTATACCTTGCAGAGATAAAATGAAATTTATCTATGCAGATTTCCAGTGAAAATTGACTAAAGCTCAGCCGACCCTGATGAGGGAGCGATTCTGGGCCCAATGGACAGGTAACCATGACGAGCAACTGGAAAGTCGGTATTGATATCGGTGGAACCTTCACCGATGTCATTGCTTTGAATATCAACGACGGTGCGGTGCGTACTGCCAAGGTCCAAAGCCGCTCCAGTGACCCGGTGGCCAGCATCGGCTCGGCATACCAGGCTGTGGGCATAGATTGGGCCGACGTTTCAGACCTGATGCACGGCACGACGATGGCGACCAACGCCATTATCGAGAATGACCTGGCACCTGTCGCCCTGGTTGCGACCGAGGGTTTTCGCGACACCTTGGAAATTGGCCGCCAGAACCGGCGCGAACTGTACCGGCTTGAGGTCCCCCCCAAGTTGCCACCACTGGTACCCGAGAAATACCGGCTTGAGGTGGCCGAGCGTATCGATGCCCAGGGCGAAATCCTGACCCCGCTGACCGAAACCGAAGTTGAGCGAATAGCGGATGCCACTGAAGCGCTAGAGGTTCCCGCAGTAGCGGTTACTTTGCAACAGTGTTTCACCAATAACGAGCATGAGGCACGCCTGGGCCAACGCTTGCAGTCCGTCGTTCCTTACGTAGCGCTCTCACACAAGATGAGCCCGGAACCGCGTGAGTTCGAGCGCACTAACACGACTGTGCTAAATGCCGCCCTGATGCCATTGACTGCCGGTTACCTGGAGGACCTGCAGCAAACTGCAGGAAACGGAACCAATCTGCACCTTTGTCACTCTGCCGGCGGAATGGCATCAATCGCAGCGATGCAAGACCGGCCACTGGCCCTTGCGCTATCGGGGCCTGCAGCGGGTGTCGCCGCCGCCGCACGGGTCGCCAGAGAACTGGGCCTGACCCAGGCCATCGGCTTCGACATGGGCGGCACCACCACCGACACCTGTGCGGTCATTGACGGCAAGGTACAGGTTGATGGTAATCAGCGTCTGGCCGCAAGGCCGGTGCGCCAGTTGATGGTCGCAGTCGAATCGATTGGTGCCGGAGGTGGCTCCATCGCCCGCGTTCAGGGTCAAGCGATTCGGGTTGGCCCAGACAGTGCCGGGGCCGATCCCGGACCGGCCTGTTATGGCTTCGGGGGCCATCAACCTACGGTCGCTGATGCCAACCTCGTGCTGGGTTATCTCGATAGCGAACAATTACTCGGCGATAGTGTTCGACTTGATTCTCAGCTTGCCCTGGCTGCGATCAGGACAATCGCACAGGCTTTTGACCTTTCCGTCCAAGAGGCGGCACTTGGTATCTATCAGGTTGCCAACGCCAACATGGCGCGGGCTTTGCGTCGGGTTGCCGTTGAGCGCGGTCTCGATGCACGCACCTGTACGCTGATTGCCTTTGGCGGGGCAGGCCCCATGCACGCCGTGGCCCTGGCGCGTGAATTCGGCATTGCCCAAGTTGTGGTACCTAAATTCTCCAGCGTTTTTTCGGCACTCGGGTGCCTGACAGCCGAACTCAGCTATACCGAGCAGCATGCCGTGCGTATCTTGAGCACCGCCTGGCAGGCAGATGAATTCGAAGACATACGCCGACAGATGTATGAGCGCCTGGCGCGACCGCTCACTGCTGCCGGCCATGCACTGGATTCTTTGCAGGCCCGGCATGTTGCGCTGATCCGCTATGCCGGCCAAAGCGACACGGTCGAAGTATCGTTTACGCCACCAGCCGACCGTGACACCCTCGATACCCAATTCAAGGCTCACCACCAACGACTGTACGGCTTTATGACTGATGAGCCGTGGGAACTCGAGACACTGCGCCTGACCGTATCGGCATCGACAGGTAATGATATCAACGTGCCAGTGACCACCGTGGCACCGGCAACAGTGGTAACCCCACAAACCGAGTGCTGGTTTGATCGGGATCGGCCGGTAGCGACACCACGCTACCAGCGAGAAACTCTTACCGCCCAGCAGAAAATTGAGGGCCCGGCAATCATCGAGGACCAATGGTCGACTACGGTCGTGCCACCCGGTGCTACCGCCTGGTCGGACCTCAGCGGACATATCCACATCAACACTGGTGGGACCGCATGAATTCTCCGATCAATCCCTTCACAGTCGAGGTCATTCGTAACGCTTTGACCGCGATCGCCGAGGAGATGTCACTCGTGGTCATGCGCTCAGCACGCTCACCTTTGCTACGTGAAGCCGGCGATCTGTCATCGGCATTAACCGACGCCGATGGTAACCTCATCGCCCAGGGCCGTGATATTCCGGCCCACCTGGGGGTGATGGGATCCACGGTACAGGAGTTCTTAAAACGGGTTCCCGCTGCCCAGTTATCACCGGGTGATGTCTGGTTTTTGAACCTGCCCGAGCTTGGCGGTAACCACCTCCCTGATGTCAAGGCCGTGCGGCCGATATTCGCCGAAGGGGCTTTGCAGGCGTTCGCGGTTAGCCTTGCCCACTGGGCTGATATTGGCGGCGCACGGCCGGGCAGTTATGTCCCTGAAGCCCGGGATGCCTGGCAGG
>PBSU01000017.1 GCA_002726415.1 Acidiferrobacteraceae bacterium | reverse complement strand
GTGGCAAACGGGAATCGTACTGGGCCTGGTGGCGGCGGTGGTGCATCTTCCGATCGATGAAGCCCCTGTCGCCCGCCTGCGCCCTGTCTGAGCGTGTCCTTACAACCCGGGTTTGCCAAAAGGCCTGAGCGAGGGGTTGCGTCGGGCGCTTGGTTCAGTTTTTTTCAACGTTTCGCCTTTTATCCGGTTTTCCCATCGAAGTAAAAAAATCGGGACTCGGCTATTGATCGACAACTCCTTTTGAAGCACATTAAAGACAACCACGCTTCGGAGGGGTCATGATTGATGCCAGCCTGCGGGTTCTGCGAACGGATGTGGCCGGAATGCCCATTGAATGGGTTGGTTTCGAGGACGCTGTCCGCCTGCACTGCCTGGAACAGGTTCTGTATCCCATGGGAACTGTGCTCTACACGGTTCATGGGGGTATCAACGCGCGTTCTGGCAGGCAGAGCATACTCGCGGTTCATTCGATCATCTGCACGGTCGGGCAGTCGCGTGCACACCTAAAACGCCTGCCATCTTATTCCCCACCCCTTAATAACACGACGCTCTTTCGCCGGGATGCGAATCTGTGTCTTTATTGTGGAGGGCGTTTTCGCAATTCTGAGCTTTCGCGCGATCACGTAGCCCCCGTAAGTCGTGGCGGCAGCGATGCCTGGCAAAATGTGGTGACAGCGTGTAAGCGGTGTAATCACCATAAAGGGAACCGCACACCAGAAGAAGCAAACATGGAGTTATGGGCGATTCCCTTTGTACCGACCCATGCCGAATATATCTATCTGTCCGGGCGGAAGATTCTGGCCGATCAGATGGAGTTTTTACTGGCCCATTTTCCGCGTAACAGTCCCTTGCACGAGCGCGTAGGCGCCGACCCTCAGTAGTTCCTTTTCACCCTGTACAGCTTTCTGGGTTGGGTGATCGGCAAAACCCCAGCCGGTTTTGGACTGGTCAGGCGTGCTCATTCTCTCGTTAGAGGATACAACCCAAATACAGTCGGACTTGATCCGCATCAGCACAGAGCGTGCGCCAGTCTGTGAGATTAGATTGTCCCGTCGAATGAGGCAGTTACCGGTGCTCCGACCTCCAATCCACAGGGTGTTTGCCCCTTTTTCATTCCTGCCGCAGCAGCCGTTGTCATTAGTTTTGGCAAAAACGCTCGACCAGTTGCTTGCACCCCAGCGTGCCCAGGGCGATCTCGATTTTCTCGACGGTCGGGTTTTTGGCGTCGAATTACGCCAGACTCCGGTACGCCTCGCAGTCACTCTGCGCAACGGCCATGTCGTTTGCGCACATGGCAAAAAGACCGATGCAAGCGTGGCAGCAGAACTCGGCGGTTTTTTGGCGCTGCTGGGCCAGCGCGAAGATCCAGATACCTTGTTTTTTCGCCGGGAACTGATGATGAGGGGAGATACGGACCTGGGGTTGCAGGTCAAAAACCTGTTAGATCAGATAGACCCGCTCACGCTTCCGGTGGCGTTAACTCGGCTGCTATCGCTTTGTGATCGGATTGTGCAGGGCCTGGAAGGTCGGTCCGATCGTCAGTTGACAGTTTAGGCTCGGTTTTGTTGCATGAGGCGGCCCCAGATCGCTTCAGTCCGTTGGCGCACGGCGGTTGACATGGTCAATGGACGACCCCATTCGCGGGACGTTTCCCCAGTCCACTTACTGGTTGCATCGATACCCATCTTTGAGCCCAGGCCCGATTGGGGGCTGGCGAAATCCAGGTAATCCACCGGTGTGTTATCGATCAGCACGGTATCGCGCACAGGGTCGACCCGGGTGCTTAAGGCCCACCAGACTGATTTCCAATCACGTACATCGATATCGGGGTCGGTCACGATGACGAACTTGGTATAGGTAAACTGCCGAAGCGTTGACCACAACCCCATCATGATGCGACGGGCGTGGCCGGGGTATTGTTTATGGATGCTGATAACGGCAGTTCGATAGGAACAGGCTTCAGGTGGTAAGTAAAAGTCCGAGATTTCCGGGAACTGCTCCTGCAGCAGGGGAATGAATACCTCATTCAAAGCGCCGGCAAGCACCGAGGGCTCATCTTCGGCTGGGCGACCCATGTAGGTCGCGTGGTACAAAGGTTTGTGTCTGTGGGTGATGCGGGTAACCTGAAACACGGGAAAGCGCTCAACCGAGTTGTAGTAGCCCGTGTGATCCCCGAATGGCCCCTCTTCGGCGGTTTCGTCCGGCAGTACGAAGCCCTCCAGTACGATCTCCGCACGGGCGGGCACCTGCAGATCATGACTGAGACAGTGGGCGACTTCAGTGGGTTTTCCCCTTAATAGCCCCGCGAAGCTGTATTCGGAGAGCGTGTCGGGTACAGGGGTGACGGCCCCCAGAATAGTCGCCGGATCGGCGCCGATCGCAACGGCCACGGGAAAGGGTCTTCCGGGGTGCGCCTGACACCAGTCTCGAAAATCCGTAGCGCCGCCACGATGTGCCAGCCAGCGCATGATCAGTCGGTCACGACCGATGACCTGTTGGCGGTAAATTCCCAGGTTTAACCTTTGTTGACGGGGGCCACGGGTAATCACAACGCCAAAAGTGATCAAGGGGCCGGCGTCGTCAGGCCAGCAGGTTTGTAT
This sequence comes from Acidiferrobacteraceae bacterium, assembly GCA_002726415.1. GTDB lineage: Bacteria > Pseudomonadota > Gammaproteobacteria > Arenicellales > UBA868 > UBA868. Next base: position 41,117 of record PBSU01000017.1, on the reverse strand, counting down.
GGGTAGGGCGCCAAGGTCTACATCCCTGCCTTCCATCACGACTTCCTGACAAGGCGGGTCGGTCACCAACCGGGGGTTGATGTCACGCAGTCGGGCTACACCCGGCAGAGCGCTAACAGCCTGTGCCAGGTTGGTGGGCACCTGGGGCTGTCGAAACCGCGCCAGTTCCACGCCCAGTTGACGAAGATCTTCCTTGGGTCTACCGATCGCCATCGCGATGCGATCGGCTGTGCCGAAAAGATTGCCGACCATCTGCATCGGGTTGTTTTTCAGGCTTTCAAACCAAAGTGCGGGGCCACCCTGGGTTAGGCTGCGGTGGCAAAGATCGGTGACCTCAAGGTGCTGGCTTACCGGTTCTGTGATTCGGTGCAGTTGCTGATGGCTCTCCAGCGTTTGAAGATATGCCCGCAAATCTGCAAAGCGTGATCGGGGAGTTGCCAAGGTGCTCAGTCTCTGGGGACTCCGGCGGTCATCATGCCGGGCTGGCCGAGCCAATAGCCGTCAGAGTCATCGTCCGAAGTAAGATGGACCGCCTGTTGTGCTGCTGTGGATGCGTCGAGTTGCCCATCCAGAACAGTGCGAACCAGTTTACCTGCCTCAAAGACGGCGGGGTGATCGCCCGCGAGGCGCAAGACCTCAACCTTCGATGCGAGGATCTGGGGTAGATGCTCCAGCAGGTTTAATCGGGTCGCAGAGGTAACCTGGGTTCCATTTAAAACGAGGAACCGCTGTTCTTCCTGGGTATGAACCAGGAGACCTTCGGGGTACTCACTGCAACAGAAGCCGCATTGGTCTTTTGCACGGTCCAGATGTCGCGCCGTATAGCATCGTGCCGACCAGGCCAGTGGCATGCGGCCCCAAACCGGTAGTTCTGTCTGCACGTTGGCAGGGCGTGCCTGGTGTAAAGCTTCCGTGGGCCCGGAACCCAGTTCGGTTGGCGGCATCCAGCGTACCAGGCCCTGGGCTGCGAGTACCTCAAGTGTTCGGGGGTTATAGATATTAAGGGTCGAACCCCCCACGAACGGATGGCCACGGGCAAGTTGGATTGCGGCGACATCATTAGCCTCGATCATGAATTCGCCGTTAGCGATTAAACGTTTCAGGAAGCCCAGCTCCGAGCCCGCCTCCAACAGGGCCAGGGTCGAGAAGATAACGGTTTTTCCAGCCGATGCCAGATCCCGAGCCAGAGCCAACCAGCCTTCAAAAGAGAAAGGACGCCGCTTGGCACAGACCATCTCACCCAGATAGATAATCTCGAATGCGCTGTTCGCCGCGGAATCATAAAAAGACCGTAATTGCTTTTCGCCCCAAAAATAGGGAACAGGGCCCAGAGACAAACGTGGTGTGGGATTCATTGCCAATAGCGGCTGAAAGCCCCCAGAGTTGTTTGGCTGCCTTCTGAGAGATTCGCCAGCTCAGCCATTCCGTCTGACGCCGGGGTGAAGGTTTCAGGGTCTCGCATGCAAGAGTCAATCGCGGCACGGAGAATGCGGGTGACGCGGCGGACGTAAGCGGGGCTACGCTGGCGGCCCTCTACCTTTATCGCGCTAACGCCTGCCTGGAGCAGGTTCGGGAGTATCGGTACGCTATTGAGGCTGACCGGTTTTTCCATGGTGTAGCCGGGGGTGCCATCAACGTAGTAACGTCCCTTACAGACAGTGGGATAACCGCTGCACTCCTCATCCCCATAGCGGTCTATCAGGACGCCGTTGAGTCTTGACTCAAGGCCTCGATCTGTCTCGGTCCAGCGCACAAACTCACCCGGCGAGCAAGCGCCAAAGTTATTCGGTGATTTTCCGGTAACGTATGAGGACAGCAGGCAGCGACCCTCCACCATCACGCAAAGACTGCCAAAGCCAAAGACTTCTGTGTCGACCGGGCTGTCGGCGCAGACGCGCTGCACTTGAGCCAGAGACAACACCCGCGGCAGTACGGCCCGTTGGATATCGAACCGTTCATGGTAAAAACGGATGGCCTCGGCGCTGGTGGCGGAGGCCTGGACCGAAAGATGAAGGCGTAACTCGGGCCAGTGTTCGCAGGCGTAGTCCATGACCCCGGTATCGGCCACGATCAGGGCGTCAATCTGCAGTTCAGCAGCCCGATCAACTGCATCGCGCCATGTCGCCCAGTTATGCGCCTGCGGAAACGTGTTGAGCGCGACGAACACCTTCTTTTGGTGAAAATGCGCGAAGTCGATGGCGGTACGCGCGGATTTGAGTGAAAAATTCAGACCAGAGAAATGGCGGGCGTTAGTGGGATCACGAAAGCCGAGGTAGACCGCATCAGCGCCACTTTCAATGGCAACTTTTAATCCCTGCAGGTTGCCGGCCGGACAGACAAGTTCCATCGGTCGTACGCGCCTCCTGTTCGTACGTCTGAAATAGTTAAATTATTGAACAGCGAACTTTAGGCCAATCGATCGGGCTGGGGTTTGACTGGGGTCAAGCGCAGTGAATCACTTTTAACGGGGTTTTAGACACTCGTTGGTCGAATAGACCATTATTGAATATTTCGTTCCACCTGATCGAGGTCAAGACGTCATATTGAATAGAGTGTTCATTTAACACCTATGAAGATGGTAAGAAACAAGCGCAGCTGAGCCGCTTGCCCATTGGCATGTTTCTTGCAAGAAAACAGAGAAGACAGCGATAGTGTCATCGCCTCAGTCATATACAACGTAAAGGATTATTCTGATGAGCGCTCCGAATGTCGCCCCGGCACACGCGCCCCGACAACGGGTTGGTACGCCGATCAGTTTTCCGGGCAAAAGGCAACGCTGGATCGTGTCACCCGCCATGTCGGTGCGGTCGGCGGCCCGGTCGTGCCGCTTCCGTGATCAGCCGCAGTATTGACCGGCGCCCGGTTCAGGCGCCAGAGGGTGCGCTAGTGCGGGTTCTGTCACCACCAATGACGCTGAGACGCAGGCTTACTTGCAGGTTGGCTTTGTGAGGGCATTGCTTGGCGCACAGGAGCCGCCCAGGCGAGCCCTGATTGAGGCGTTACTGCTGGCAATGTTGCTGGCGCTGACGGTGGTCCTGATTGGTATGGGCCATTTCCTGCTGGACCTTAAGGCGTTCCGGCAGGCACAACAGCAACAGGAACACACCGTCGTCGGGCGTGCCGGTGCGGTGCTCGGGGAAGCCCTCGGCGCGACTGTCTCAGATACGCGACTACTGGCCCAGATGGTGCAGCAGGTTGGGGTCCCGGCGTCCCTCGGAGATGCGCGCACCGAGACGTTGGCCGAGTTTTTCAGTGCGCTGGGGCGGGAACGGCCGATGTACGACCAGATTCGCCTGCTCAGTTACTCCGGTCGGGAAATCGTCCGAATTAACAGAGGGCCACAGGGGCCTGAAGTCGTAGAACGCCGGGATCTGCAGGATAAATCCAAGCGGTACTATTTTATGCAGGCCCGTGATCTGGATGCGGGCGAGATCTATATTTCGCCGGTTGATATCAACGTTGAATGGGGGAAGACCGAAGCGGTGCCGCGTCCTATGTTCCGGGTGGCAACGCCGGTGTTTGATGATGGTGGCCACCCCCGCGGCGTAATCCTGATCAATTACCGTGGCGAGGCCCTGGCCGCGATATTCAAAGAAGGTGTGGGCACCGCGGGTGATCGCCTGATGGTATTGGATGAACGCGGTTACTGGCTGAGTAACCCCCGCCAGGAGCTCGAATGGGGCTTTGCCTATGATCTGGATGCCCGCTTCCAGAATCATTACCCGACAATCTGGCGCCAGATGGAACAGCAGGCTACAGGCACTCACGTCAATCACCGCGGCATCTTTACCTTTACCCGACTTAAGACCGACCCGGCGGCCGGGTTAACCGAGTTCGCCTCGCCTGGCTGGTTCGTGGTGTCTCTCTTTCCAGCCGGATTGCTTCGTCAGGGGCTGGGTTTGGGAAGTTATCTTGGAGCCTATGGCTTGCTTCTCATCCTGGGATTGTTGGTGGCTACCGGTTATGGCGTTCTGCGGACAGGACAGTTGCGAGCTCAGACGCAGTTCGGTCGGTTTGAACCGCTGGTGGCGGCGCTCAAATACGCACCTAATCCTGTGATTGCCACTGACCTTTCCGACCAGATCGTTTTTGTCAATGACGCTGTGCTGAGGTATTCTGGGTATTCCCGAGCGCAGCTTATAGGCAAGTCCCGCATTGACACCCTGGTGGTACCGGCAGCAGGGGAGAAATGTCGCGCCCGACTGCGGGAACTGTTTGCAGGCAAACGTGAGCCAGGGTTGCTGGAGGCCGGGCTCTATGGGCGGGATGGCACCCACTATCGATTAAGTTGGGGTGAGTCACTACAGCGTGATAGCGCCGGAGCGGTCGCGGGTGCGGCCTATATCGGTGCGGTACCGCGGCAGGCATTGCCCGAAGATGAGCGGCAACGCAGCCTCGCCATTGCCACGGAACAAAGTCCGGTATCGGTGATGATTACCGACATCGATGGCCATATCGAATACGTGAACCCGCGTTTTATCGAGTTGACCGGTTATACGAGCGAGGAAGTGCTCGGCTGCAAGCCGAGCATTCTCAAGTCTGATAAGACGTCGCCGGAGGATTACCGGCAACTGTGGGCCAATCTCAAAGCCGGCCGGGACTGGCAGGGTATTTTTCATAACCGGAAAAAGAGCGGCCAAATCTATTCCGAGATCGTTCGGATTTCACCATTGCGCAACGAGGCCGGTGAGGTGACTCATTTCCTGGCCGTGAACGAGGACATCACCGAACGGGCTCGACTTCAAAAGAATTTCCAACTGGCTGTTGAGGCCGCACCCAGTGCGATGGTGTTGTCTAATTCTGAAGGTCGGATCGTGCTGGCCAATTCCCGGGTCGAGCAGATGTTCGGATATAGCCATGAGGAGATGCTGAACCAGCCGATAGAGATACTGGTCCCCCAGCAGGCCCGCAAGCATCATGCAGGTTTACGGCGGGACTATCGGCGCGCACCGACAACGCGGGAGATGGGAACAGGGTTAACGCTTTTGGGTGAGCATCGGGATGGACACCAATTCCCGGTCGATATTGGCCTTAATCCGATAGAAACCGAAGAGGGCACGATGGTGCTCAGTTCTATTACTGACCTGACTGTACAAGAATCGCTGAAGCATAAATTGGAAGAGCGCAACCGGCAGGTGGTTGAAGCTCACGCCCTTGCTACGGTGGGGCGTATGGCAGCGATGGTGGCACACGACCTGCGTAATCCTTTGTCATCAGTGAAGATGGGACTGCAGATCATGAGTCGCTCCCCTAATAAAAGGGCCGACGACGGAGATCAGGAATTGCGGGATATCGCACTGGAGCAGGTACAGTACATGGAGAATATCCTCAATGAACTGCTTGCCTATTCACGCCCCCCGGTGCTCAAAAGAGAGTGGTTTGATGTCACTAAAACCATCGAGAGAACCATCCTGCTTTGCCAGGAACAATTGCAACGCCATCAGGTACAACTGAACGCCTGGAACCAGCCTTCCTTGCCGACCCTTTATGGTGACTCGCACCGAATGCAACAGGTCGTTTCTAATCTGATCGTCAATGCGATCGAGGCCTGTGCTGAAGCAGGTACGCCGGGCCCACAAATAAGTGTCCGAACCCACCTGGACCTGGGCGAGGATACCCCTGTGATCCGAATCGAGGTTATCGATAATGGACCGGGGCTGGACGGTGAAGCCGGCCGCCGCGCTTTTGATGCCTTTTTTACCAGCCGGGCCAAGGGTACCGGACTTGGCTTGACCATCGTCCGCCAGATCATCGCGGCCCATGGTGGCATTGTGACACTGGAGAACGAGCCGGGGGGCGGCGCGCGAGCATCGATTACCCTGCCAACCCGGCCGTTACAGCGGCCTGATGAGGAGTTGAGCATGCCGGTTACCACAGGCTCAGAGCGCGGTGGTGGGGCTGCACAGGCCAAGAGTGACAAAGCTGATGGCTAAAATTCTGATCATCGATGACGACGTAGCCAGCTGCCGCACCTTGCAGCTGCACTTTCGCGCCGCACACCATCAGGTTGAAATAGCGCATGATGCGGCCGCGGGTATGACCGCAGCGGAGTCATTCCATCCCCACCTGATCATCCTCGATATTCGCATGCCAGGGCGCAGTGGTCTGGAGGCGTTACCCGATTTTAAAACCCGCTTCCCAGAGAGCCCGGTGATCATGATTACCGCGTTCGATGACATGGACAGCACCATTACCGCGATGCAGCAAGGTGCTGATGATTACATCACCAAGCCCATTGATATTTCAGAGATGGATCAGGCTGTCGAAAGGGCAACCACCCGACGCCAGAGCGAAGTTGCGGGGTTGCAACTGGAATCGGATCATCAGCTTATTAACCGTGGCTACGCCATGGTCGGAAACAGCCGGCCAATGAAAGAAGTATTCAAGACTATTGGACTGATTGCACGCAAGCCGGTTACTGTACATATTTCCGGGCCGAGCGGCACTGGGAAGGAACTGGTGGCGCGCAACCTTCACCGAGCGGGACCAACTCCAGATGGTCCGTTTGTGGCTGTCAACTGCGCGGCGTTAGTTGAGACCCTGCTCGAGTCCGATATGTTTGGTCACGAGAAAGGGGCATTCACCGGCGCGGTAAGCAGTCAACCGGGAAAGTTCACTCTTGCCCAAAACGGCACGATCTTTCTTGACGAGGTGGGTGAGTTGTCGCCGAATATCCAGGCTAAACTGCTGCGGGTGCTGCAAGAGAAGGAATATCTGCCAGTCGGCGGCAAGGAAGCACAGCAGACTAATGCCAGGATCATTTCAGCGTCTAATGCAGACCTCAAGCAACTGGTGGCCGAGAACCGCTTCCGTGAAGATCTGTTTTACCGGCTTCAGGTAGTTAACATTCCAATGCCTGCCTTGAAAGATCGACTGGAAGACCTGCCACTGCTGATTCCTTATCTGCTCGGACGGATTAACCGGGATTTCCATAAGCATGTGTCGACCATCTCGGCAGAAGTGATGGAGGCGTTCTATGCCTACAGTTGGCCGGGCAACATCCGGGAACTGGAGAACCTGTTGATGAAGTCGGTTGCCATGTGTCGGGGTGACACAGTAACCCCTGACCTGTTGCCTTCACAGTTAGCTACACGGGTTCCGTCGTTCGCGCCAGTGGCAGATGTGCGCATGAGTCTGAGGGAAGTCGAACGGGCTCACATACTCCGGGTACTGCAGCATACCGGCTGGCATCGTGGCCGGGCCTGTGAGGTTCTGGGCACCTCCCGGCCGCGTTTACGGCGGTTAATGAGTCAGTATGGTCTGGAAGAGCCGGAGCCCGACCCGGTATCGGAACTCCAAGACAACTGAGCCGGTAGTCATAAGCCCTTCGTGCCGGGCCGTGGCCGGGCAGCGTTTGTTCAGTCTCTCTTTCCCATATCCCATCGGGTGTCCGCGATACTTTATGCCGGGTCTCGCTTCAACAGTGAACGAGTTGCCGCATTTTTTCGCATCCTGGTGAACGATTCGTTCATAACCGTTCGGGTCAAAGTGGTTTTCACGTACGCGTTGCCGGGCTATTCCCCGGTTTTCGTGGGTACCACAAGGCGTCGTGCAGTCTGGCACGTTTATTGCTTATCTAGAAATAAGCCGATGCGGGCCGTAGGCGACTGGGTTTGGTCAACGCCCCGCATCCCCAATCCAGACTCGAGAGTGTGTGATGCCAATATTTAGACGTTCAGATCGTTTCTTGGCGGCTCTGACGGGAGCTGTTGCCCGGGTTATTGCCGGCAGGATTCGTGTCGAAAAACCAGTACCCGGTTCGTGTTCGACTTCATGAAGGTGCCGAGTCACCCGTACGCCGTGGCTTTGCGCAAGGTCGACAGCTGCGTGTTTAAAACCGCACCTCTAGGCGATTACTGGTACCCCCGTTTGGGGATTTTTGGAAGGCGAGGGTCAGCACGGCTGCCAATATTTGGGCAAGCGCGGATTGCGTCTTTTCCAACACCGACTAACCAGAAGAGGGGACGTGATGTCATCGATAATGCCCGTTTCTAAGTTTACCCGCACAGCAGTCAGTGCCCTGATCTCGACCGCCTTGCTGGCGATGGCGGCAGGAGTTCAAGCCGGGAATTTCCCGGCGATCGGCCCATTACCTGAAAAAAAGGCGCCCAGCCCGGCTTTGGCCGAGATGGGTCGGCGGCTGTTCTTTGACGTGCGCGTCTCTGGTGATGGTGCGATCAGTTGCGCCACCTGTCACGATCCGGGTCAGGGTTTTACCCGCCAAACTGACAAGAGTGGCGAGCCGATGGCCCTGTCGGATGCCTACCCCGGTACCCGTCACTTTCGCAACGCGCCTACGCTTATCAACGTGGCTCACAAGGAGGACTTCGCTGAGACCGGCTGGGGCTGGGATGGCCATATGGGGGCCAACCTCAACGATGTGGTGCGTGATCAGATCACTGAGACCATGATGATGAACATGGACATGCGATTGATGCACGAACGCATGAAACAGGATCCGGTTTATGTGCAGATGTGCCAGGAGAATTTCAATGGCGAGTGCAGTTCGGGCAGGGGCCGTAAGGCGCTGGATGCTTTCATGCGGACACTGGTTTCAAAAGATGCCCCGTTCGACAGTAATACGCTTTCGGGGAAGGCGCAATTAGGTCGAGTGTTGTTCGAAGGAAAGGCGGGCTGTCTCGGCTGCCATAACGGGCCCTATTTTTCCGATGGTCTGCCGCACAATACCGGTGTACCGGAGAATCTTGATATTTTCCGTGACCCCTTGCGACACATTGCTTACCGTGCGGTGATCACCAACCACGGTGTTCCCAAAGCCGACATCTGGCGCCGTGACGTGGGCTATTTCCTGGTAAGCAAGGATTATCGCGATGTCGGCAGTTTTATTACTCCGACACTGCGCGAAACAGTACACACGGCACCCTATATGCATAACGGCCAGTTCCAGACACTGGAGGAGGTGGTGGAGTTTTACGTTGCTGGAGGCGGTCATGATGACCCGTTGGCTAAAGAGCTGACCCCCCTGGACCTGAACGGGTCAGAACAGGCACAACTGGTGGCTTTTCTGCGCAGCCTCAGCAGCACGACCGCACCCACTGTAGAAAAAGTAGCGATACCTCTGGAATATGAACCCATAGAAAACTGGCTGGAAGTCAAAAACTAGTCCGGTGGAGAGAACCATGAAACCACAAGCACAGATGCTGTCATCGTTGGTCGTGGCTTTCGCCGCGGTACTGCTGCTGGCCGGCCCCGCCGCTCTGGCCGCGGGTGACCCCGACAAAGACCCGCCGTTGGCGCCGTTGCCACCGCCACCGGCACCGTTGGACAATCCGATTACCCAGGCCAAGGCCGACCTTGGCATGATGCTGTTTTTTGATCCGAAAATGACCGGTGATGCCAGCCTCAGCTGTGGTGACTGTCATGACCCGAAACAGGGCTGGGGATTTAACGATCCGATTTCCCGCGGCTATCCCGGTGCAGTGCACTGGCGTAACTCTCAGACCGTAGTCAACACTGCCTACCTGGGCAAGCTTTTCTGGCAGGGAAACGCCAAGAGCCTGGAAGCGCAGGCGCCCATTGCGAATAAGGGCGCCGTGGCAGGAAATGGCGAGGACGATGTCATGGAGGCGCGGCTGCGGCAAACCCCTTACTACATCGAGAAGTTCCGCGAGGTTTTTGGAACCCAACAGCCCAACCTGGGTGATGCGTGGATGGCGATCGCTACTTTCGAGCGCACTCTGAGCCAGCAGGATACGCCGCTTGATCGTTACCTGGCCGGTGATACCGGTGCTCTATCCGCGCCGGCCGTTTTAGGTAAACAATTGTTTGAAGGGAAGGCTAATTGCATTGAATGCCACAACGGCCCGGCATTGACGGATGAAAAGTATTACAACCTGGGCGTACCACGCCCGTTCGAGTGGGAGGAGATGGGGCTCAATACGGTGACCTTCCGCTGGGAAAACTATGCCAAGGGCGTGTACGAGAAACACTATCGAAATTGGAAGGATGATGCTGGTCTTTACTTTTCGACCAAGCGGCCGCAGGACGTGGGCAAGCACCGCACTGCGCCATTGCGCTACCTCGCTTACACCGCGCCCTATATGCACGCCGGACAGTTCTACACCTTGGAGGAAGTCGTTGATTTTTACAACGAAGGCGGGGGTGAGAACGAGTTCACCGATAACACCCATGGCTTGGAGAATAAAACCCCCATCCTCAAGTCGTTGAACCTGAGCGACGAGGAAAAAGAAGCCCTGGTGGCATTTCTCGAAGAGATCAGCGGGGATGAGATCCGTTTCAAACTGCCCGAAGTGCCACCTTACGACGTAATGCCCAACGTACCCGGATTAACCCAGGTTCGGGCTAAGCGCATTGGCCTCGAAACTTATCTGGCTGTGGCTGGCCAACAGTAACAGGAAAAAAGCGATGTCAAATTCGATTAATGATGGTCAAAAACGAGGCGCCTGCATGACCCGTCGGGCCTTTCTTTTTGGTGGAAGCGCGGCGGTTGCCAGCACGGTGCTGTTGCCTGGCCTGCCAGGCCTGGATGGCAAGGCCCTGGCGGCGGAAGTCGCCCGTTACCCACGTAAGCTGATTGGTAAACTGAGCGCACTGAAGGTTAATACGCCACTTAAGTTCAATTACCCCGACGAAGCCCAAAACTCCAATAGTCTGCTGTTTGCGTTGGACACACCGGCTGGCGGCGGCATCGGGCCGAAGCAGAACGTGGTTGCGTTCAACGCCCTGTGCACACACATGGGCGGCGCTCTTGACGGGCCCGGTTCATTTAGCGCGCCTGATCAGGCGCTGGGACCGTGCCCGCTGCACCAGACCAGTTTTGATTTAACACGCCACGGCATCGTTATTGGCGGCCACGCGACCGAGAGCCTGCCACAGGTGCTGCTGGAACTGGAAGGCGACGATATTTATGCCGTGGGCATGCTTGGCCTGATCTACGGCCGCTTCGACAACCTGAAAACGGGGTGACCGGATATGTCAAAGAAAGCGAAAGACTCACAGCCGTTCTATCAACCAGAGGACCAGATTCCTCTGCCGCCAAAGAATGCTGACGTCATCACCACCTGCTGTGACTACTGCGTTATGGCCTGTGGTTTCAAAGTGTACCGCTGGCCAGTCGGCGCACCCAGTGGGGGGCCGAAAAGGAGCCAGAATGCACTGGGATTGAATTACCCGCTACGGCCCGGGCAGGGCGGGTGGGTAGGACCCAATCAATACACCCAGGGCAAATGGAAGGGCAAGATGCACCATATCGCCGTCGTCGGTGACCACAAGTCACGGGTGGTAAACGTGGGCGGGGGCCACAGTATCCGCGGGGGTTGTATTGCACAGAAGGTCTATAACCCGCAAAAGCCCACCCAGGATCGCCTCCAGCACCCAATGATCCGGATCAACGATCTGCTGATGCCGGTGACCTGGGATTTCGCCTTGGACATCGCGGCGGAAGTATCCAACCATGTAATCAAAACCCACGGTGAGTCAGCCTGGGCCATGAAGTATTTCTCATACCAATACTTTGAGAACACCTATGCGTTGACCAAGCTGGCGTTAAAGGCCATTAACAGCCCTGCGGTGGCGCACCATGATCACCCCTCTTTCGTTAATTCGGCACCCGGGTGGGTCGATATCGGCTATGACATCTTTGGCGCCTCTCATGAGGATTTTGCGCTGGCTGATTGTGTACTGATTTCGGGCACCGATCCTTTCGAGACCAAGACCACTTTGTGGAACCACTGGATTCTTAAAGGCATTAATGGCAACCACACAAAAGTCATCATGGTTAATCCACGGCGTACCGCCGGAGTAGCCTATGCCGAAAAGCACGGCGGCCTGCACCTGGATGTCGTTCCGGGATCGGATACCGTGGTGCATATGGCGATCGAACGTGTGATCGTGGAAAACGGCTGGGAGGACGCTGAGTTTATCGAGAAGCACGTCGCCAATTTCTGGGAGACCGATTCCGGCTTTGGCCAGGGAACCCGCAACACGCCTTGGCAGTGGCGCACCACCTGGGGCAATTTCCAGGTGAAAGGGTTCGAGGACTGGAAGCAATGGCTGCTGGCGCAGGAAGAATCCAAGGTCGAAGTCGCCGCGAAGATTGCGGGTATCGATCCGCAAAAAATATACCGCGCCGCGGAAATGATGGCCAAGCCCAAAGACAATGGGGAACGGGTCAAGACCTCGATCTGCATTGAGAAGGGCAGCTACTGGTCGAATAACTACCTCAATACCGCATCGATCGGTACTCTGGGGGTGATACTCGGTTGTGGCGGCCGGCCAGGTCAGATTATGACCCGTTTGGGTGGTCATCAGCGGGGCGGGGTCAATGGCGGCAAGTACCCAACCTGGAAATCACCCTATAAGGTGCCGGGTCGTCGACGTCACCGACTGGATCTGGACCGCTGGCTTGAGGATGGTCACGTGCGTTTCGCCTACGTGGTGGGAACCACCTGGATCCAGGCTATGCCCGGTTCTTCGGCGCTGGAAGATTCTTTCAAAAAATTGACCAAGTTCAATCCCCACCAGGTGCGCAGTTTCGACAAACAGACCATCATCGACACCCTAAAACGCCGGGTAGACTCGGGCGGAATGGTGGTCGCGAACCAGGATATCTACCTGCGTGATCCCATCGGAAGCCAGTATGCAGATTTGGTTTTTCCGGCCGCCGGTTGGGGTGAAGAAGAGTTCACCCGTGCCAACTCGGAACGTCGAGTGCGCCTGTACGGCAAATTTTGTGATGCCCCGGGTGAAGCGATGCCCGACTGGAAGATCGCGGCCTCACTGGCTAAAAAGATGGGCTTCGTGGGTTTTGACTGGAAGGATAGTAACGAGGTCTTCGAGGAAACCTGCCGCTTTAGCCGGGGTTCACGTAAAGACTACAACGCGGTTCGGGTGGTAGCCCGGCGCAAAGGCATGCGGGCTCACGATTTCCTGCGTAGCTTCGGCACCAAGGGCCTACAAGCGCCCCTGCTACTGGACGGTGACCGAATCGTCGAGACCAAGCGATTACACGATTACAACCGCAAAGATATCCCTGATACTGGGCCGGAAGCCACCACGGTGCACAATAAGCGCCTGCTGGCGTTCAAGACCCAGACCGGCAAGCTGAACCTGGTCAAATCGCCATGGAAGCTGTGGGCCGATTTTTATGATTTCATGCAACCCAAGGGGGATGAACTGTGGGTAACCAACGGGCGTATCAACGAGCTGTGGGAGTCTGGTTTTGATGACTACGAACGGCGCCCCTACACCCAGCAGCGCTGGCCGATGAATTTCATTGAGATTCATCCTGCCGACGCGCAGGTGCGCGGTATCGAATCTGGTGATCTGGTCTCGGTGGAATCGCGCCGGGTGCCGGTTCAGAAGAATTTCAACCTGGGCGTCAAGAGTGATGACATGTGGTTCTCCGGACTAATGAAAGACGGCCATATCGAATTGGTCTCCGGGGCGTACTCGGCGATTGCCATGGTGACACCGGCGATCAAGCAGGGCGTGGCTTTCAGCGAGTTTCTCAAGCCATCAATGCCGGCCAACGTAATTACGCCGCGGGTGCCCGACCCGATCACGATGAACTACCGTTACAAGATCGCTTCAGCACGGGTAACGCGGATGGGTGAGTCGGTATTCAAGCACTCGTTTTCACAAATGAGTTTCAAGCGGCGGGATATCGTCTAGCGCGCGGAGCAGCCTTGGCAATACCGGGGCGAGGTCCTGGGCACGAAGTGGGGCTGTGCGCTTGCCCAGCGCCGGTTTGCGCTCTGTCATTGTTTTCAGATGAGCGAGGGCAGCGAAGCTCTTAACACCATAACAGGCGAATATTGCGGGATGGAAAAACGAGAACAGCGGCCGGTGGACACCAACAACACCCGCGATGCGGTGATCAGCATTCTGTGTGGCATTTTGGAGCGGGACAACTCGCTGTCACGATGCTGCGCGGTTCGAGCGTTGGGCCGGGCGCAGGCGGACGACCCGGACACGCTCGAGCACCTGATTGCGTTATTACACGACCCCGACCCGGATGTACGTCTGGATGTTGCCGTTACGCTGGGAACTCTGGGCCAGACTGGGGCGGTGGCGCCGCTGGTCGAAAGCCTGCTGGGCGACCCCGAGGGGGAGGTACGTATCGAGGCGGCACGCGCGCTGGCCAAACTTCGCGCCACACAGGCGGTGGAGCCACTCATCCGTTGCCTGCGCGAAGATGGCCTGCCACAACTTGACCTTTCGGTGGATGATTTCGAATTCGGCGATTCTCTTGAAGTTCAGAGTCAGGCGCTTACCGCGCTGGGCGAAATCGGCGATTGCCGGGCCACGGCACCGGTGGTCGAAGTCCTATCTAACCCCGATTACGAAGATCTGCAGGAAAGCGGGTTTGAGGTGCTGTCAAAACTTGACGACAGACAGGCTGAAGTATTTCTGCTGGAACAACTGGCCAGCAGTTCGGATTCATTGACGCGACGACGAGCCGCTCGAGCGCTGGCGGGACTGGCGCACGGTGAGAGCCAATCGGGACAACCGGGGAGCGTCATCCTGGCTTTGATTAACGCGCTGCTTGATGTGGACGCGACAGTGCGAATCAGCGCCGGTCAGGCGCTTGCAACGGTCGATCATCCAGTGGTAACAGTGCCGTTAACTCTGTTGTTGACAGACCTGGATGGGCAGGTCAGGGCCGAGGCCGCCGATATTCTGGTTCGTGCCCAGGCACCCGGTGTCGTTGAACGCTTGCTCGAGATGGTGGCGGACGCAGACTTGGAGCTCAAGGTGGAAATAACCAGGATCCTCGGTGGCAGTGGCGATCCCAAAACGCTTCCGATGTTGCGGAAGATGCTCTCCAGCGGGGACGAGCGCCTGTGTTACCAGGCCGTCAATGCCCTCGGTACCCTGGGGCTGCCGGGGGTAGAGCATGATCTGGCAAGAATACTGAATGATCCGCAGTTTCATACGAACACGCGCGCGCGGGTTGCAACAGCGCTGGGGAGTATCATCGGGGCAGCCCAGACCCAGGTCTGCGAGCGGGACGCTATCGCTGACCCAGCCCGCGAGCAAACCCTACAAGCGCTCGAACTTGCTGTGTTCGATCGCAACGACGCGGTGGCACTGGCGGCTCTGGCAACCCTGACGGAACTCGTAACCCCCCAAGAAGCAATGCAGTTTCTGCTGACGCTGCTGGATGGTGATCGGGCTGTCACTGAGGTCATGCCGCTGCCGACCGAAAACGCGGCGCAAGAAGCCGACAACGCTGAGTCAGAGCCTCTATCGTCCAGTGCGCCTATCCCCGAACCGTTGCGTGAACTGGTGGGCGAGCACAATGCCCAAACCTCCACGCTGGCCGCTATCTTGACCACGCCGCACAATGCCCGGCCTGCAGTACCACGGGATGCCCAAGGAGGCGCTCGGGCAGCAGCACATTCGGTACAGGTGCTGGCGGCTGGCCTGTTGGGGCAAAGAGCAGAGCCTGGCTCGTCAGCAGTACCGGCCCTGATTGGAGTGCTTGAGGGGGCAGATACGAGATTGATCCGCGAAGCCTTGGCGGCACTGAGCCGGATAGGAGATCCCGAGGCCATTGCGCCGATACTGCATTGCCTGGAGTCAGATGATAAGGATATCCGGCTTGGCGCCATCGATGCGCTGGCCGGTATCGGTAAAATGCAAGATAGCCCGGCACTAAACGAAGCGTTAACCAGGCTGCTGGATGACCCGCAAGCGACTGTACGGGAGTGGGCTGTGCGCGCGTTGGCAGAGGCCGGCGGTGAAATGGCAGCAAAACAACTGCCGCGGATGTTGGCCGACGATCATCGTAGTGTTTGTCGCAGGGCCATGGTGGGGTTGACACCCGCAATGGCAAGCCCGGAACTTTCAGACCAGTTACTGGCTAATCTGTTCCGTTTTTCCGCAGGCCTTCGTTATGACGCTGCAAACGCGATAAGACGGTTGAATGATTTTGAAAGCACACCGCGCCTGCTGAAGATATTGAGCGATAAAGGCAAGGAAGAGCTTCACTGGATTTGCATTGATGCACTGGGTGAGATTTATTCATCTCACCGGTCAGTGACTCATTGAATCTACAAAAGAAACGATCCTGATCGGTTCTGCGCCACACGCACTTTCCCAGGTTACGCAGTTCCCCCGTCAGGTTCCCGCAATAAGGCCGTGGGCGCTCTTCCGGGGGGGCCTGAGTGCGCCTCCCGGCGACACTCATGACTCGTGGGCCCCAAGCCCGCAAGCATTCACCCCACCACTAGCGGTGTCGGCCTCGGCCCGCTCCTGCGTCATTTTTACGCAACCGGGTGGGGTTTGCAGTCAGCGGGTGATCAGTTTCAGCCCCGCGACGCCAATCCTGGTATTGAATAGTTCGTTTCATTGGATTATTTGCTCGCAGTCGCTATGAACGCAACGTTCCATCGGCCAATCCCGGCGATGGCCAAGCGGGACGGTAAATCAGCCTTAATCTGCTGGTGGTGAAGCTGACAGTAGGTTGGCACGAATATTGCTGTATGGAAAGGTACTAGAACCTGTTGGGCGTCAACCGGAGAAACTGTGGGAGAGCAAGCACGATCAGAAATGCGGGCCGTCGGAGCGCTGGGGCCCGACCTTTGTCACGGGGTCAGGCCGCGAGAGGCAAAAACGGGCGCTATGGCATCGGTGTCTGGCCAAGGTTTCGCCTTGAGTCGGGCCGGCAGGGGGATGGCACTCGTGTTCGTCTGGCTGTGCGGCATCGGTCTGGCGGGTGCAGGAGATGGCGGCGCCTCTGAAACCGATTTTGCGGCCTTGAACGATGCCCGCGACATTTATCAGACCAACTGCGCGATGTGTCATGGCTACGACGGCATCCCGATTCTGCCGGGTGCTCCCAATTTCGCAAGCGGGGAGCGGCTGGATAGACCCGATACCGAACTCATCGTATCGATCCGCGACGGGCGTGAAACGATGCCACCCTGGCGCGCTGTTTTGAGTGAACAGGAGCAGATTGCTGTACTCGCCTATACCCGCCTCATCGCCGGCGACGATCTGTTTCTGGAACATTGTGAGAGTTGCCATGATTCAAGCGTACCCGCGATTGCGAATGTTATCCCCAAGGCTTCGGAAAAACTCAGCAACTATGGCGGACCGTGGCAATTGTGCAGCAGTTTGGACGCAGAACAAACGATGCAGCGCGAGGACATCATTACCGTGATTGGTTATTTACGCGGCATTCAGAAAGTGGAACTTAAAGGTATACCGACGGAGGCTGGAGGATGACCGGCTTAGTGCACTGGAAAATCCGGGCATTTACTGCCACCGCCACCCACCGTCGATCCAACTTGCGCAACAGTGGGGCTTCAAAACACGCCAGGATGAACCATCGTGCAATATCAAAATTGATTGAGGCAATCGAATATGGGTGCTGAGTCTGCACGGCTTCGTGAAGAGCAGGTAATCAATCTTCCGCAATACCGGCATTTGCTGTTGCCGGTAGATGCTTCGGATCATGCGAATCGTGCAACCGTTGAGGCCGCAGCTATGGCCACGCTGTCCGGCGCCAAGGTAACGGCCTGTCACGCTTACGCCGCAATGATGCATGACCGTCGTTTCCGGCAAATGGAGGGGGGCCTGCCAGAGCAATTTAGGGTAGAACAGGAGTTGGAACGCCAACGGGACATCCATGACGATCTGATTACCCGGGGCTTATCCATCATTACTGATTCTTATCTGGATTATGCCCAGAGAATCTGCAACAAGGCAGATATCACATTTGCGCGGCGCGCTCTTGAAGGAAAGAACTATCGGGTATTAACCGAGGAAACCAACAGCGGCAAGTACGATCTTCTGGTGATTGGAGCGCGGGGTCTTGGGGCAATTCCGGGCGGTGGTTTGGGTACGGTCTGCGCGCGTGTCGTGCGCCGCACACAGATCGACGCTCTGATTATTAAGGATCCACAGGCGAACCTGTCAAAGGGTCCGATCGTAGTTGGAGTCGATGGCTCGCCGCAGGCCTGGGGCGGTCTGCTCACCGCTATAACTCTAGCGCGCCACTGGAACTGCGCGCTACATGTCGTAGCGGCCTTCGACCCTTATTACCATTATGTCGCGTTCAATCGAATTGCCGACGTCCTCTCGGAGGAGGCCGGTAAGGTTTTCCGCTTCCAGGAGCAGGAAAAACTGCACGAAGAGATCATCGACTCTGGATTGGCCAAGATTTACCAGGGCCATCTGGCGATAGCGCAAAGCATTGCGGGTGAATGTGATATCGAAGTGAAGACCGAGTTACTTGACGGCAAGCCTCACGATGTTATTAGCAAATACATTGAAAAAGTGAACTCCGCATTACTGGTGGTAGGAAAAACGGGCATCCATGCTGATTCGGGACTGGACCTCGGGGGCAACACAGAGCATTTGATGAACGATGCGAGGTGTGCACTGCTGATAAGTCAGCGCGAATATACCCCACCGGCAGAGTCGGTCGCGGATATCACCACCTCCTGGACGGTGGAAGCGACCGCGTGCATCGAAAGGGTGCCGCAGTTCGCTCAGGCAATGGCCCGTACGGCGGTGTTGCGCGAAGCAGAAAAGCAAGGGCATACCGTTATTACCGAGAGCATGGTAGAGCAAATAACCGCAACGTTGTGCCCCGCTCACGCAACTCGAGCACTCAAAGAGATTGTGGAGGCGGACCAACGCGGTGAATTAAAGGCAAGTGATCCAGTCGGCCCTATGCCTTGGTCGGATGGCGCGGTTGAACTTCTGGAGCGAATCTCGGAGAAGGCTGAAAAAGAAAACATCCGGGCCCGTGCACAAAAAAAAGCCCGCAGTAAAAAGTCTGCTGTGGTATTGGCGGAACATGTCGCGGGTTTTGTTGACCAGAAGAGAACGGTTGATCAGGAGGATGATTCCGTTCAACTCGATACCGGCGCATGGCAGGCGGCAGCGTTAGCCAGACTTGCTCAGATACCTGCAGGGTTTATGCAGGAAGCTTGCCGAAGACAGGCAGAGCGCTATGCCCTTGAGCACAACATCGACGAGATAACGCCTGAAGTTGTTGAGGCCGCGAAGAAACTGGGGCGCCAGGAGATGCTCGGGGCGGGTGTATCGACGGGCGGGAAGTGTCCTTTCGGCCATGATCAGGTATCCGGACCCGACCCGAGTGGCTTGGATGCGCAGGTGACCCTCGACTGGAGTGAGTCAGCACTGGCTCGACTGGCGAAAGTGCCCCTTGGATTCATGCGTGACCTTACTCGCAAGCGTATTGAAGCCTTTGCGGTTCGGCAAGGCCTCAACGAGGTTTCCAACGAGTTGATTGAAAGGAAATATCTCGAGTGGGAAACCGGTTCGGCAAAACAACCCAACACGATGCCGCAGACCGATGAGGTGCGAAGGACCATTGCAAAAATTCCCGAATTCGTTCGCGGCATGGTGGTAACGGAAATGGAGCGGTGTGCCCGTGACCTTAACCTGACCGAGGTCACCAGCGAAGTACTGCGACATGCGCGAGGCAGCTGGGCCGAGAAAGGGAGTTTCCACAGTGACCTCAGCCCGTCGCAATACGCGACAGCGTCGCCTTCAAGGAACAGTGACTGACCGGATTCCGGACTGATAGTGATGAACGAACTTTCCCTGCTGGCAATTAATCTAACGCGCCGCTGCAACCTGGCCTGCCCGCACTGCTACCTTGATGCTGATACGTTGAACACCTCCAGTAAGGGGGAATTAACTACGGACGAGGTTTGCAATCTGCTCGACCAGGTGGTGGCGATGGGTCACTCGACCATGATTGTCTTGACCGGCGGTGAGCCGCTGGTGCGCAGTGACCTCGAGCAGATAATCCAATACGGATCTGATCGTGATTTACCAATCGTCGTCGGAACCAATGGCGTGATGCTAAACCGTAAGCGGGTTGAAAGTCTCAAGGTTGCCGGCGTCAGCGGATTGGGAATCAGCCTGGACTCATTGAATGCTGAGCGCCATGATCGCTTTCGTGGGCTGCCAGGCGCTTGGCACAAAACCATGGCGGGTATCGACCATTGCCGGCGACAGCAATTGGATTTCCAACTGCATTTCACGGTAACGGCTGAAAATGTACACGAGCTTTCCGAGGTAGCCCAATTTGCGGCGAACAGCGGCGCACGGGTTCTGAATGTTTTTTTTGTTATTTGTACCGGGCGAGGCACGACGTTCACTCAGTTAAGCCCCGCCCGTCACGAAGAAGTACTCCAGGAACTGGTAGAGCTGCAACGACAGCACCCGCAGTGCATCGTGCGACCTCGTTGTGCGCCCCAGTTCAAACGTGTGGCGTTGAGTCAAAAATCCGCATCGGCGACTAACTTGATCAGCGGTCGTGAAGGGGATGGTTGTATAGCGGGCATTCACTATTGCCGGGTGACCAGCACCGGTGACATTACGCCCTGTCCGTACTTACCGGATTCCCTTGGCAATGTGCGTGAAAGTTCCATCACAGACCTTTGGAACCATTCCCCAGTGTTTGCCAGTTTGCGTAACGGCACTCTCAACGGCAAATGCGGCGCTTGTGAATATCGCGAACTATGCGGTGGGTGTCGGGCCGGTGCCGTTGCGGCCGGCGGGGCGTTAATGGACCAAGACCCCGACTGCGTCTACCAGCCCAAAGGCGGCAGCACTATTGTTGCGCTGACCGACGTAGCTCGCAATACGATCACCTGGACACCTGCTGCAGCGTCCCGGCTTTCCAGGGCACCTGCGCCCCTGCAGCGTATGCTGCGCAAACGCGCCGAGATATTTGCCCAAGAGAAAGGTCATAGTGCCGTGACCACGGAGCACCTTAAAACCATGGCAGCCCGGCGTTTCGGACCAGCCGGCCCACCAGGGAATAGCCGATGAATCGGCAAACTGAGTCACTGGATACGCTGGTCATTGGCGGCGGTGTGTCTGGCCTGGCGTGCGCATGGCACCTGCGCCGAAATGGACTGGAAGTCGAATTGTGGGAGGGTCAGCAGGAGGCCGGCGGCAAGATCCGATCGCGCCAAGGTCAGGGCTGGCTGACTGAATCCGGTGCTACCTGGTTGATGGATCCGGCGGGAGATACCACCCCCATACTGGAGGGGGTTGGGTTGGGGACACTGCTGACCCGAAAAAAGCCCGATGCTGCCCGTTATCTTTTGCGCGATGGTGTCCTGCAAGACGTGCCCTCTACCGTGGCTGGGATGCTGCGCTCGAAACTGTTCAGTTTTGCCGGCCGGATGCGTTTAGCGACCGAACCATTTCGACCGCGCCTGGCGATACCGGGCGAGAGCGTCAGTGATTTTGTGCTCCGTCGTTTTGGGCGGGAAGTACTCCAGTACGGAATTGAGCCCTATGTCGCTGGTTCACTGGCATCCGATGTTGAACTGGCTGAAGCGAAAGCCACTTTGCCTCGTCTGACTGGATTAGAGGAGCGTTTCGGGAGCATTACCGCAGGAGTGCTTTGCCGTCGTTTGCAAGGAGCACCTCGCCCCGGGGCACCACAGGCCGCCAGTTTTTCAGGTGGCATGCAAAGCTTGATCGATTCTTTGAGCGTGTCGGTGCGTCCGCTGCTTGGTAAAGCCGCAAAATCGATCAGTCGTGTTGGGTCTCGTTGGTGGGTTGAGGCGGCTGACGGCAGTGTGACAAGCGCGCGCCACCTGGTGGTTGCGACGCCCGCTCAGGAAACCGCAGCGCTCGTGCGCGACTTGAATCAGACACTGGCACACCTGCTCGATGGGATTACCTATGCCCCGGTGATGGTCGTGCATCTGGGATTTAGCCGGGATGCCGTGACGCACCGGCTAGAAGGCACGGGTTTTCTGGTCCCGGGGCATGAAAATAGGCAAATCAACGGCTGCCTCTGGCCCGCGAGTGTGTTTTCCAATCGTGCGCCGCAGGGGCACGTGTTGCTGAGCTGTTATTTGGGTGGCGCCCGTCACCCGGGTGCACTGCTTGATGACGATAAGACCGCTGTCAACAAGGTGCTGTCGGACCTGGAGCCGTTGCTTGGATTACGTGCGGATCCGGTGATGGTTCGGATCGATCGCCACCCACGGGCCCTGCCACTGTATTTCGGTGCTTACTCGCAAAGACTGAAGTCAATCGACCAGCAATTTGAGAAATCATCAGGACTTCACCTTGTTTCAGCCTATGCCGGTGGGGTTTCGGTTCGGGATCGACTGATCCAGGCCGGTGCGGTGGCCGAAAAGATTTCTACACAACTGCTGGGATCCCAAGCAGTCAGGCGGTTATCGGTCAACGCCACAAAAGGCTTGCCCCAGACCCCGCTGGCCAGCGGCCAGACTCTTACACAACCTTTGTAATCAACGGAGAAACACCTCATGGTGCAATTCAACTATTTAGGTCGACTGGTGCTAACGGGTTGTCTGTTAGTGATTCTGCCCTTGGCTGCGAGTGCCGCCAAGAAGTACTCCGAAGTCGATGTGGTTGACGGCGGCAGTATTAAGGGCCAGGTGAAATTTGAAGGTGAACTTCCAGTTGATGCAATCGACAAGATATCAATTACCAAGAACATTGATGTGTGTGACGATCAAGGAACCGGATACCGCGAGGTTGTCTGGGTTGACGTTAAGGATGGTGCGTTGCGTGGGATGTTCGTTTTTATCGACAAGATCGGCGAAGGAAAAAAATGGGGGACGCCGGAAGGAGGCAGCTACATGGTGCTC
The DNA here is from genome assembly GCA_002726415.1 of Acidiferrobacteraceae bacterium. Lineage (GTDB taxonomy): Bacteria > Pseudomonadota > Gammaproteobacteria > Arenicellales > UBA868 > UBA868. The sequence goes on along the minus strand of PBSU01000017.1, from coordinate 18,504 downwards.
CAGGAAGGTTGTCGTTTTCACCCATGGGTGCAGGTAGTTAAGCCGGGCAAAATCCTCATCCGGCATGCGGACCCGGATTCGGTACTGCACAACATTAATACCCGGGAAATGATCGGGATAGAAAAAGGCAGGGTAGTCAAGCGCACCATGTTCAATTTCGGCCAACCCGATCCAGGAGACATTGTCAAAAAGCTCAAGCCGCGGCGTTCTTCGTTTATCAGTGTGAACTGTGAGGCACATAATTTTATGTTCGGTTTCATGATGGCACCCCAGCATCCTTATGCTGTGGTGGTTAAGGAGGATGGCTCTTACTCGATCGATGATGTGCCTCCGGGAGACTATACCGTCAAGGCCTGGCATCCACGATTCGGTATTCAAAAAACGGCCATCAGCGTTCCGGCCAAGGGTGTAGCGCAAGCGAACTTCACATATTCCGCAACACAATAACCACCATACACCAAAGATGAACCATTCACTCCGGTCAGGGCAGGATTCCCAGGCAATTCACTGGCCAGCCGTTGTGGTGAGTCTAGATGGGCAGAACCGAGAAATTTGAGGCAGTGATAACGTGACGAAAATACAGTTAAGAAGCGAGACGTCCCGTGGCACTGGCTGGCTTGTGCTGGGTGTAACCCTGGCTTTGTTTTCCCCTGAGGTACTCGCGCTGGAGCCCAATGAGTATCGCCAGTTTATGGGGATCGATTCGCGCCGACTGGTCTGGTTTCTGGCGCAGATGCACCTGTTTTTCGGGGCCTTTGTGCTCGGAGTGCCGCTGTTTGCGGTTATCGTTGAGATCGTTGGCTGGCGTGGCGCGGATTCAAAACTGGACAAACTTGCCTACGAATTCACCAGCCTTTTAAGTGTGGCCTACGCCACTACCGCAGCTCTGGGAGGGCTGCTCGCCTTTGCGTTGTTCACGCTTTATCCGACCTTTATGGGGTACATGGCCGGCTTGTTCAAAGATGTCATGTTCATGTACGCCTTACTGTTTTTTGCCGAGACTTTTTTCTTATACCTGTATTACTACGGCTGGAACCGTATGCAAGGAGGTGGCCCTTTCCCTGTCAAGTTGCAGTGGTTTTTCAGGGGGCTGGGGATTCTGATTATCGGCGCTGCAGTGGTGCTGCTATTTGGTGGGTTCGGCCTACAGATGCGCGGGGATACGCGCTCCTTCATTGCGCTGTTGTACATCCTGCCGCTGGGAGTGGGAGTGCTGATATTGAAGGATCTCAAAAGTTCGCACATCCTGATAGGCATCCTGCTCAATATTGCTGGCACCGCTATCATGCAACTGGCGAACAGCTGGGCCGGATTCATGATGAGCCCAGCGGGGGTGGACGAGGAAGGCGAACTGATTGGTACGGTCTGGCAGGTGTTTGAGAATATTCTCGCGACACCGGTCGCGGTTCACCGGATGCTGGGCAATCTGGCATTCGGGGGGCTGGTCGCAGGGGCTTATGCCGCGGTCAAGTTTATTGGCGCAAAGACCCCAGCCGAACGGGCCCATTACGACTGGATGGGGTACATCGCTAACTTTGTAGCCATCTGCGGCCTCATTCCTTTGCCTTTTGCAGGTTACTACCTCGGTCGTGAGGTTTATTCCACCAGTGCGGTGATGGGTAACAATATGATGGGGGGAGATTTCTCCTGGACTTTTATCATCCAGGCGATGTTAGTGGGTTCCCTCTTCCTGATCAGTAATTACTACCTGTGGAGTGGCATGACCCGGATACCCGGCTCAGACCGCTACTACAAATACATCAAGTTCATTCTCGGGGCGCTGATTATTTCTTTCGCGATCTGGCTTACGCCGCACAACCTGCCCTTGACCAGCGGAGAAGTGGGTGACATGGGGGGTAGCCAGTACCACCCGACGCTGAAGTTTATGGGCCTGATGCCGGCAAAGAACGCGGTCGTGAACCTGATTATTCTGTCGACGTTCTTCAGTTTTCTACTCTATCGTCGCGGCAACAAAAGCGACGTGGTGCCGATCAGTCAACAAGGCCGCATTCCTCAGATCGTGATTTCGCTGGCTGGGCTGGTCGCAGTCGCTATTGTGGGTCAGTACGCGTTGTCGATGCTCAACCTGGATCCGGCTGACCTCGATCTGCCGGCAGACCGGGCACACTATTTTCGAACGGTGGGTTACCTGTTAGCTTTTGAATGCGCGATGGCTGTACTCGCCGTTATCCTTGCGTTGCGCGACCACGGCAAACTCGCACAGGGCCTTTACATGGCGGTGACAGCCTTAAGCGTGGTGATATTCCTCGGTGTGTACGGCTTCGTCGTCATGGAGAAGGCCTCACCGTTCCTTCGCAACATCGCGGTCTCCCAATTCTTGCAGTTGATCAGCTGCATCATTTTGGTGACAGCCATTGACATCTACCTTTTCCGCGGTGCCCGGGAACTGGGCCAATTACAGTGGGGCAAGATGACGGTGCGTAGCCAGTATGCCTTGCTGCTCCTTACGTTTGTGATCACGATGAATATGGGCTTGATGGGTTTCATCCGATCCGGTTTGCGTGGCGACTGGCACATTTTCGGGGTGATGCGCGATACCTCGCCCTGGTCGTACACCCCTAGTAACTACACCATGACTGAGATGGTGAGCCTGGCAGTGTTGGTGTTCATGGTCGGCGTTGCGTTTATGTTCTGGCTTGGTGGCATTGCCGCAAAAAACAAAGCGCCGGATCAGCCATCAGAAAAACCGGCAGACGCGCCCGACGGACCGGCCTCGTCATCGACTCCGCGAGCGGGGGGCTAGAACAATGCGTTCCAGTGTCATTGGGCGGGTATTCGTGTTTCTGTTGGTGGTCCTGGGTGCCTACATGTGGGTCGGACAGGCGATCACCGCCATGACCGGGGGCGAACGAAAGGCGGCCAGTGTGGTCGAGGTCACGCCGGAAGGGGGCGAAGCGATTTTCTGGGGCAAAGGCCGCTGCTTTACCTGCCACAGCCTGGGTGGAGAAGGAAGCGCGGTACGTTGCCCCAATCTCGGCCAGTTCGGTGAGAAGTTCCCGTTGCCGATCGGCGCCCGGGCTGAACAGCGCGCCAAGGAACGTTCCGAAGAAACAGGGGTTCATTACAACAGTACCGATTACCTGGTGGAGAGTCTGGCCAAGCCTGACGCTTATCTGGTGGAAGGTTACAAAAATGAGATGGCGATCGTCTATGCACCCCCGATCTCGCTGAATCTCAAGGAGATCAAGGCGGTAATAGCCTACCTGCAGAGTCAAGGCGGCGATCTCGATCTGGATAACATTGAGAACCCAGGTGAGTTGGCTCAGGGTTACTACGCCCGGATTGCGGCGGCGAGCGCAGCGGGTGGTGGCGACCCGGGAAACGGCGAGGAGATGTTCGCCGATACCTGCTCTGATTGCCATAGCATCGCCGGCGAAGGCGGTGGTATCGGTCCCGATCTTTCCCGTATCGGCGAAAAGGGTCTGAAGTTCATTTCGCAATCGATCCTCCGTCCGGCGCGAAAGATCAGCGAGGGCTTTGAAACCTGGGTGGTAGTGACCAACTCCGATGAGCGAAAACATGTCGGCCTTAAGTCTAAAGATACGCCTGCAGAGGTACAGATCACCAAGGCAACGGGCGAGGTAGCGGTAATACCGCGCGAGGATATCCGCGAGATCGAGCAGGACGAAGGTGCCAGCGTCATGCCTAATGATCTGACTGAAATGCTCACCGTGAAGGATTTTCAGGACGTGCTGGCTTACCTGATGATGCAAAAAGGTGACGAGGCCTCGGCCGAGGAAGGCGCACAGTGAAAAAGCCGCTAACCCTTCGTTTCTGGACCGTCGTGTTGACCCTGGTGTTGATCTACGCTCTGGTGAAGTGGGGCATCCCGGTGCTGTCCCGCGAGATCACGGGGATGCCATTCCCGCTGACGGTACCTGGCACGTTGATGTTCATTTATATGCTGTTGACGATCATTGCCTTGTTTTTACTGGTCACTTTCAACGAGGAGCACCTGGCGGAATTTCTTTACCCCATCCAGCGTTTCTTGCGCGGTGAGTACGGCCGAGCAACGCGGACTCTGGGATTGCTAATAGTACCGGCGCTGATCGGGTGGCAGGTTTACGATGTGACCATACCTAAGGTGCAACAGCCCTCGTCGCTGCGCATCCAGCACCCCTCGTCGAATTTTCCCAAAAAGAACGAGGATCTGAAGAACCCCTTTGCCAACCCATCCGACGCCGAGGTCGATGCATTTATTGAGCAGGCACAGGCCAACGAAGTTGGATTTATTCCCCAACTGCGGGCGGACCTGGACAACTGGGCTGAATACACTGAACCCGATCACATGCTCGAGGCTATCCCGACTGCGCCGATGCGCGCCTTTTTGGGTGAGTTAGCGGGGGGCAGCGTCAATCCCGATTCGGCCCGCGCAGCCCTGATGGAAAAACACCTGTTTGAGGGTCGGGCGCTTTATTCGATGAACTGTCGGCCCTGCCACGGCGACAGTGTGGCCGGTGACGGGCCGATGGCCGACGGCTTCAAACTACGGCCTATCAATTTTACTGACAACGGCACGATCGAAACGATTGTAGAAGGTTATACCTTCTGGCGTGTCAGCAACGGCGGACCTGGGTTGCCAACCGAGGCGACACCGTGGGATTCGGCGATGCCGGTATGGAAGCTGAACCTCAGCGAGGAAGAACGTTGGAAGATCATCCTTGCGGAATACGATCTGGCACAAAAAACCCCGCGTATACCGGAGTCGCACTGATGAAATATCGCGTGGCCACAATCTTTACCGTATTGATCCTGAACTGGGGGGTTGCGGTGGGCGCGCAGGTGCCAAGTGGACCCAGGCCCCAGATGACCGATGCCAGCCTGGCTCAAGGCGCTGCGATTTATTTGCGCCGTTGCAGCTTCTGCCACGGCCTGCTCGGGGACGGCAATGGCCCGGCAGCCGATTTTTTAGACCCCCGGCCACGGGATTTCACTCTGGGTACTTTTAAGTTCCGCACGACACAAAGTGGCGAACTGCCGCGCGATGAAGATTTGTTTCGAACAGTCAGTCGGGGACTGTCTGGTACTGCGATGCAGGCCTTTGACAGTGATTTGATTAAAAACGGGCTGAGCGAAAATGAACGCTGGGCCGTGATCGATTACATCAAGTCATTTGCTGTCGAATTTGAGGATCCGGAACTGGACCCGGTTAAAAATGACCTGGTCGTCACGTTGCCCTCCGAACGGCCAGCGTACAGCGAAGCCCTGGTGGCCAAGGGTAAAGAGGTGTTTGAGCACGCCAAGTGCTGGGAATGCCACGGCAAACTGGGCCGTGGCGACGGCCAGAAATCCTTCGATCGAACCGATGACTGGGGCTTCCCGATCCGGATTCGTAACGTGACTCACCCGTGGAAGATTAAGGCGGGCAGCGAGGCGGAGGACATCTATATGCGTTTCTCGACCGGTATCAACGGTACACCCATGCCCTCATTTGTTGATGCATTGTCTGAGCAAGAACGCTGGGCCCTGGCTAATTTCATCAAGTCACTTCAGCATCAACCGACGGGCCACCAAGTGCTCAGGGCATTGGAGATCGAAGGGGAAATTTCTAACGACCCGCGGGAGGCGAACTGGCTCGCCGCCGAGCCGATGGACGTCCGCTTGACCGGACAGGTCATCGCAGCACCCCGGTGGCAGAACCCGAGCATCGAGCTGGCCACTGTTCGGGCCTTGTATAACCTTGAGGAAATCGCCTTCCTGATCGAATGGGACGATCCGTTCAAGGATGAACTTCATCAAAGCGGAATCGAATTTGATCCACAAGAAATCTCACGGATGGGGGCATTTAATTCCTATGTTGCTGCCAACGATGTGGTGCCACGGCAACTGGAGACTTTCAGAGATGCGATTGCGCTGCAGTTTCCTGTGAAACTGCCAGAAGGAACGAAAAAGCCCCATTTCTTTCGTGGTGACTCCTCAAACCCCGTCCACCTGTGGCAATGGCGCTCAGACGAGGCGGTGAGGAACGCGGGACAGGCAGTACAGGAAAGCAACGCCCGTGGCTGGAAACAACCGGCCAAGGCGCAATCCGGGGAACAACAGCAGGTCAACGCGGTCGCGAGCTGGAACCAGGGTCGCTGGAGTGTGATTATGCGCCGCCCGCTCCTGACCGACGATCGCAATGATATCCAGTTCGTCAAGGGCCGGTTTATTCCTCTGGCCCTCAATGCCTGGGATGGGTCCAATGGAGAACACGGCCTGATTATGAGCCTTTCTACCTGGCACAGCGTCATCCTGGAAGCGCCGGTACCGATAAAGATCTACCTCTACACCCTGCTGGCCGTGCTCGCCAGTGGCGCACTCGGTCTATGGCTGGTACGCAAAGAGCGCCGGCGTGTGGCGGCGATGGCGTAAGGATTTCAGAAGAAGGGAAATGATTCCAAATAGCAAGAGGACAGTTAGGATGAAAACAGGAGTAAGTGTATTCCCCGCGCTGGTTCTGTTGGTGATGACCAGTTCCCTCGCCCGGGCAGACGCTGCCGCGGGTCAGGCGGTGTTTGAATCAAACGGTTGCCAGTCATGCCACTATACGCAAGGGCCTGCGACTGAAAAAACCATTGCGGATCAGCTTGCCAAGAAAGGCCCCGAACTCTGGTACGCGGGCAGTAAGTTTCAGCGGCCGTGGCTCGAGACCTGGTTGGTGGATCCACAGCCAATCCGGCCAATGAAATTTAATTCGGTCATGGAGCCTAATCCGGGCGGCCACGCAGTTTTGAGCGCCGACCAGGTTGGTCCGGTGGCGGATTACCTTATGAGTCTCAGATCTGACATCGTGCAGGACGGCGCGGTGAAGGTAAAAAAGAAGAATCTGAAGGGCAAGTTGATCTTTATCAAAAAGATGCCGTGTAGTGGTTGTCACCAGTTCCCCACCAAGAAAAAATTCTCCGGTGGGTTATCAGGGCCTTCACTCATCGGTGCCGGGAAAAGACTTAATCCGGACTGGGTGTTGGCCTATCTTCGCGAGCCGAAGGTATTCAAACCGGTAAAGATGATGCCGGTGTTCGTCGGAGTCCTGAGTGATAAGGATATGAAAAACGTGGCAGCACACGTTGCGACATTCAAGTAATCGATTAAGCGGAGACTGAACATGACCAGACTATTTCTGACAACTCTGCTGATAGTGGCCCTGAGTCCCGCCTTCACCGGGGCAGCACAGGCAGCGGATGGCGAAGCGTTATTCGGGTTCTATTGTGCGCAGTGTCATGGCACCGGGGGTGAGGGTGATGGTCCTAACGTTACCGGGGATTTTCCGGTTGATCCCAGAAATTTCACGGAGACGGCCGAGATGGAGAAAATCTCGGACGCAGATATCCGCAACGTCATTATCGATGGGGGGCCGATCGCAGACAAGTCACCGATGATGCCGCCGTGGGGCAAAACTTTGACAAACGCCGAGGTCGAAGCGCTGGTGGGATACCTGCGCCAGTTGTGTAACTGCACCGGCAAGACAAGTTAGCCCGGCAGTCTTAGTGCGATGAAGGTCTGGAAAAAGCGTCTGGCGAACGGTGTGATCCTTTCTGGCATGGGTATCAACCTGGTGGTGATTGTGCTGATTCTCTATTTTTACGTCCTGTAATCGGAGCTGCAAAAAGATATGGCAGTGCCAGACTCACCAACCGCAAACAGTTTGGGCCGGTTACCGATCCCGATCTGGGCCGGGCCTGGCGTGTTTATCACGGTTGCGCTTGCTGTACTGGTTTTTTTCTGGTGGTTCCTTAGCAGCCCGGCAGCGGGCCCTGAAAATCAGGCTTTGCAGGAAAAAACCCTGCGTGAGCAGTTGGCCCCGGTCGGCAAGATGCTGGTCACCAAAGCAGGGGCCCAGGTCAACACCGCCAATGTTTCTGTGGACGGTGAAGCGGTTTACCAGAGCGCTTGTGCAGTGTGTCACGCCACGGGCATTGCCGGTGCCCCGCAACTGGGCGACCAGGACCTATGGCGGGGCCGGGTTGCCGCCGGACCCCAAGCACTCTATGGCAATGCGATTAACGGTTTCCAAGGTGCCACCGGGATTATGCCACCTCGAGGCGGCAACGCCGCCCTGGGCGAGGCGCAAGTGCGCGCCGCGGTCGACTACATGCTGGCGGCGCTGGAATGAAACAGAGGTTGCGCATGCGGCAATTGCGGGTACCGCGAATTAAGCGGGCAAGCACCGGAGAAGAAAATGAATAGTGCACCACTTTGGTTTGTCCTTACCTTCGCAACCTGCGCGTTGCTGTTTCTGGGCCTGGATTTCGCGGTCATGAAGCTGAACGGATTGACTCTTTTCTTTCAACCATAACAGCCGTGGGCGATCCGGAAAAAAAATGATCAACGGCCAGATGCTTTTCAGCAACGCAAAGAATCCCCTTGGCTCGAGTTCTGTTCGAAGGCTGCTTGGCTTCGTTGTCCTCGCGTTGGTTATGTTACTTGGAGGGGCAACTGACCTGCTGGCAGCGGCGGCTGATAATGCGCCTGGGGTAGCGCAGGAGGCAGTGGAGACCGGTCCAGTCGGCATTAGCGCGCCGGATCTGACCGCGACGGATTATCCGACGGTGCGGGGGGTCAACAGCCGGGTTACGGTTTGGCTGATCGCCCAGTTGCACCTGTGGTTTGCCGCTTTTGTACTTGCCGTACCGATCTTTGTTTTCATTATCGAGGCTATCGGCATGAAGACGCGGGACAAGCGTTACGACGATATGGCTTACGAATTCATCAAGATCAGTATCACTGCCTACTCGTTGACTGCGATCTTGGGCGGTTTGTTACTTTTCAGCCTCATCATATTTTACCCGCACCTGTTTGCCTATCTCGGCGAGATTTTCGGCGAGAGCATGTTTTATTACGCCTTAGCATTTTTCGCCGAGAGCGCGGCCCTGTATTTGTATTACTACGGCTGGCATTGGCTGCAGGGTGGGTTCCGCAAGTGGCTGCACCTGAGTATCGGCTTGTTACTGAATGCGGTCGGCACCACCCTGATGTTCCTGGCTAACGGCTGGGTAACCTTCATGATGAGTCCCGCCGGTATCGATCCAGGTGGCGTGTTTTCCGGAGACACCTGGGTCGCAATGCATAACTATCTTTGGAATCCGATCAACCTGCACCGTTTCATCGCCAACATTGCCTATGGCGGATCGATTGTGGGAGCCTATGCCGCTTTCCGTTTTCTCAGTGCAGGCCGGGCCGAGGAACGGGCGCACTACGACTGGATGGGATACAACGCTAACTTTATCGCCATCCTGGCACTGCTACCGCTACCTTTTGCGGGTTATTACCTCGCAGCAGAGATTTATGCCTATAGCCAGCAGATGGGTATCACCCTGATGGGTGGAATCTTTGCCTGGCTTTTTATTATCCAGGCGGTATTGATCGGCACCTTGTTTTTGTCTGCTAATTATTACCTGTGGTGTGGCATGGGCCGTAGCGACGGCGCAGCACGCTACAACGGCTACATCAAGTATCTGGCGATTGTGATTATCGGAAGCTTTCTGGTCTGGTTTACGCCGCATACGTTGGTACTAACCAACGAGGAACTGAAGGCGCTCGGCGGGCCTTACCATAAATATCTAGGGCCGCTTGGAATCATGCCGGCAAAAAATACAGCCGTGAATATCATGATCCTGTTTACCGCGCTCAGTTTCCTTTTTTATCGCCGCTCGAACCGGATCGCCACGGTAGCATGGGTCAATGCGGGTAATGCGGCTCAACTGGCGCTCTATACGACCGGCATAGCGAACCTGCTGTTTCTGGGGATCTACCACGGGTACTTCACTAACACCGTGTATAAAGTGGCGGCTTCGATTCCACAGGTGATGACGACATTAATCATCATTGTGGTGAGTATCACGCTGGACTCCCTGATGTACCGCGGGTCGCGCGAGGTTGCTCCGCTGAACTGGGGCAGAGTGCCCAATCGGGCCCAGTACGCGTTATTTTTGTTGGCCGTGGCCTTCACCTGGCTGATGGGCTTGATGGGATACATCCGATCCGGGATTCGCCAGCACTGGCACGTGACGGATGTTTTTCGCGACGCCTCGCCGGAGGCTTACACGCCGACACTGGGTTATGCCGCCAACATCGTTTCAATTGGCACTATTCTGTTTATGGTGCTGGTGATATTTGTTTTCTGGCTCAGCCAGATCAGCAGCCGGCGGACCGATGCCCGGGGTTACTGGAAAGAGGNCCACGGCGGATGAAGCATTTTCTCAAAGTGACGGTGTTCAGTCTGCTGATGATCGGGTTCTTCGCCGGATTTTCAAACTACGGGATACCNGAGATCAAACCNGCACNCCCTCCGGTGGAGGAAGAGTTGGATCTGGGCGCGATGACACCGGAACAGTTTATTGTTCTGGGTGAAAAATTATTCAACGGAAAGGGCACCTGCACGCTGTGTCATAACGATGTCGGGGGACGTGCTCCGCTGTTGGAGCAGGCTGGGGTCATCGCCAAAGAACGCTTGTCCGATGCGGGTTACCAGGGTGGGGCTACTGATGCAAAGGAGTACCTGGTCGAGTCTTTGGTTGAGCCATCGGCTTATGTCGTCGCCGGCTTTGGCAAAGCGGGAAGCGGCGATTCGGTCAGTCCGATGCCCAGCGTCACGGCTGGGAGTATTGGCCTGTCTGAAGTTGAGATCAGCGCTGTCGTCGCCTACCTGCAAGACCTTGCCGGCCTGGAGCTTACCGTTGAGATTCCCACCGGTGATCAGACTCAGGGGAGTGAGTCAGATGCGCCCGCTGAAACACCCAGGGCCGCACTGGCAAGCGCCGATGAAGTCATCACCAAGTTCTCCTGTGTTACCTGTCATAAGTTGTCCGGAGAAGGCGGTGAACTCGGCCCGGACCTCAGTCGAATCGGGGCTACCCGGGATCTCGCTTACCTGCGCCGGGCAATTCTGAATCCCTCGGAAGAGATAGCCGATGGCTACCCGCCAATCATGCCGTTGACCTACGCGGGGGAAATCTACGCCGGTGAGCTCGAACTCCTGGTGCAATACCTGGCGTCACTGCGGTGAGCACGATCAAAAAAATACCGAAAATTCCACGCCTGGCCCAGGTGGTCCTGGTGATCGGCGGTATCTACACCGGGTTCTGGTTGATCTTCGATTTGTTTTTGGGTCAACCCATTCCGAAAAGCCTGATGGGGATGTACATGTTTTTTGTGGTGACCGGGGTGCTCATGGTCTTCACCGCAACCGAAGAAAGCACCCGGCAACTGGTCCACCCCATTCAAGCGCTGGCAGAGGATCCGGCCCGGCGACGGTGGCGAAACGTGGTCTTTCTTGTGGTACCGGGTTTGGTCGCGATGGCGGTTTTTCTACAAATGCAGCCTAGTGACGAAGCACCGCTGGAGCTGCGGTCTATACACCCTGCACCCCCATCCTCAGTGAAAATTTTCGGTAAACGCTTCGACTTGATGAGTCTGAAGAATCCGTACCGACATCTGCAGAAAGACGATCCTGAGCAGTTCCGGGAATTGGTGACTGCTGGTGGTGAAGTGTATATCCGCAATTGCCAGTATTGCCACGGCGATAAATTGGACGGGAAAGGTCCCTATGCTCAAGGGCTAAACCCGGTGCCGCTGAATTTTCAGGATATTGGCACCATCGCCCAGCTACAGGAGTCATTCCTGTTCTGGCGGATCGCGACGGGCGGTCCAGGGTTGCCCAAAGAAGCGACCCCCTGGATTTCATCGATGCCGATTTGGCAGGACTTCCTCAGCGAAGAACAGATTTGGCAAGTGATTCTGTATCTGTATGACTACACCGGTCACCAACCCCGGTCCTGGGGGCATGATTAGATGGCGACGGCAGAGTTCAACCTAAGAGACTTTCAGAGCGGTCGGGGTGTGGGTCAGGGCGGCACAGCGGTATTACGCCGAACGGTGCGGCTGATCGCAATCTCCCTGATGCTGTTGATCGGGCTTACGGCCACCTCGGCATTTTCGGCGGGTGATGCTGAAAAGGGCGAGCAGATTTACGTACAGCGCTGCACTTTGTGCCACGGGGAAGACGGTGATGGTATGGGCCCGGCGGCAGAACGACTCAACCCGCCGCCTCGCGATTTTACGATGGCACAGTACAAGATCAGAACCACGGCATTCGAAGAGATCGTGCCCGTTGATGGTGATCTGGTGCGCATGATTCATGATGGTATGCCGGGCACGGCCATGCCCGGTTGGAGTGATGTACTGACCGAGCAGGACATTAACGACCTGGTCGCCTTTCTAAAAACCCTGGCGGGTCTAGAAGAGGAAGAGCCTGGTCAGATTATCGATTTTGGCGCGCAGGTGCCGATCTCGCCTGAAAGCGTCGAAGCGGGGCGCAAGCTCTTTCACGAAGATGATCGCTGCTCCGAGTGTCACGGGCAATCTGGCAAGGGTGATGCGGTTAAAAAGCTTAAAGATGATTCCGGCTACCGCACCTGGCCGCGTAACCTGACCAAGCCGTGGACATTCCGCGGTAGCAACGATCCTCGCGATATTTTCACCCGCATCACCACGGGCATTGCCGGTACCCAGATGCCCTCATTTGATGACCCGGCCAGCGAGGGCCGCCTCTCGATCGAACAGCGCTGGAATATAGCCAACTATGTGAATTCTCTGGCGAAAACTGAGAAAGTGGTACGCCCGGAGAATATCGTTATACGGGCGACGCGGGTGGCAGGCCCGGTCCCGGTTACCCCGGAAGACCCGCAGTGGCAGGAGGCACCATCTAGCACTTTTTTGCTGGTACCTCAGTTGATTACTCCCGACCGGTTCTTCACTCCGTCCAATGACACCATCACGGTGCGCGCACTGTACAACCAGGATGAGATCGGCTTTCATGTGGAATGGGACGACCGCACCCGCAGTATTCCCGGTGATGGGGCGGCAAAGAAAATCTCCGAGCCAGGCCTGAGTGAGGATGCAGTAGCGATTCAGTTGCCGGTGACACTCCCTGTGGGCGCCGAGAAGCCGTATTTCCTTCATGGCGATTCACGCCACCCGGTTAATCTGTGGTTCTGGCGCAGCGGCAGCACCACCGCGGACCCCAGCGTGTCTCTGGTGACAGCCCGCGGGAGCGCAGGTGAGACGACTGCCCGTGATGCGGACGCGGTTGGCCTACAAGGTAGCGGCAGCTACCACGAAGGCACCTGGCAGGTGGTATTGCGCCGATCGATGACCACGGCGGACCCGGCGGAGGATTTGCAGTTTGTCGAAGGAGCTTTCATCCCTGTGGCGTTCTCCGCCTGGGACGGCAGTAATGGCGAGCGCGATAGCGCTCATACGTTGACCACCTGGTACTGGCTTTTGCTCAAGCCCCAGCCGGGCAATACCCCCTGGCTATTCGCCGGATTCGCCTTTGTACTGATACTATTAATTGAGATCTGGTGGGCGCGTACCGCCACGCGGCGGGCCCGAAGCTGATGCACACGATACACCCCGAGCGCCAATCCGGGGAACCTCGCAAGGGCACCAAGTCCAAACTTCTTGGGGTGGTGTTGCTGATTCTGGCGACCCTTGATGCGATGCTGTTATGGCGTGCCGGGCTTGCGCTGAATGGCATCGTCCCGGTACTTTTTGCCGGAGGGCTGATTCTGTTGGTGGTTGGAGCCGTACGTCAGGGGGCTTGATGACCTTGCGTTGGGGTGCTAGGACCGGGTTGGCACTGCTTCTTGTCGCCGTCTTAACCCAAAAAGTATTTGCCGAAGTTTTATGGCTGGACCCGTTGCCTGCCGGCAACGAGCACCCTTATCCAGGCCTTGGAGGTAACTTTACCCTCGATTCGGCCACAGGCGCTGCCTCGCTATCCGATTACCAGGGCAAAGTGGTGCTCCTTTTCTTTGGCTACACCTTTTGCCCGGATATTTGCCCTACGACGTTGACCGTGTTGGGTCAGGTGTTACGGACTTTAGACGCCGATCAGTTGGACCATGTTCAGTTGCTGTTCATCAGCCTCGACCCTGAGCGTGATTTGCCACAGCGCATGGCCGACTACAGCGCCTTTTTTCATCCCACGATCAGAGGGTTGACGGGAACAGTCGCGCAGATCGCTCAGGTCGCCAAACAGTATGGAGTGCTTTACCAGGCGGTACCGGCACCGGGCTCCGCATTGGAGTACAGTGTAGATCACTCAGGTGTGATCTACGTCCTCGGTCGTGGTGGGGATATCTCCGCACTCATTCAACATGGTTCCTCGGCTGATGAGGTATCAAGAACAATACGTGCAGTGCTGGTGCGATAGGCAGCAAACCCAATAGCGCAAAAGAGGGCAAGCCACAAAACATGGAGCAGGTGTTCACCTTCGAGCGTACGATTGATCCACAGGATCATTTCATACCGCTGGTCGTGCGGATGAAACTCGATCTGGCCGGGGCACGGATTCATCTGGCAGACTGGCAGGCGCTGGCGGATGAGGATCGCCAGTTTCTGGTCGAGCTGGAAATTGCCGATCCCGCACAGGGGCGCCATTATTTTAATGCGTTGCGTGAGCTACTGGCTGCGGCGAACCGGGGGATGATCGAGCAGTCCGACCCGGTCACTGAAGCCGCTACCGATTGGCTTAAGGAATCCGAGCCCGAGCCGATTACGCAGTTCAAGGCGCGTGCCGGAATTCGCGGGGATTGGCAGGCTTTGACCCGCTTTCAGCGTTACCTGTTGTGTCACGCGGCGCGAAAGGATGACGTGACGCTAAATCAGCAAATTATCGCTGAGGTTCCTGCTCTCCAATTTTCGCAATCATGACGCGGTCAGGACCACTTATCCTCTTTGTGCTGGCTACGGTTGGGTTATTGATCAGCCCAGGAGGGAGTGCGGAAGAGGGTCCGCTGATTGCGGCCGCTGCGAGTACCCGATCGGCGCTCGAAGATGTCGCCGGGCGTTACCTTGAGGTGACGGGCGAATCCGTACGCCTGGTCTTTGCGTCATCGGGAACGTTGGTGCAGCAGATTGAAAACGGGGCTCCGTTCGAGCTTTTCCTCTCAGCTAACGAGGATTATGTTTTACGGCTTGCCAATGCCGGTTGGACTCGAGGGGTGCCGGTAAATTATGCGCACGGCGTGCTAGCGCTTTTTTCTCGACCCGGGTTATTCGAACTTAGTGACGACCCGCTGGCAGAGCTTAACCACGCCTTGAACGCCGGCAAAGTAAAACGGTTTGTTATTGCCAATCCGGAGCATGCCCCTTATGGGAGCGCGGCCCGCGCAGCACTTAGGCATGCGGGTTTGTGGGTTAAGATCAAACCACTGTTGCTGGTTGGCGCCAATGCAGGCCAGGCTGTGCAGTATTCCATCCAGGCCGGGGTTGACGCGGCGTTGGTTCCCTTATCACTGGCGCAAGCGGCCGCACTGAACCGGATTGGAGATCTTCAGCTACTTCCTGCAGCGACTTATCCGGATGTACTGCTGCGCCAGCAGATGGTCATGTTGCAAAATAGCGATCGAGCCACCTTGCGTTTTTTTGAGTATCTGCAATCGGCTGACGCGCAAGCGGCTTTCCGTGACCATGGCCTGAAGTCTCCTTCCTTGAGTCCCAAGTGACTTGCCCCAATTCCGGTAGGGCGGGACAATCCTCATAATGGACTGGAGCGCACTTCGTCTTTCTTTAGAACTTGCGGGCTGGACATTGGTGTTGCTGCTGCCGGTCGGAATCCTCATTGGTCGCTGGTTGGCCCGAACTGAGTTTCGCGGGCGCCCGTTGCTGCAGGCAATTTGCGCGCTGCCCCTGGTACTGCCGCCCACCGTGGTGGGTTATTACCTGCTGACCTTCATGGGTGCTCGGTCGCCGGTGGGTGGCCTGATCGACGCCTGGTTCGGGTTGTCACTGGTATTCAGCTTCCCCGGGTTGGTGCTTGCCTCCCTGCTGGTGAACCTGCCTTTTGCCATTTTGCCCGTGCAGCGCGCTTTTGAGGCTGTCTCGCAGGAATTACATGATGCGGCGGCCTGTTGTGGCATGAGTCCATGGCGAGTCTTTGCCCGGGTCGAGCTGCCGCTGGCCTGGCCCGGGGTGTTATCGGCAGCGGTCCTGACCTTCGGTCACACGCTTGGCGAGTTTGGTGTCGTCCTGATGGTGGGGGGTAATATCCCCGGCGAAACGCGCACCCTGTCGATCGCCATTTTTGATCGGGTGCAGGCGTTTGACCCGGCTGCCGCTGGCCGTATGGCGGCCCTGTTGCTGTTGATTTCATTGGTGACTGTGGCACTAGGGTACGGTGCGCTGGATCGCCGGGCACGACGGGGTGCTGGGCAAAGTTGATGCTTTCCGTTTCACTCCAACATGACCGTCCGGGTTTGGCGCTCGATTTTGATCTGCCACCGGGGCAACTGTCGGCAATCGTGGGCCCCTCGGGCAGTGGGAAAACCAGTGTGCTACGGGCGCTCGCGGGGCTGTTGAGAACAAGATCCGCCCGGATTTCTCTGGAGGGGGATATCTGGGCTGATACCAACACAGGTATTTTTCAGCCGGCGCATCTGCGCCCGGTGGGTTTTGTTGGTCAGAAATATGCGCTTTTCCCTCACATGAGTGCGATCGAGAATGTTTCCGCAGCGCTACTGCACCTGCCCGGGGTCGAACGGAAACGCCAGGCCCAGGCCTGTCTTGATGCCGTGGGCATCGGTGGGTTGGCGGCCCGAAGCCCCTCAGCGCTATCGGGTGGCCAGTGCCAACGCGTAGCGATGGCACGGGCCCTCGTGCGCAAACCCCGACTTTTGCTACTGGATGAGCCTTTTTCCGCACTCGATCGAAGCACCCGTAAACGGCTGCACGTTGAGCTCAAGCGATTGCAGGCCAACCTGGGAATGACCGTGGTACTCGTGACACACGATTTGGATGAAGCGGCGCAGTTATCACAGACACTATGCCTGCTCCGCCGCGGACGGGTCCTTCAGCATGGATTGACCTCGGAGGTACTGCGGCGCCCGGCGAGCGTTGAGGCGGCGCGGTTGATGGATTTTTCAAATCTGGTCCAGGCACAATGGATTGGTGCAGATCACAAGGGGGTTTCTTTACGCTGGGGCGAGGTGGTGCTCAGGGCTGCCGTTGGTCCGCTGTCAAAGCCAGGTGCCCCGGTTTCATGGACAATCCGCTCATCGGATGTATTTTTGGTAAAAGACGGGCATCCGGACGAGTCAAGCCTGGGGGTGCTGGTTCATGCCCGGGTCACTGAGGTCATCTCAATGGGGGACTCCGTTCTGGCGACAGTTTTGGTTCAGGGCAGCGGGGGGGAGCCGTTGCGCATGAGGCTCAGGCCCGGTGCCGTGAGGCGCCACGGGGTGCATGTCGGCAGGCGACTTCGGATTGCAATTCACCCAAAGGCGGTAATTGTGCTGGCCTGAATGGCGGCCGTTGGGCCTAGTGGTGCAGGATCTGGCTTAAAAACAATTTGGTTCGTTCATGTTCTGGGTTTTCGAAGAACGTTTTGGGCGGCTTTTCTTCGATGATTTCTCCACCATCCATGAAAATGACCCGGTGGGCGACTGCGGTGGCGAAGCCCATTTCGTGGGTGACCACCAGCATCGTCATGCCGCTCTCTGCCAGTTCGATCATGACGTCTAACACCTCCTTGATCATCTCCGGATCAAGAGCAGAGGTCGGCTCGTCAAACAGCATGATCCGCGGGTTCATACATAAAGAACGCGCAATGGCAACGCGTTGTTGCTGTCCCCCGGAAAGCTGGCCGGGAAATTTCAAAGCCTGCTCTGGAATCTTAACTCGCTCCAGGTAATTCATCGCGCTCTCTTCAGCTTCAGCGCGGGGCATTTTTCGTACCCAGATCGGCGCGAGCGTGACGTTCTCCAGGACGGTCAGGTGTGGAAACAGGTTGAACTGTTGAAACACCATGCCCACTTCAGATCGGATAATTTCAATATTTTTCAGATCCTGAGTCAGTTCAGTGCCATCCACGGAAATGGTGCCTTTTTGATGCTCCTCGAGCCGATTGATACATCGGATCAGAGTGGATTTGCCAGAGCCCGAAGGTCCACAGATTACGATTCGCTCCCCACGACTCACCTCCAGGTTGATGTTTTTCAGCACATGAAAGTCATCGAACCATTTATGCATTCCCTTTATGGTAATAATCTTCTCGCTGGAAGGTGGGGCAGGGGCTGTCGTATCCGAGGCTTGAGTATCTTGGTTCATAATGAGGTTCTCTAAAAAATAGGTTAACTCTTGTGACCGGTTTGGAGTTTTCGTTCAAGGCTTAAGGAATAGCGTGCCATACCAAAGCAACTGATAAAGAAAAACAGCGAGATGAAGATGTAGAGTTCTGGTGCCAGGCCCAGCCAGTCCGGGTCGTTGAGTCGGGCACGGCCCAGGCCGAGAATATCCATCATGCCGATAATAAGCACCAGCACGGAATCTTTGTAAGAACCGATAAACGTGTTCACAATGCCCGGGATCGATATCTTCAACGCCTGCGGAAGAATGATCAGCCGATGCGCCTTCCAGTAGGTCAAACCTAGAGAATCCGCAGCCTCGTATTGGCCTGCGGGCAGCCCCTGTAGGCCGCCGCGCACCACTTCTGCAATGTAG
>PBSU01000016.1 GCA_002726415.1 Acidiferrobacteraceae bacterium | reverse complement strand
TGCGGCAAGGGTCGCTTTTGCCAGGCCTGCGCCGATATCCGCGGCGACCTGGGCGACGGTAACGCTCTGAGCATATTCCCGAATGCTGGAATCAGGCAGCGTGATTTTCATAAACCGTAACGCATCGCTGTAACCGCTGGGCCAAGGTAATAAAGCATCATACGAGAACAACCGCCCAAGAGGCGGCTTCAATCAATATCGCGGGTAAATTGGTAGGCGCGAGTGGGATCGAACCACCGACCACTTGCGTGTCGAGCAAGTGCTCTACCGCTGAGCTACGCGCCTTTTGGGGAATTTTAGCATCATTCCCTATCAGTTTTTCCGAATATTCACTGCTGGAATGAAGTGGGCCGGGATACACCAGCGCACGCACCCGAGCATTCGAACAGCCGGTTGGTTTTCCCGCCTCCTCGAAAGGCGATAGCTTCTATTCTCCGGGGACCATTTCGTTATAGGACCCACGCGTTGACTGGAAGCGCTCGAAAGGAAATTTGATGGGCACACCCTCAAGAGCCGCCAGCAGCATCATCAGATGTGCTTCCCAGCCTGCGCAAGAGCGGGCAATGTCCTCATCATCCGGTGTGGTCAGGCTCATCTTAAGTATGCATCCATCGCCTTGAGGGATGATCTCAAAGCGCAACGGCCGTTGCGGCTCGCCTGGACTGCTCCATGAATATTCAATAAGCCGTCCCGACTCAAAAGCAGTGACAACGCTGTCAATGATGATACCGCTATCGCCAAAATCAAGGCGAGCTGCGCCCCCCTCCTGCGCGTCGACGCTCCCAGAGGCAAGCCACTCGACCAGCCGGTCCGACTCTGTGAGCATGCGCCAGACTGCTTGGGGGGCATGGTCCAGCTCTCGTTGGAGTTCAGCCACAAATACACCACGCTCTCTGGCGATTACGCCTAACCCATCGTTATCCATTACCATTCTTATCCCCTCGGTGAAGATTTTGCCCGAAGTATAAACAGCCTATTAACTAAAGAACATCCCAACTGAGGCGCTCCAAAAGCAAATCACCACGATTACCCCGACTAGGCTGGGCTCTAACCCTCGCTGGCCCCACGGTGTTCCGGTGAGCCCGCATTGGCGACTCACGCGGCCTCGGGATTGGGTGCCAGATGCGACCGCATCAACAGGGTTAATTCATCGCGAGTCTGTGCGGCCAGTTCAAACTCAAGATCTCGCGCGTAGGCATACATCTGTTCTTCGAGTTCACGAATCTTCCGGCTGAGTTCAGGTCGTTGCAGTTGCACAGCCCCGGTTGCCTGTCGATCAGGTGCGCCTGGCTGCCGAGACTGGCCCTTGCCAGATCGAGCGGAACTGACCCCGTCGATAAGCTCGGTAACAGCTTTGACGACTGACTTGGGAGTTATACCGTGCTGCTCGTTGTGTCGCCGCTGTTTCTCACGGCGCCGATCGGTCTCCTCAATCGCCCGCTCCATGGAACCGGTCACCTTGTCTGCGTACAGGATCGCACGGCCATGGACATTTCTAGCCGCACGACCTATCGTCTGAATCAGGGACCGAGTTGACCTGAGAAAGCCTTCTTTGTCGGCGTCGAGCACCGCGACGAGAGACACCTCGGGCAGGTCCAAGCCTTCACGAAGTAGATTAATTCCCACCAGCACATCGAAGACCCCTTTTCGTAAGTCGGACAGGATCTCAACCCGCTCTACCGTTTCGATGTCCGAGTGCAGATAACGGACACGAATTCCATGATCATTCAGGTAGTCGCATAGATCCTCGGCCATGCGCTTAGTCAAGGTGGTCACCAGGACCCTTTCGCCCGCGGCCGTTCTTTCCCTGATCTCGGACATCAGGTCGTCTACCTGGGTCGGCACTGGCCGCACCTCAACGACCGGATCGACCAGACCAGTTGGCCGGACCACCTGCTCAACCACCGATGAGCTGTGCTCATGCTCATAGATCGCGGGAGTAGCTGAAACGAAAACCGTGCGCGGCACCAGCCCCTCGAATTCATCGAAACGCAATGGCCGATTGTCCATGGCTGAGGGCAGACGAAACCCGTACTCCACGAGGTTCTCCTTTCTGGATCGATCCCCTTTAAACATGGCCCCCAATTGCGGGACGGTCACATGGCTCTCATCGATAATGAGCAATGCATCTGCGGGGAGGTAATCCATTAGGGTCGGTGGTGCCTCTCCGGGTTGGCGCCCAGACAGAAACCGCGAATAGTTCTCAATGCCCGCGCAGTACCCCAATTCCCGCATCATTTCCAGATCATAGCGCGTGCGCTGTTCCAGGCGCTGCGCTTCAACCAGCTTATCGAGGTCACGCAATACCGCTAGCCGCTGGGTGAGTTCATCTTGGATTTTGTCGATCGCTTCAAGAATCTTTTCACGCGGGGTTACATAATGCGTTTTGGGATAGATCGTAAAACGGGTTAGTTGCTCATCTGTTTCACCTGTCAACGGATCAAAACGCGACAGGCGTTCTATCTGATCCCCGAACAACTCAACGCGAACAGCAAAACGCTCGGATTCCGCCGGGAAAATATCAAGCACATCGCCGCGAACGCGAAAAGTACCGCGTCGCAACTCCGTTTCGTTACGGGTGTACTGAAGTTCTGCCAACCGGCGTAATATCTCCCGCTGGTTGGCCAGTGCCCCTTCCCGCAGATGCAAGATCATGCCGTGATAAGCAGCAGGGTCCCCCAGGCCATAGATCGCCGATACCGTCGCCACAATCACCACATCCTCACGCTCCAGTATCGCTTTGGTCGCGGAGAGTCGCATCTGATCAATGTGTTCATTGATCGAAGCGTCCTTTTCGATGTAGGTGTCGCTGGCCGGTACATAGGCTTCTGGTTGATAGTAGTCATAGTAAGAGACGAAATACTCCACTGCGTTACTCGGAAAGAACTCACGCATTTCGGCATAAAGCTGGGCTGCCAAAGTCTTGTTCGGCGCGAGGATCAAGGTTGGACGATTGAGTTGAGCGATGACGTGCGCCATCGTAAAGGTCTTGCCAGAGCCGGTTACTCCCAACAAGGTCTGNAATGCCTCACCNGCNTNCAGCCCCTCCAGNAGNTGGGCAATNGCCTCGGGCTGATCCCCAGCGGGGTTGAATGAGCTCTCAAGAACAAANTNGCGCATCATTTTCAGTGNCCCAGTTCACGGAAATCGCTGACAAGACATGGGAAGGTCTCCATTATGGCGAGCCCACACCCATCGGGTCCTTTGCATCTGCAGGCGAATCCCAAAAAGGGTAACGGTGGATTCACTCTGCTCGAACTCATCTTTACACTCACTATTTTGGCAGTAGCCGGTCTCGCCGGTACCAACGTCTATCGGGATGCCATTATCGCAAATCAGCTTCATCGTGCGACAAGCACATTAGTCCACGATCTCGCCCTGGGCCGGCTCGAGGCGGTACGACGAGCCACGCGCATTACCCTCTGCCCCGGGGACCCTGAAATCGGGTGTACCCGCGGACCCGACTGGGAAACAGGCTGGATTGGCTTCGCTGACCGAAACCATGATCACAGTCTCAGTGCCGGTGAGGAACTTATCCTGCATTCGGCTACAAAACGTGGCGTCTCAATTGCCTGGCGGAAACCCGAACGTGTATCCTTTAACGCAATCGGTGGCGCCTGGCCCAACGGACACTTTCGGTTGTGCGCTAAGAATGCACAGCAACGTCGTGCCGTCATCGTCCATCTGACCGGGCGAACACGCGTCTCCGCCCGGGCGCCCGGTGGTGGCCAGATACGTTGCGGCTAGAACAAACCTGACCCCCAAGCTTAGCGCTTGACCAAAGGCAAGTCGGACAGTAGCATTGCCGGCCCTGTCATCCCCGGTAGTTCAGTTGGTAGAACGGTGGACTGTTAATCCATATGTCGCTGGTTCGAGTCCAGCCCGGGGAGCCAGTCTATTCCGGCGTAAACCAACTTTATTTCAATACTTTACGATTGCTTGCTTCGAAAGCATCCACTTTCGTTGGATTAGCAGTCTGTATATTGATGGTCGCTCGGGATTACTAGGACTGCTGTCCTGAGGCATACTTTGGGGTTCGATTACATAGTAATCCCAACGGTATCGATGAATCGCTAATTAGTGCCATGATCCACAGTGCCGTCAGGGCGGTCCACCGCCTCCTTAGTTCCACTACGTGAATTCGCCTCGATCCGCTCGATCACCAGGCAATTTCGCCCGGCATCCTTTGCGCCATAGCAGGCCTTATCCGCACGCTGGTAAAACTCATCGAGGCCCTCACCAACAATATATTCGGTCAAACCAAATGATCCCGTCACCGTGATGGTGTCATTTCCGACTTCGATAATCGTCTCCGCTAATGTCTCGCGTATCCGTTCGGCAACAAGTATTGCAGTAGCCAGATCATCCGAGACCAATAGAACACCGAACTCCTCACCCCCAAGCCTACCGGCTATGTCCGATGCATGAGTCGAAGGTCGGGCTCCGCTTGTGCGTACGCTCCCTTCGATATGTTTCCCAACTGTTTCCAATACGAGATCCCCAATCGCATGGCCATGGGTATCATTGATCAGCTTGAAATGGTCCAGATCAATCAGCAGAAAAAAACAACTGACGTTGTCAGGGTTTGTAATTAGCTTTTCCCCTTTTGAAAAGAATGAACGTCGATTATTGATTCCTGTTAGTTCATCGGTGTTGGCGAGGTGTGCGAGACGCTCCTCCGCCTGTTTTCGCCGAACCAGCTCATCGTTAAGCTGCCTATTGGACTGCTGGAGCTCCTTTGTACGCCTTTGCACTCGTTGTTCCAATGATGCATTGGTGTCGATGACCTCTTGGTGCAGTTTTTTTCGCTGAGCGATCTCCTCCTGAAGCGCCTTGTTCTGTTCGGACAGTGCTTCCATCATCCGATACTGCACCTGCGTCGCTAGGCTACGGTCGTCATCTTCGACTGGATCTATCACGGCTCTAATGCATCTCTTAGTTCAGCATGAGTCATTACCCCACCGTAAAGTGGGTATACGCTTTCGCAGTAAAACTCATGCTCAAAAATAGTCCGGCCAGAAATACAGTCGGACAGGACTGTAACTCCAAAACCCATTTCAAACGCTGCCCTGCCGGTAGAATCGATACAAATAGACGCGACCGCGCCAGCCAGCACTACGTGTTCGATATTATTTTCACGTAGTGTGGTTTCTAGATCGGTATTAACGAAGGCGTTAAGGCCCTGTTTGCCAGGGATTTCCGTAATCTTGTCTTTAAACTCCTCCAACTCAGGGATCGTTTCTGATCCTGTTGTCCCCTTTTTGAATGCGCCAACCTCTGTGATGGTCTTCAGAATACCCACAGGGTCCGCCAACTCACTGTAGTCATCGGAGAAGATAATTGGTGTAGTGATAAACATCGACAAATCGACGGTGCGTAACAAATCCAAGGTATTCTCAACCACATGATTGTTTTTTGATGACTCCTCGATCACCCCCGTCAATATGCCATCTGATGCGAAATAATCATTTTGGTAGCCAATCAAAATCCCTGCTGTTGAATTCTTATTCATAAGTAAATCTCCCCCAATTTATGTCTCGATACTAACGGTTGCACCTACAAAGACAAGATTCCATAAGTCCATACAGGACTATACCGTAATCAGTGACAAAATCATTCTTGGCTTTTCGATAATGCCAGTGCACAAGCCACCGCCGATTGGTTAGGGCCGAACAAACTATGGACGCATGAAGAAAACCGGGTCGGGGGATAAAAGCTTACCAAAGATCCATGCCGTGGGCCATGATGAATAGCTGTCCTTTACTGAAACNGTGGACTGTTAATCCAGAGGTTGCTGGTTGGAGTCCGGCCCGGGGAGCCAGTTTTACAGGCNTGNCTGATTCNNNTTCNTGGCACCATGGGGNGCNCGATGAGNCATTTAATTCTGGCGCTNTATAGGTGTCGNGTNANGCCNCCATCCACGATTAGATTCTGGCCCGTGATGTAACCTGCGCCATCTGAGAGCAAAAAGGCCGTTGTTTTGGCGATCTCATCTACCGTGCCGATACGCCCTATGGGAATGCGCTCGGTGATTGATTCTTTATGGACAAGGCTGTCTATAAATCCCGGCAGGATATTGTTCATGCGGATGTTAGAGGGCCCATAGCGGTCCGCATAGAGTTTGGTATAAGCAGAAAGTCCCGCCCTCAAGGTACACGACACCGGCAGGGCCTGCTCCGGTTCAAAGGCGGCAAAGGTTGATATATTTACCCATGCGCCGCCACGCTGCTTTTCCATCATGGGGGTTACAAGACGGGTCATGCGGACTACGTTCAGGATCAGCATGTCCAAACCCGCATGCCAGGCCTCATCGTCAATGGACAGTAGATCTCCCTTGGGTGGGTGTGCTGTATGGTTAACCACGACATCGATCCGACCGTATTTATTCATCGCCGTATCAACCAGGCGCTCAAGATCGATGGCTTCGGTTACCGACCCGCGCAATCCTACACCCCCCAGATCATTCGCCAGGTTTTCAGATGCATCACTACGGGACATCAACACCAGGTTGTAACCCTGCCGGCCCAATTCCTGACTGACCGCTTTACCAATACCTCCGCCCGCAGCCGTGACAATAGCCACTTTCTTGGAATCCATTCGTTTCTCCTGGGTTCATTGCGAGTAGAAAATTTCTTTCGAAATCTCCCTCATTTTTCGGTAAACTTTTCCAGTACTTTGATGATACTAAGCCCTAACCCCGAAAGTAAGGAGCCAAGAAAATGAAGGGATTAACAGGGGTCTGCGTCCCCGTTTGTACGGTATTTGACGATACTGGCACCAAGGTGGATGAACCGCGTTACCTAGCGCACGTTGATCGCATGCTTGAATCCGGGGTCGATATCATTCTGCCCTGCGGTGGGACGGGTGAATTTGCCTACCTCAGCACACCGGAAAAACGTCGACTGGTTGAGATCACCGGAAAACACATCCAGGGGCGTGCCGCAATGGTCGCTCAGACTTCAGGCATTTATCTCGAAGATACTCTGTCAGCAACACGCCATGCGATTGATCACGGCGCAGATGCCGTGATGGTCTTGCCACCCTACTTCGAAGGCCCCGACGAGCGCGGCGTGATATCTCACTACGAGGCAGTAGCCAAAGCGAGTTCGGCTCCGGTAATGGTCTACAACATTCCTGTGCATTCAGGGTTTGATGTAACCCCGGCCCTGTTTGCGAAACTCCTGGAGGTCGACGGCATTGAATACATCAAAGACAGTACCGGCGACTTAATCCGCATACAGGAGCTTCTACAGACCGGCGGGAAGATCTTTAATGGGGGCGATCCTATCACCTATCCAGCGCTCGTCGCAGGTTGTGTTGGCTGTGTCTGGGGCTCTGTTAATTTCCTCCCAGACGAGGCTGTCGCCCTTTTCAAAATGGTCAAAGAAGGGGATTTGAACGCAGCGGCTAACCTGTGGGAGAAACTTATCTCCTCGCAATTGTTCGTCTGGTCACACGTATACAATGCGGCGGTGAAAGCCGCTGCCTCATATCGTGGGTTCGATCTGGGCCATTGCCGCGCTCCGGTATTACCCCTGGATTCAGGTGAGCTTAAAGAACTCCACGCGACGCTTTCAGACTTACCTTAAGCTCAAGCGAGGAACGTCCAATCAGCACTTTTAGTGCTGGCGCTCTGGAATTAAACCGCGCGGTGAAAACCGCAGCACCAGGAGAAGAACCAGCCCCATGGTCATAAGGCGGGTATGGGCGGCATTTTCAATCAGATGCAACCTTAGGGCGCTGTCCTGCGCCATGCCGGACGTAATAAATTCAATCAAGGCGAGCCCGATGGGTTCGGCCTCAATCCAGAAAAACCAGATCACGAACCCGCCGAGGATGGAACCAAGATTATTTCCAGAGCCCCCGACAATCACCATAACCCAAACCAGGAAGGTGAAACGCAGCGGCTGGTAGGAAGCCGGTGTAAATTGTCCATCCAATGTGGTGAGCATGGCCCCGGCCAAACCAATGACCGCGGAGCCCAGTACGAACACTTGAAGATGTCGCCAGGTTACATCTTTTCCCATCGCGCCTGCAGCAGTTTCGTTATCGCGAATCGCACGCATCATCCGGCCCCACGGTGATTTCAGAGCGCGCTCAGACAGCCAGAAAATCACCAGCAGGACGAGCACAAACAGGGACGCATAGCTGAGTTTCACAATGATCGACGATAGTTCGATAACAGGGGCCCCAACCTGAAACGCCAGATCCTGAAACCACGCCGCACCTTGCAGATCAATCTCGTAGGGGACCGGCCGCGGCAAGCCGTTTACATTCTTCACACCTCGGGCGAGCCAGTCTTCATTCTTCAAGAAATAAATAATGATTTCAGAGATTCCCAGCGTGGCAATCGCAAGGTAGTCGGATCGCAACCCTAGCGCTACTTTGCCAATGGCCCAGGCAGCCGTTGCCGCAAAGGCAGCCCCCACCACCCAAGAGAACATGATGGGAATCCCCAACCCGCCCAAAAAGCCTGTTTTAGCTGGCTCAACCGCCTCAATCGCCTCGACCGCAGGATCAAGAACTACGCGCATCAAAGCAAAACCCAATACCGCGACGAGCGCTGTAGACCAGGCCCGAACCCGTCGAGAGGCGGGTAATTTCTTCCAGGTAGCAATCCCGGCGGCAATGGCCAGTAGTCCGATAACCAGCCCCATCAGAGCGCGCGCGCCACCCGCCGCCCACGCCTCGGGAACCGGGGCCACCGACACTACCACAGCTGCCAACCCGCCCAGCGCCGTGAAGCCCATCACACCCGCGTTAAATAGGCCTGCATAGCCCCACTGAATATTGATCCCAAGGGTCATAATGGCGGATATCAGGCACAAATTGAGAATGGCCAGCGCAACGTTAGCGCTTTGAAACACAGCAACCGCGACCAACAGGAGCCCCATCGCCCCGAACAGGAGTACATTGCGCAAAGTGGCGCTCACAGGGTTTTACCGCTGAAAATTCCGGTTGGCTTCACCAGAAGGACGATTACTAGAATCACAAACGAAACCGCGAGCTTGTAATCTGTCGAGAGTAATTGCACAAGGCCATCGGGAATCCATTCGCCGGGCGAGAGATACGCAATGACGCGCTTGTAAGCAAAAGTGACCAGGAGTTCCGAGAATGCGATCACGAAACCCCCCGCAATAGCACCCAGCGGATTCCCCACCCCGCCAACAATCGCTGACGCGAAAATTGGAAGCACTAGGCCCAGATAGGTAAATGGTTTATAGCCTTTATCTAAACCATAAAGTGTACCTGCGATCGCAGCGAGCGCCCCGGTAATAATCCAGGTGATCATGACGACCCTGGCCGGGTTAATGCCTGAAAGTAACGCCAGATCCTCNTTGTCCGAATACGCCCGCATGGATTTNCCAGTACGGGTNCGATTCAAGAACCAAAAAAGGAGTGCGACGATAATGACTGCCGTAACTACCGTNACCCCCTGGGTCGTCTTNATNGCCAAACCCTGGTCNAGGCCNGTCATCTCTTTGAACGCNCGGGCTTTCAAAATAAAGCGGGTACCATCGGCGAAAACCTGGTCCCGCGGCCCAATAATGAGGCGGATCAATNCGCTTAAGATAAAAAGNACCCCCACCGATACGATCAGGTAAGTGACCGGCACGGCTTTTTTGGTACGGTAATACCGGTAAACCAATCGGTCACAAAGAAGGCACAGTGCCACCGTCGCGAGAATGCTGATAGGGAGCGCTAACAAAGCGGTCGGTAACGGCCCAAAACCGACGCCATGCTCCTGCAGAAACCAGGTCACGAGGATGGTCACCATCGCGCCG
This sequence comes from Acidiferrobacteraceae bacterium, assembly GCA_002726415.1. Classification (GTDB taxonomy): domain Bacteria; phylum Pseudomonadota; class Gammaproteobacteria; order Arenicellales; family UBA868; genus UBA868. The sequence continues at coordinate 13,316 of PBSU01000016.1, read as the reverse complement.
AAGGACATCGTTTCGCCATGAGCGAAATTAGAGAACCGAAGCACTGCATACACCATCGTCACGCCAAGCGCACCCAAAGCCAACTGACTGCCATAGGAAACCGCGGGGACAACAACAAAATTGCCTATCAGAGCGAGTGCGTTAAGAACATCCAACATCGTTTCTAGCCCCCAAGAAAAGCCTTTCGGACTTCGGGATTGGCCAACAATGCGACCCCTGTGTCTGTATAGCGATTACGCCCCTGAACAAGGACATAGCCCTGGTCCGCAATCTCCAACGCCTGACGTGCATTTTGTTCGACCATCATAATTGCGATTCCGGTTCTGGCCACCTCGATAATCCTGTCAAAAAGCTCGTCCATTACGATGGGCGAAACACCGGCCGTGGGTTCATCCAGCATGAGAACCTTTGGCTGAGTCATGAGCGCCCGCCCGACCGCCACTTGCTGTCTTTGCCCACCGGAAAGCTCCCCGGCGTTCTGGAAGCGCTTCTCCTTGAGGACGGGGAAAAGCGCGTAAACCTGTTCCATCGTCTCAGAGAAATCATCCTGGCGGATAAACGCGCCCATCTCAAGGTTCTCCTCTACGGTCATCGAGGTAAATACATTGGCGCTTTGCGGTACGAACCCCATTCCCAGTTGCACCCGCTCTTCTGGTTTGAGAGCGGTGATGTCCTGCCCTTCAAGGCTGACCCGGCCCTCCCTTAACCCTAGCATGCCAAAAACGGCTTTCATTGCGGTCGACTTACCAGCCCCGTTCGGCCCGACGACAACCGCTATTTGGCCCTGCTCAACACCGATGCTGCACTCGTGGAGGATATCGGCTCCACCATAACCTCCGGACATCGATTCTCCCAAGAGAAAGCTCACGTGACCCGCTCGCGCGCGTGTTTACGCCCGGTTCCCAGATAAGCCTCGATCACAGCCTCATTATTCATTACCTCCTGAGCGGTGCCCTTGGCGAGAACGCTGCCAGAGGCCATGACGATCACCGGGTCACAGAGTCGGGAGATAAAGTCCATGTCGTGTTCGATCATGCAAAAGGTGTACCCCTGCTCACGGTTGAGACGTAAGATGGAATCACCAATTGTCCGCAAAAGCGTGCGGTTGACGCCTGCCCCCACTTCGTCAAGAAAGACAATCTTAGGCTCGGCCATCATTGTGCGCCCTAGTTCCAGAAGCTTTTTTTGCCCACCTGACAGGTTGCCCGCCAGCTCGGTCGCAACCGGATTCAGTTGCAAAAAATCAATAACCTCGTCGGCGCGTTGTCCGATGGTGATCTCTTCGGCCTTGACCCGTGCCGGGCGCAACCAGGTATCCAACAAACGCTCGCCCAACTGGCTTCCTGGTACGACCATCAGGTTTTCGCGCACGCTCAGGGATGAAAACTCATGCGCAATCTGGAAGGTACGCAACACACCCTTCGCAAACAGATCATGCGGCGCGAAACCGGTGATATCCTGCCCCCCAAACAGAACGCGCCCGGAATCTGCTGGATAAAGGCCGGCAATCACGTTGAACAGCGTGGTCTTCCCAGCGCCATTCGGGCCGATTAGGCCGGTAATACTGCCCTGCTCTATTGTGAACGAGGCATCTTCGACCGCGTGTATCCCGCCAAAATGCTTGTATATATTGTGGATTTCTAACAAAAGCGTTTCAGCCGGCGAAAAAAAAGCGGCCCGGTTCGATCCGGGCCGCTTTCCAAGTGATTTACCGGAAGCCCACGGTCGTATTCTTTCCGCCGTCGACCAGAATCTCACGATAGCTCCCCGCAGATTCGCCGGGTCCTATCAGTTCTACGGCCGAAGCACCGATGTAGTCAACCTCGCCACCACCGGCTATAAACTCAAGCGCCTTGCTGAGATCCCCCGGGTAGATCTTTTTGCCGGGTGCATTGGCGACGTCCATCACCTTGGCCTTGAAATCCTGGCTGTTGGTGGAACCCGCTGCCTGCATGGCCAACAGCATCAGCGCGGCCGCATCGTACGACTCAGCTGCAAAGGGTCCGTCTCCTTTGAATCCAGCAGCCGTGGCCATTTCCACGAACATGCTAGCACCTGGGCTGTCGGTTCCAGGAACGTCACCGATAGAACCGTTTAGTCCATCACCGATATCTGCAGGCAGGCTGTCTCCAATCATTCCGTCCGGAAGGTAGAAGACGTCAAATGCCCCGGTATCAAGAGATGCCTGGATAATGCCTTTGCCTCCGTCATTAAGATAACCGGCAACCACCAAGATGTCTCCACCTGCCTGGGCAAGGGCCGCGACCTCCGCGCTGTAGTCACCCTTGCCATCTTCGTGAGCTACATTAATGGTGACGTTACCGCCAGCGGCCTTAAAGTTACTCTCAATGCTGTCAGCGAGGCCTTTGCCATAATCATTATTGGTGTAGGTAATCGCGGCGCTCTTATAGCCGTGATCGCCGAGTATTTCAGCGACCACCTGCCCCTGCCGAGCGTCCGAGGGCGCTGTGCGAAAGAAAAGCCCATTGTCCTCGGCGGTCGAGAGCCCCGGAGACGTCGCCGAAGGGGAAATCATCACAACGCCATTCGCCATCGCGACGTTTGCAAGGATCGCGCCGGTCACACCAGAGCAATCTGCACCCATGATCGCGTTGACTTTGTCAGATGTGATCAGTCGCTCAGCTGTTGCGGTGGCGGCTGCAGAATCGACGCAGGTCGAATCACCTCGGATCCCGGTGACTTTGGTACCACCCATAAAAGTACCGCCAGCGTTAACCTCGGCGATCGCCAACTCCGCCCCAGCGGCCATATCGGGCGTAAGTGACTCAATAGGGCCAGTAAATCCCAGAATAATACCGATCTTCACCTCATCGGCGGTTGCAGCCCCCACAAGCAGCGTGCTCATGGTCAGGGCTAATAGTGCCTTCCTCATTGGATTCCTCCGTATGTTGTTCAAAAGCGCGAACCGGTGGTGCAGGTGTTTTTCTGCCCGAGCCGGATAACCGAATACTGACACAGCCCTGCTAACAAGAAAAGCGCGTGGATCCCNAAAATCGGCCACAAGNGGCATACAAAACTGACTCGAGTTAGAAAAAATGCGTTTAAGCAGTTCGGGGCCTGCCCGCTTGGAGTCACAGGACCGTTCTCAGGGCAATACTGAGGCGCCCAGTGCCGGGGTCTCAGCGGTTCCACAGAAGGTTCGACTGAGCTCACTCTAAGGTGTTTTCTGGGTTGAACCCCTATTTTATTGTTTTTACTTGGTTTTTAATCATTAAATCAATTAGGAGGACGTGCTCCGTGATATCTGGGCGGGAAAAGTCGGCGCGAAGACAAATTGGAGATGACGGTGCGCCTCTCGTAAGGCCGCCAGGGCGGTATGGAATGCATGCGATCTTGAAAAAATGAACCCGGGATACGCGCATCCTTCGGGCCATGGAACAAGAAATTGCCCCTCCCGGGCATCGATCTCCACATCCACAATCCCGGTTACCGCACGAGCGGCACTAATCCCCTCAACGCGCCGGAGCAGCCCCCCTTTCGGTACGGGAATCATCATAACCCCACATACATCCTCCGATTGAGTGACCGATTGAGGTAATCCCAGGGCATTGGCCAGTACAAGGCTTTCGAGTCGTACGCCCGTCTGGAACTCAACGAGTCGTCCACAACGCCCTCCGACCGTCCGACTTGCGATCTCGATAAACCAGAGCTCGTCTGCGTTCACTCGAACCTCCGCATGTACCGGCCCATGGAAAAAACCGAGTTTCTGACACAGTTCTGCCAGGCCAGTCGTAATTTGCCCGACGCGTTCTTCCCCCAGCCGGGGTGGGGTAAGGTAAATGGTTTCCTCGAAGAACGGGCCGGCCAACCGATCGGGTTTCTCAAATATCGCAAGGACGTCGACCCGGCCCTCTCGGACCAACGCTTCGATCGCAAACTCTTCACCGTCAATGTACTCCTCGACCAGTATCTGAGCACCGGCGAGTTTTCCCTCGGTCTTGAGAAGCCCACGGATCCTTGCCAAGGCGGCGTGCAATTGGGCTCGGTCATCGCAGCGGATCACACCGCGGCTCGCCGATAGTCCGGTTGGCTTGGCGACGCAGGGAAAGGGAAGCCCCGTCAGGGCCTGTTGCGCGGTCTTTCCTGGCTCTACCACAAAAAACCGTGGGGTGCGTATACCCTGTTGCTGACAGCGCTGGCGAAACGCCAGTTTGTCTACCGACACCTTTAACGCCTGAGCGCCGTTCGCCGGTAAACCCTGATCCCGGGCGGCACGGGCAGCAAGGGCCACGGTCGCATCGTCACTGCCAAGAATTGCACCATAAGGATGCCGTCGACATTCTTGCGCAATGAGATCAAGCGCTGCCTCTGCGGAGTGGGAAGGCAAACGAAGCCCTCCCTCCACCGGCGCCAAACAGGCGCCACCGAAGGAGGCTACGACAAGGCGGATGCCAAGGGTTTGCGCAGCAGCTATAAATGCGCCCGTGTGGTAGCTGCGCTCCGGGGCGATCAGCAATACGCGATCCCGGCACTCAGATGGCAGGAGGCGACGGGTTCGTTGCACCTAAATTAGGGCGTCTGCCCTTAGCCCGAACATCAGGGCGGCTGCATTTCGCTTTAAACGCAGTGGTGCCTATCCTGCCCCACCACAGCCACCACAGGCCCCGCTGCCCCCGACGGACTGAAAAACATTGTTGAAAACGAAGGTCGCACCAACACCATCGTCCTGAAAATCAATCTCGGCACCGTACAGATAAGGAAACGCAACGGGGTCGATCACCAGAGCAAATCCGCTGTCATCCTTTAATTGGCGGTCTTTGTCACTGATGGACTCAGCAAAGGTCATGCCGTAATTCATGCCCCCACATCCCCCTCCGGTGACGAACACGCGCACCGCGCTCTGGCCAGAATCGGCCTCCGTCAACAGCCGGGCAATTTTCTCTCGCGCCGACGCTGTCACCTGGAGTGCATCCGGGTCGAGTTCCATTGAGAAGTCATTCATCATCAATTACCTGTAAAATCAAACGTAGATGCAACAGCGGATTGAACCCGCGTGCTTATTCCAAAACCGCAATAACCCTAATAAAAAACCAGTTTCTTGTAGGAATTTTATCATGACGCAAGTCCAATGCGTGGTCCTTGGAGAGAAGGCAGACGCCCTCGATACCCCCCCTTATCCGGGATTGCTCGGCCAGCGGATATTCGAATCAGTTTCGAGGGAAGGCTGGAAGAAATGGTTAGAGCGGCAAGTGCTTATCATCAATGAGAACCAGCTTAGCAGCGCCGACCCGCAAGCCATAGAAGTGTTGGAGCAACACATGTTGGGCTTTTTCTTCGGTGAGGGTGACATGGGTGATATTCCCCAGGGTTTTGCTCCCCGAAAAAAGTAACCCTTTACCCAACCGCTTGATCCATCAGTGCCCGCATCTGCTTTACCGCCTGGTCCAGGCCCCAGAAAACGGCTTGTGCAATAATCGCATGGCCAATGTTTAACTCTGATATGCCTCCGATCGACGCAATCTCGGTGACATTGTCATAGTTCAGTCCGTGCCCTGCGTTCACCCGCAAGCCCAGGGATTTGCCCAGTTTCACCGCTTCGATAATACGGTCGAGTTCGCGCGCCATGCCGGCCGTTTCTGGTGCTTCAGCGAATCCTCCGGTGTGGATCTCGATAGCGCTCGCACCCACCTCTTTACTTGCCTGAATCTGAGCCGGGTCCGGGTCAATAAATAGTGAGACTCTGATTCCGCGCGTCTCAAGGTCCTGGACCAACGGCACGAGTGAACCAACCTGCCCGACTGCATCAAGCCCGCCCTCCGTCGTAAGTTCTGCTCTTTTTTCAGGCACCAGACAAACATCGTCGGGTTTCACCCGCCGCGCGATTTCGACCATTTCTGAGGTCGCTGCCATCTCAAGGTTCATCCGAGTCGTAATGACGTCGCGCAGCATAAACACGTCCGCGTCCACGATATGCCGACGATCCTCACGTAAATGCAAAGTAATCAGATCGGCACCACTGGATTCACATCTTCGGACCGCTTCTGCCGGCTCAGGATAGGTCGTTCCGCGAGCCTGGCGCAAAGTCGCCACATGATCAATATTAATACCCAGGTCCATACTGCCTCCTTGTTGGTTTCCCCATCACGCTGCGCCTTCCGTGCTATGCCCCACTGGAGCGTTCGATTCTGACTGAGCCGGATACAGACGTGAATACACAGCCCGTGAAGTAAACGCTCGACCCTCAAGCAACACTCGAAATATGGCCCGGTTAAGGGATTTAAGCTCACGGCGGACTCTGCCATCGAATCCCATCTCGGTTCGCAGTGCGATGAGCGAAGCGCCGTGAATCGACACCCCTTCGTTTCCGTCGGCGTCAGATGGAACAGCTCCGACGCCCGACAGGTATCGATACAGGCGTTCCGACTGGATCGCCGCGCCATTCTTTTGATCACGCTCAAGCTGCAGCCCGTAGCCTGTCTCATCGAGGAGCTTTTTCTCAAAAACCCGAAGGGCAATCTCATGATCCACGCCATCAGCTAACTGCAGTAAACAGTCATAATAATGATCAAACAAGGTCTCATGAGCATCAAAGCGGTGTAAGAACTTCAGCAGGAGTTCATTCAAGTAATAGCCGCAAAATAGCCCCCGCCTGCTGAGATTCAGACCTGGCCCGGTAGACTCACATTGCGTAAGCGTTTTGACTTCGCCTTTTCCGGACCAGCCCAGTGTGATTAGGGCAAAGGGGCGCAAAGTCCCCCGCACGCGCGATTTGCGCGCCCGAGCGCCTTTGGCAATCACCGCCAATCGGCCGTGGCCTCTGGAGAATATATCGACCAGGAGGCTAGACTCGGAGTAAGGGCGATGATGCAGCACAAAGCCCGCTTGGCCTTTGACCCGGGGATTACTCACTGACGCGCCTGTAATTCAATTGCCGTAACCCAGTTGGGTAACCGACTTGCGATCATCGGCCCAGCCTTTTCTCACTTTTACCCGTGTCACGAGGTGAACCTGCTGACCCAACACCCGTTCCAGTTGGTGCCGGGCCGCGATACCAATGCTCTTCAGCCGGACACCCCCGGCACCGATAAGCGCTGCTTTTTGACCGACCGTTTCGCACCAGATACTCGCCTCAAGCCGTACCGACTCACCTGCCTGTTCCTCAAAATGAGTGAGCTCTACCGCCGACCCGTAAGGAATTTCATCGCCCATCTGACGAAAGATCTGCTCCCGAATGAATTCGGCTGCGATGAAACGCGAAGACGCCGTCGTCACTTCGTCCGCCGGATAGCTTGGATCACCAATCGGAGCGGCTTCGGCGAGCAGTTCGAACAATCTCTCGCAGTTGTAGCCCGTTTTCGCCGATACCGGGACTATCTGTGCCCACGACTGATGTGTCCGGACTGCCTCAATACGGGGTAGCACCTGATTCAGATCATTCAACAGATCGACCTTGTTTAAGACTAACCACAATTGAAAACCCTGGGCGCTGAAATGTTCTGCGACAGCGACGTCCCGCGAGTTCCAGGTGCGCGCGTCGATAACCTGACAGACCAGATCCGCCCCGGCTGCACTACCGCGTGCCGACTGGTTCGCAATCCGGTTGAGCAGTTTTCTCCGGGGCCTGTGCAGGCCGGGGGTATCGGCAATGACAAGTTGCACGTGCGTATCCGTGCGAATCCCGTCGATCCGGCTCCAGGTCGTTTGGGGGCGGCGCGACACAATAGAGACCTTCGTCCCCATCAGCGTATTGAGCAGACTCGATTTGCCGACGTTGGGCCTGCCCACCAAGGTCACAACTCCGAAACGATGGGAATCAGGCATTGCGCTGTTGGGTTGAATTTAACTGCCGAAAAGCTCGCGCAGCGGCTTCCTGCTCAGCCGCCTTGCGGCTGGCCCCGCGGCCGTGCGCAATTAAACCCGCAGAGGAAACCGCACATTCCACTACGAACTGGCGCTCATGGGGTAGCCCCAGGGTTTCGATCACTTGATAGATCGGCAGCGACAGCCCTTCTCCCTGTAAAGCCTCCTGCAAGCGGGTTTTTGGGTCTTTTTCCGGGGGGGCCGAACTCAGCGCGGCCAATTCAGGTTCCAGCAGGCAAAGTACCACTCTCTTGACGGTCTGGAAATCTGAATCAAGGAAGATCGCCGCCAGGACCGCCTCTAACGCGTCGGCCAGAATCGACGAGCGGTCTGCCCCCCCGCTACGGCCCGCTGCGGGGCCAAGCTGCAGGGCGCGACCCAAGTCCAGACGGCGCGAAACGGTTGCCAGTGTCTCCTGGCGTACCAACTGCGCCCGCAACCGGGTCAACTCCCCTTCACTGGCATCCGGGTATTGCTGGAAAAGCGTTTGTGCGACCACCATTCCCAGGACGCTATCCCCGAGGAATTCAAGCCGCTCGTTATGGATCGAGCCGAGGCTGCGATGACGAAGCGCAGCCTCCAGAAGACGCTCATCTGTGAAGCGGTAGTTGATGACCTGTTGCAGGTGTTTAGTCGGCATCGTTACCGCTAGTGGATTACGGTGCCCAATCGACCCCAGTTGACCCCACCGCCCCCGGGGGTATCCCAGCTAAACCAAACAAAGAAGGCCTTGCCCACGATATGGGACTCGGGAACGAAGCCCCAATAACGACTGTCGTTGCTATGGTCGCGGTTGTCTCCCATTACGAAGTATTGCCCTGGCGGTACCACCACCCGGATTGATCGCCCCTGGCGTCGCCCATCAGTCAGAATTGTATGCACAGAATCATCGATAGTTTCAAAAAACCCGACCATCTGATCTGTAGGCTGGTTACTATCGGACCAAGAGGTCAAATCGGTTTGCTCAGTCGTCACCGGGTGGCCATTGATTGCCAGACGTTTGCCCCGATAGGTAACCACGTCCCCAGGGATACCGATGACACGTTTGATAAAGTTAGTTGCCGAATCCCTTGGAAAACGAAATACCATGACGTCGCCGCGCTCGGGTTCTGCGATTGGAATAACACGGGTATTGATAATGGGAAGGCGAATCCCGTACTGGAACTTGGATACAAGAATAAAGTCACCAATATACAGGCTTGGCAGCATCGATCCCGATGGAATCCGAAAAGGCTCAACCACAAAGGATCTCAACAAAAATACGACCAGTATTACGGGGAAGAATGCTCTGGAATATTCAACTAGCCACGGTAACTTAGCCGTGCTGTCCGCACCGGCCCGCGAGGCGCGGCGCTGTGCGCCGAAAAATCGATCCCAGTAAATTATGGCGCCACTCACGATTAGCGCTATGAAAAGTGCCAGTGCAAAATCCATATCAGTCGCCCACCTTGAGCACGGACAGGAATGCTTCCTGCGGAATTGATACCGAGCCAATTTGCTTCATACGCTTCTTTCCCTCTTTTTGTTTTTCGAGCAATTTGCGTTTACGGGTAATGTCTCCCCCGTAGCACTTGGCAGTCACATTCTTTCGCAACGCTTTAACGGTTTCCCGGGCAATAATTTTGGATCCAATAGCGCCCTGAATCGCCACATCAAACATCTGCCTTGGGATCAGTTTTCTCATTCTTGATACTAACTCACGCGCCCGATAGGGAGCCTGACCACGGTGCGCTAATGCTGAAAGCGGGTCGCCCCGCTCGCCGTTAATCATGATATCTATTCGGACCATATCGGCAACCCGGTCCTCGATCAATTCATAATCGAACGAGGCAAAACCGCGACTGACCGATTTCAACTTGTCATGAAAATCGAGCACAACCTCTGAGAGTGGGAGCTCGAATTCGATCAGGACCTGGCGCCCATGGTAGCTGATTTCGTTCTGAATACCGCGTTTCTCAATGCAAAGGCTGATCACAGCCCCGATGTGCTCTTGCGGACACAGAATCCGCGCCTGAATAAACGGCTCGAATATCTCGACGATTAAGCCCGCGTCCGGCAGTTGTGAGGGGTTGTGAATGAAATGGGTGTTACCGTCATTACAGATAATGCGGTAAACCACTGTCGGAGCCGTGGTAATCAATTCGAGGTCGTACTCTCGCTCGAGGCGCTCCTGCACAATTTCCATATGCAACATACCCAGAAAGCCACAGCGAAAGCCAAACCCCAGAGCCGGTGAGACCTCGGGTTCATATAACAGCGAGGCGTCATTCAGACTAAGTTTTTCCAACGCGTCTCGAAACGCTTCGAAATCTGCGTTGTTAATCGGGTACAGACCTGCAAAGACGGCGGGGTTTTCATTTTTGAATCCCGAAAGGGCCACCTGGGCCGGATGAGCATGGCCGGTGATGGTGTCCCCCACGCGGGCCGCCTTTATATCCTTGATTCCTGCTACAACGTACCCGACCTCGCCCGCGACCAGTTCAGTCGCGGGGGTCCGCTTGGGAGTGAAACGTCCCACCTGCTCCACCAGGTAACTCTTTCCAGTGGACATCATTCGAATTTTCATCCGCGGTGTTAATCGGCCTTCCATTACCCGCACCAAGGAGACGGCTCCGAGATAATTATCAAACCACGAATCAACGATCAGCGCCTTCAGCGCACCCTCAGAGCCAATTGTAGGGGCTGGCATAGCCTCAACGATCCGCTCAAGAACCTTGGCAATACCCAGACCGGTCTTTGCGCTCACTTGCAGAGCATCGGTGCAATCCAGCCCGATAAGATCTTCGATCTCTGCGGCGGCTCGATCCGGCTCTGCCGAGGGTAAATCAATCTTATTAAGGACAGGAATGACTTCAAGGCCAAGATCGACTGCGGTGTAACAATTCGCCACGGTTTGGGCCTCCACGCCCTGAGAGGCGTCTACGACCAGCAACGCACCTTCGCAGGCACTCAATGAGCGTGACACCTCGTAGGCAAAATCAACATGACCCGGTGTGTCAATAAAGTTGAGCTGGTAGTGTTGCCCATCGCCGGCGAGGTACTCCAAGGAGACACTTTGTGCTTTGATCGTGATTCCGCGTTCTCGCTCGAGGTCCATTGAGTCAAGAACCTGTTCGGTCATCTCCCGATCAGTAAGGCCGCCGCAGTGTTGAATCAGGCGATCCGACAGAGTCGACTTGCCATGGTCGATATGGGCAATAATCGCAAAATTCCTTATCCGGCTTTGATGGCCTGGGTTCATGTTTGATGTTCTCTGGGGAATGTCACGGCCCGGGCGAGGTTCACCGGCCGGCTTCAACGGATGTTACGTCTGGGGTGGATTTTATATTGCGGGCACCTTCACTGCACCTGCCTTCGGTGCGTATTTGCAACTTAAAGCTATATGGGCCCTATATAATTAGGCTTGGCCCCGTTCTTTTTTTGTATGACTGCCCACCGTACTCAAGTTGCCATCGTCGGAAGCGGCCTCGCTGGCCTCACTCTAGCCCTGCGTCTGGCAAATAAAGGGGTCGACTGTATCGTCCTCACTAAGTCGGCTCTCGCCTCTGGCTCGAGCCTCTGGGCGCAAGGGGGTATTGCAGCCGTTCTCGACCCCCACGACAGTTTCGAGTCCCATATCCAGGACACGCTGACTGCTGGGGCCGGCCTTTGTCGAGCATCTGCGGTACGCACCGTCGTCGAAGGTGCACCAGATGCAATCGATTGGCTGAGCGATTCCGGTGTACATTTTGATCTGAAGGATTCGCCCCCAAAACAGTTGCATCTAGCCAGAGAAGGTGGACATTCACATCGCCGAGTGGCCCATGTCGCTGATACGACGGGGCAGGCAGTCGTAAGTACTTTAGATCAACAACTGCTCGCCTCCCGTCACATCAGGGTGCTCGAGAATCATACCGCCGTTGACTTGATCATTTATCCCAGCATGGTTGCGGGTGAAATGCCTTACGTCGGCGGCCTATACGCACTGGACGTCACTGCAGAGGAAGTGGTCACCATTTGCGCCGATACCGTAGTCCTGGCCACCGGCGGTGCGTCAAAAGCATACCTTTATACAAGCAATCCTGATACCTCTACTGGAGATGGCATTGCAATGGCCTGGCGGGCGGGCTGTTCTGTTTCTAATATGGAATTCGTACAGTTCCACCCAACTTGCCTGTTTCATCCCCACGCCGGGAGTTTTCTTATCTCTGAGGCGGTGCGGGGTGAAGGGGGCGTCCTGTTGTTGCCTGATGGTACGCCTTTCATGGCGGCACATGATCTGCGAGCAGAACTGGCTCCCCGTGATATCGTGGCCCGAGCGATTGATTATGAGATGAAAAGAGGGGGTCACGACTGCGTCTATCTTGATATCCAACATAAAGGTAAGAGCCATATTACCCGTCATTTTCCGGCGATTTATGAGCGCTGCCTTGAGTTTGGCATTGATATGGCCTGCGAACCGGTTCCCGTAGTCCCTGCCGCCCACTACACCTGCGGCGGCATCACTACAGGGCTCGACGGCCAGACCGATCTTCCCGGTCTGTACGCGCTGGGAGAAAACGCACACACCGGTTTACACGGTGCAAACCGGCTCGCCAGTAATTCATTGCTCGAATGCGTGGTGTTCCCCAAACGGGCAAGCGAAAAGATTGCTCGGGACCTCGAAGAGGGGCGGCCAAAGATTTCTGACCCACCGGTTTGGGATGAAAGCAAGGTTACCGACCCTGATGAACTTGTCGTGGTGGCACATAACTGGGATGAGCTACGCCATTTTATGTGGGACTATGTTGGAATTGTCAGAACCTCACGCAGGCTGCAACGCGCCGCGAACCGCTTGAACCTGCTTACTGAGGAAATACGTGACTTTTACAGCAACTTCCGAGTCAATCAGGACTTGCTAGAACTGCGAAACCTGGTTTTGGTATCCGAACTTATTGTGCGGTGTGCCGCACGCCGGCGTGAGAGTCGCGGCCTGCACTACACATTGGATTACCCACAGGCAGACCCGGATCTGTGTCGAGATACGGTAATCAGGCCGGATTCTTCTGATTGAGTACCCCGCGCCCTGCGCACCGGCGTTCTTGCAAGTAGGAAAGAATTTCCTTTATTAAATCCGCAAGCTCATGATCACCCGGTGCCGCTCGGCCCAGAAACCAATCCAGCAACACTGGATCGGGCTGTGCGAGAAGCCTTTCCATACGGGCAAACTCACCTGGTGAGAACCGGATTGCATTCTCCTGGATAAAAGGAAGAAGCAATCCATCGAGTTCGCGAGCTCCCCTGCGTGATCGCCAGGTAAGCTTTGCCACCTGCGGTCGAAGATTCACTTTTTTCTTTTGGCCAGGGCGGATTTGATTGCCCCAATGGCCTGTCCTGGGTTCAACCCCTTGGGACATGTTTTGGTGCAGTTCATAATTGTGTGACACCGATACAACGCAAAATTATCATCTAATTGATCGAGTCGCTCATCGGCAGCCTCGTCCCGGCTATCGGCAATCCATCGATAAGCCTGCAAC
>PBSU01000015.1 GCA_002726415.1 Acidiferrobacteraceae bacterium | reverse complement strand
TTTTTTCGTTCAACCTGGCGAGCCGAACGCAACCGTGACTGGGCACTGTCGATCGCAAGGCGCGCGATGCGTTCACCCTGTTCAGCATGTTGGTTCAACCAAAGGCTGAAAGCATCCTTAGTCGTCGCACTGGTGAAGGCTGTCGCATCTCGTGAGGACAACCGATCCTTGGTCTGCCCGCTGAATTGGGGGTCCTTCATCCGCAATGAAAGCACGAAGGCACAACGCTGCCAGACATCCTCGGGCACCAGCCGGACGCCCCGGGGGAGCAAGGCCCGATACTCACAGAACTCCCGTACTGCCTCGGTCAAGCCAGTACGGAATCCAGTGACGTGGCTACCCCCCTGCGTTGTGGGAATCAGATTAACGTAGCTCTCAGCGAGCGCATCGCCCCCATCCTCCAACCAGGCCAGCGCCCAGTCGAGTTGTTGCTCGGCATCGGTGACATGGCCCACAAACGGCGGATCGGGCACGAGATCAGCGGCCCCAATCTGGCCCAGCAGATAATCCGGCAGGCCATCCTCGTACTCCCAACTTTCACTGTTTCGCCGGTTCTGCTCGTCCCGAAAATCTATCCGCAACCCGGGACACAGCACCGCCTTCGCTTTGAGCAGCCGCTTTAACCTGGATACCGAGACAGTCGGAGAATCAAAAAATGCCGGGTCGGGCCAAAAACGCAATATGGTGCCGGTATTGCGCGCACCAACTTTAGCTACCCCTTTTAACGGTGCGGTGGCCACGCCATCACGAAACTGCATGTGATATTCGTGACCGCTGCGCTTCACACTCACCTCAAGCTTGGATGACAAAGCGTTTACGACTGAAACGCCAACGCCATGCAACCCTCCAGAATAGGTATAAGATTTGTCGGAGAATTTACCGCCGGCATGAAGCCGCGTGAGAATCACTTCTACGGCACTGACTTTCTCGCCCTTATGGCGATCCACCGGCATACCCCGGCCATCGTCACCGACGCTGACTGAGCCATCCTTGTAGAGCGTGACCAAGATACGGTGGGCATATCCCCCAATCGCCTCATCGACACTGTTATCCACCACCTCCTGAACGAGATGATTGGGTCGATCCGTCAGGGTATACATACCCGGACGCCTGCGCACGGGTTGAAGTCCGGTCAGGACCTCGATTGCTGAGGCGTCGTATGTTGCAGCCATTCAGTGCAGTAATTCAGGCAGAAGTTGAGTTCGAGTCGACGCGAATCATACACGAAGCGCTCGGGATCTCCGCCAATATGACCCCGCCACATCGGGTTTTCACGTTGGAATTGATCATAATAAGGCTCCCGGCCGCCTGCACTTATCAAATGGGGCGACGGCCGGGTAATTGGAGGAAGATCGGGCGCTAAGTTAGAATTGTCATCATAGATTCTGTCTTTAGGCAGGACTGACCGCTCAGTAATAAAGACGATACCATGGCCAAACAATCCCGCTCGCGCGTTGGTGACTTCGAGAAATCGCTCAAAGAGCTGGAGACGATTGTGGAAAGAATGGAAAACCCGGAGCAATCGCTCGAGACATCCTTGAAAGACTTCGAACGCGGTATGAATCTGGTTCGCCATTGTCGCGACAATCTGCGTGAAGCCGAGGCCCGGGTCCAGCAACTCCTGGAAAAAGAGGGTGGCGTGCAATCTATACCTTTTGATCCGGATACTGAGTGAGCCACAGTCAATTTGTCGATTCCCTCTGGGCGCAATGGCGGGAACGAGTTGACCAGCGCCTGGACAAGCTGATACCGACCGCTGACACAACCCCGGCTAATCTTCACCAGGCAATGCGCTATGCCAGCATCGGGGCTGGCAAACGATATCGGGCCGCTCTGGTTTACGCCAGTGGCACAGCCCTGGGCAGCCCAGAAATCGCACTGGATGATGCTGCTTGTGCGGTAGAACTGGTACACGCCTTCTCCCTCGTTCATGACGATCTTCCCGCCATGGATGACGATGATCTACGTCGGGGCAAAGCTTCCTGCCACCGGGCTTTTGATGAAGCCACCGCGATCCTGGCTGGTGACGCATTACAAACACTTGCCTTCGAAATACTCTGTGCTTCGGATTCAGCGACTCCAGGACCGGAGCATCAACTACTGATGCTGCAGACATTGGCTAGTGCGGCAGGGTCTCAAGGCCTCGCCGGTGGGCAGGCTATAGATCTGGGTCTGGTCGCCCAGGATGCGTCAGTGGAGACCCTGATCACCATGCATCGCCTCAAAACCGGCGCCCTGATTGAGGCCGCAATACAAATGGGCGCCCTTACAGCAACCCGTGAGCCCACTGTGTTATGCCAACTCGCCGACTACGCCAGGCCGCTGGGACTGGCCTTTCAGGTAATCGACGATATTCTTGATGGCACCGTCGATACCCAGACGCTGGGTAAACCCGCAGGTGCCGATCGCGACAAACACAAACCCACTTTTCTCAGCGTGCTGGGTGAATCTGAATCACGGCGTTATGCCCAAAGCCTGGGCGAAGAGGCGATCATGGCGCTCGATGGCGCGGCCTTCGAAACCGCGGTGCTGATCGGCCTGGCCCACTTCACTTTGGAACGGTCCCACTGACGCCCCTCAAGGCGGTATGATCCCCCTGGCCGGATCATGAGTCACTCAGGACGGCGCCACTCAGATCCACCGATGATGACCTCGTTATATGCAGCCTCTCCTTGATTCCATCGATTCCCCAGCAGACCTTCGCCAGCTGGAAGAAAAGGCATTACAGTCGCTTGCCGGAGAGTTACGCCAGTTTCTGATCGAGGTAATCTCAGGTACCGGTGGTCATCTTGCGCCAGGTCTGGGCACAGTAGAACTGGCGATTGCCCTGCACTATGTATTTGATACCCCGAACGACCGACTGGTCTGGGACATCGGCCATCAAGCCTACCCCCATAAGATTCTCACCGGGCGGCGTCAAAAGATGCATACGATCCGCCAGGCCGGCGGCCTTTCCGGATTCCTCAAACGGGCCGAGAGTGAATACGACACTTTCGGTGCAGGACATTCGAGCACTTCTATCAGCGCCGCGCTCGGGATGGCTATCGCCGCGCAACTCAACCATGCACCCCGACAGGTAGTCGCCATAATTGGCGACGGCGCACTCACAGCAGGCCAGGCCATGGAGGCGCTGTATAACGCGGGCGATCTGGATGCCAATCTTCTGGTCATTCTTAACGACAACGAGATGTCGATCTCCCGCAACGTCGGTGCCATGTCAAATTACCTTGCGCGTATTCTCTCGGGCCGGGCTTACACCACAGTCCGTGAGGGCAGCAAAACCGTCCTCGGCACCGCCCCGCCGGTGCAAGCCTTCGCCCGTCGTTGGGAAGAGCATCTTAAGGGCATGGTCATGCCCAGCACACTATTCGAGGAACTCGGCTTCAACTACATTGGTCCCATCGATGGGCATGATATCCACACGCTGGTCTCCACTTTAAGAAACATGAAGGCCATGGAGGGGCCCCGCTTCCTGCATATTGCAACCCAGAAGGGCAAAGGTTTTAAACCGGCCGAAGGAGAGCCGGTTGCATTCCATGGTGTTGGCCCCTTTAACCCCGACACCGGCAAGGTGGAGAAAAAATCCGGTAAACGAACCTACACGCAAGTCTTCGGTGACTGGATGTGCGACATGGCTGCTGCGGATGAGCGCCTGATCGGGATTACCCCCGCCATGCGTGATGGTTCGGGTCTGGTCCGCTTTTCTGAAGAGCACCCCGATCGCTATTTTGATGTCGGCATTGCTGAGCAACACGCACTGACGTTTGCTGGGGGTACTGCCTGCGATGGCCTCAAGCCCGTGGTCGCGATCTATTCCACATTCCTGCAACGCGCCTATGATCAACTGATCCACGACATCAGCGTACAGAACCTGGATGTCACTTTCGCCATTGACCGAGCCGGGATTGTGGGCGCTGATGGCCCAACCCACCAAGGTGCGTTCGATCTGAGTTTTCTGCGATGCATTCCGGGCATGACGGTACTGGCCCCGGCAGATGAAGCAGAGTGTCGGGATATGCTGTATACGGCTTTCCTGCACCCCGGACCTGCAGCGGTGCGCTACCCCCGCGGCTCCGGGCCGGGCGTTGCAGAAACTTCAAAGATGACCCGGATCCCCATCGGCAAGGCACAGTTATGCCGTGAAGGGCAGGAGGTGGCATTGCTGGCATTCGGTACGATGCTGGCACCGGCAATGGAGGCGGGAGATTCCCTTGATGCCACCGTGGTTAATATGCGTAGCGTAAAGCCACTCGACACCGCGATGATCGAGCAACTGGCTGATTCACACACATTGCTGGTCACGATTGAAGAGAACGCCATGCGCGGTGGCGCCGGTGCTGGTGTTGCTGAATCACTGGCACAGGGTGATCGGTCAATACCCCTATTAATACTCGGACTCCCTGATGAACACATTGAACACGGTGATCCTGATATAGTGCTGGCACAATGTGGTCTCAACGCTGACGGCATCATCAGTGCTGTGCGTCGGCGCCAGCCAGGCCAGGTTGCCGCTTCACGCCATTCTGCTTAAACTGCGCAGCCCCAAAACGCCACCTACCCCCCTTATGGCCAAAGCGCAAACCGCATCCACGCAGAGTGAGCAAATTGCCGATGTACAGGGTACTTCTGACAGTCGCAATATCACCATTGACAAGGTAGGCGTCAAAGATGTGCGCCACCCTGTGCGCATTCAAGACCGCAGCGGCGGCGACCAGCACACTGTTGCTACCTTTAATATGTTTGTGGAATTACCCCACAACTTTAAAGGAACCCATATGTCGCGATTCGTGGAAATCCTGAACAATCATGAGCGTGAGATTTCAGTGCGCTCTTTTCGTGCCATGCTCCAGGAGACTCGCGATCATCTAGATGCAGGCACTGGGCATATTGAGATGACCTTCCCGTTCTTTTTGGAAAAGACAGCCCCGGTCACCGAGGTAAAGAGTCTGATGGATTACCAGGTCACCCTGGTCGGTGAGATTGTCGGTAACACCGTTTCTACCGAAGTGCGCGTTTTGGTTCCCGTCACCAGCTTGTGTCCCTGCTCCAAGCAAATCTCTGACTATGGCGCTCATAACCAGCGCTCACACGTGACCGTCAGCGTTAAGGCCAGCGCCTTTATCTGGATAGAAGAAATCATCGACATCGTCGAGAAGCAAGCGAGTTGTGAGCTTTATGGCCTGCTCAAACGCCCCGACGAAAAACATGTCACAGAAAGAGCCTACGACAATCCCAAGTTCGTGGAAGATCTGGTGCGCGACGTGGCTGGCCAATTGAACCAGGATGAGCGTATTGAGGGCTACGTGGTGGAGGCCGAAAATTTTGAATCTATCCACAACCATTCCGCCTACGCCCAGATCACCTATAACCGGAGCCACTGACTCGGGAGTTCGCCAGGAAGCCCGAGTACCCCACGCTGGAATGGAAATTGGGATCGACCTGGGTGGAACCAAGACCGAGGGAGTCCTATTGGATCGAGCCGGCGAAGTGGTGGCGCGGGACCGACACCCAACCCCTGCGCAACAAGGCTATGACGCCATTCTCAACACTATTGCCACTTTGGTCGGGAGTCTCGAGCGCCAGAGCGCCCAGCGCTGCTCAATCGGAGTGGCAACACCGGGCGCAGTAGATACCACCGGCAGAATCAAAAACTCAAATACCCGGTGCCTGATCGGCAAACCACTACTCAAGGATCTTGAAAACTGTCTGTCACGCCCGGTCCGCCTGGAGAATGATGCCAACTGCTTTGCCCTGGCCGAGGCGCTTGATGGCGCTGGCCAGGGAGCCCGCAATGTCTTTGGCGTCATCATGGGAACGGGCGTGGGCGGTGGTATTGTGATCAACGGAAAACTACTTTCAGGACTGCAGCATATCGCGGGAGAATGGGGCCACAACTGTCTCGAAGAAGACGGCCCACCATGTTACTGTGGAAAACGAGGTTGTATTGAGACTTTTCTTTCTGGTCCGGGCTTCATGTCGGACTACCAACGTCTGGGTGGAGATGCGGCACTCAGACCGCCCCAAATCGTCGAACAGGCCGATCAGGAAGATGCTATCGCCGTACAGGCCGTAGACAATCTCCTTGAGCGTTTTGGCAAAGCCCTGGCGAGTGTCATCAACATCCTCGACCCACACGTGGTAATCCTGGGGGGTGGTCTTTCCAACATCGATAAGCTCTATACCGAAGGCCGAGAACGCATCGCAGCTTATGTCTTTAACTCCTCACTGCAAACCCCCCTGCTGCGTAATCAGAACGGCGACAGCGCCGGTGTACTTGGCGCAGCGCGGTTGTGGCGCGCTTAGTCGTTGCGCGGCCAGGTATCTGACAGTCGGTAACCCGTTGGCCACGGATCATCCGGGTCCAACATGTGCTGGTGTATGCCGGTCAACCAGGCCCTGCCGGCGAGTGACGGTACCACCGCAACCTGGCCATCACCCACACTGGTCACCGCATCAATCTGGCAGTTAAAACGTGAGTCGATTACAGACTCACCAATGAAGTGCTGCCCAGGTTGTAACTGACCCCGAGCATGCAGTACTGCCATCCGGGCGCTACAACCGGTTCCGCAGGGCGAACGATCCAGTTTACCGGGCTGGATGATTACCGTATGACGTCCCACCACAGCACCATCCTGAAAGACAGGGGGGCAGGTCATCATACAAAAAGACAAGTGGGTCCAGTTGGGATTCTCGGGGTGAGTAAAGCCCAGTTGCTCATTGGCCGCTGCCGTGATGGCACGACCCGTGGCAACCAGGTCATGCGCCTCATCGGTGGTTACTGAAAAACCCAGGGCCGCCGCGTCGACCAGACAGAAACTGTCACCCCCATAAGCCGTATCAACGTTGAGTGTCCCGATCCCCTCTACTTCGATCATTCCGCTCAGCTTATCGACAAAAGAGGGTACATTTTGGATGCTCACCTCTTTGACAGCCCCGCTCTCGCAGGTCGCCGTCGCTCGCACCAGACCCCCAGGCGCTTCCAGGTGAATTACGGTGACAGGTTCCGTCATCGGCACGATACCCGTCTCAAGCAAAACGGTGGCAACACAGATCGCGTTTGATCCGGACATCGGCGGAAAAAACGACGGCTCCATAATGATGAAGGCAGCATCAGCCCGTGGATCTATCGGTGGCACTAACAGGTTGGCATGCCGAAATACACCACCACGAGGCTCATTGAGCAAAAACTCGCGCAAGCCACTGTCTTTTTCCAACGCCCGGGATTGCTCCCACAGCGTGTCGCCTTCCGGCGGCGCGACCCCACTCACAATCACATCGCCGACCTCTCCTTCGGCGTGACAACTGACGACCTGAATGTTTCGGCTGCTTCTCACTGTACTGGCCTCCCTGAGATGATTATCTTGTTTTCCTCTGTAAGTTATCGCGGCGGCAATAAAGGCGGTTCCAGACCGCTTTCAAGCCACCAGCCTCCGTCCGGCCCATGCCACTGAAAAACCGAAAGATCTGCTCTCCCGCGCAAATCAAATATTACGCCCTCCTCTTCCAACCGACATCGCTGCCCGGCGTCGACAGCCCCATCGGCGCGAACACTCACAGCCCCGCGACTGTTGATAACCCGGTGCCAGGGAATATCAGGTGACTTCACAGCAGCCATGGCGTAGCCAACCTGGCGCGCCCCACAACCGGCAAGCTGACCGATCTGGCCATAGGTTGCCACCTGCCCTGCCGGCACCGCTTGAACCAATCTGTAGATGGCCCGGTAAGTGGGGCTGCTCGCAACCATAGTTCCTAGGGCATCACCTGCAGGTCGTCATCCTCAAACAAAATCTTCGCGAGCGTGATCACGGGGATGTCCAAATCACCCAGCACGCTACGACCCTGCTCAGCGGGCTTCTCAATCACACACCCGATACCGCAAAGATCCGCACCACTCTCTGCGACCAACCTGGACAACGCGCTTAGGGTTGCACCTGTTGCGAGAAAGTCATCCACGATTAATACTTGATCCTGTACGCCCAGAAAACGCCGGTCAACCATCAGATCGGATGCGGTGCCACGGGTACGGCTGATGGCTTCTGCCACATAGTAGGTGCCCGTCATGGTGCGTGACTGACTCTTGCGCGCATAAATCAGACGAGCATCAAACTGGCCTGCCACCGCGAGCGCAACCGGGATTCCGCTGACCTCGGCAGTCAATACCCGTGTAACCTGGCTCACCCCTGCACTGCGAAAACGCTCGCTTAGTTCCTGTGCCATGCGGAATGTAAGCGCCGGATCGACCTGGTGGTTGAGGAAACTGTCGACCTTGACGATCCCGCCACCGACATGTTCGCCTTCCTGTATTATTTTCTGGATAAGTTCCTGCATGACGCCCCCATGAATTAGGGCACAATGCTAGCATGGCACTAGCCATATCAAGCCAGGTCACCGATAACTCTTTAATCCAGGCGCAGATCGAAAACGCAAAGGAAACGAGCCCCTGTTAACCGCCTCCAACAACCTCAGACTGGCCTAGCGCTTTCAACAGTTCGGCGAGTGTTTCTGTCAATACGGCCAGTTGTGCCGTACTGGAGAGGCGATGATCGCCATCCTTAAATAGTTGCACGCGCACGTCTTGCGTATCCAGTGCATCCGCCAGTCGTAATGCCGTACGCCATGGGACTTCCGCATCAGCACAGCCTTGCAGTAGACGAACCGGCATGTTGAGCCTGATGGGCCGATCCAGCAGGCATTGGGCCTCGCCGTCGTTGATAAACCCCTGGGTAAGTAGAAACCCCTGGGGATCATAATCGCTGGTGAGCATCACCTGACCGCGCGACTGCAACTCGTCCCGTTGCGCTGACGTCAAGTCCCGCGATACCAGCTCCCGGGTAAAGTCAGGGGCCGCAGCAATGCCCAGCAGTCCTACAACCTGACTGGCCAAAGCCTGCGCCACATGAAGCATGATCCAACCCCCCATACTGGAGCCGACCAAAACACAAGAACCCGGAACGCAAGTCTGAATAATGCCCACGGCCTCCGCGCTCCAGCGACTGATCGTACCCGCGGCGAAACTACCCTGCGACAGGCCGTGACCCGAATAATCAAAGCGTAGGAATGCCTGGCCGGTGTGGGCACACCACTGCGCCAGGTGCTGTGCCTTCGTTCCCTCCATATCTGAGCGGAATCCCCCAAGGAAAACCACCCACGGTGCCCGCCCGGGTTGGGCCCGCACCGCCAGGGTCTGTCCTTCAGGTGTAGTCACCCATTGGGGTTCTTCAATCACGGTGAGTAACCTTGGTTATGTTGCAGTGCATCATTTGATATGCTATTGTGCAGTGCACAAATTACGGACTCAATTCTACACGGAGAAAAAATGGCCACTGTGAAAAAAACCGCCCAACCTCGTCGGGCCGCTGCCCAGGCAAAAGTCTCTGCCACCCGAGCAACAAAACCTAAAACGGCCAAAGCCGCTCCCGCTGCCCAGGCAAAAGTCTCTGCCACCCGAGCAACAAAACCTAAAACGGCCAAAGCCGCTCCCGCTGCGATTGAGGCCCCTTTTTCGCCTTGGCAGGCCTACCAGGGCCATATGGTCAACAGTATCGGGAAACTTGTCGCACTGCAATTGGATAGCGTCAATGCTTTCAGCCAGATGGCGCTGGAGAACCTGCGGGGGAATCTGGACACACCCGAACGCCCGTCATTGCAGGCACTTGCGACCCGTCAGCAGGACCTTCTGCAAACCACAGCACAGCAGATGCTGCGCAATGCAAGCGCACTGGGTGCGATCAATGGAGAATTTCTGGCAGCGACCCAGGTTGCCGTGACACAGGGTGTGGCAAAAGTCCGGCATTTTTCGCGGTAAACACCTGGTCATCCCGGTTATATACCCCCTGCGCCGGCTTTGAGCCGGCGCATTTTTCACAACTGATTGACGTTTACGTAAACGTCAATCTAGAATGCCCTACCTGACTGCTGCCGGTATCACCCTGAATATGGCCACTTCCTACTCCGCCACACCCGGGCTCAATTTTGACCTGGGAGAAACAGCGCAACTGTTACGGCAAAGCGTCGCCGACTTTGCGGCTCGTGAGATCGCGCCGCGCGCAGCCGCAATAGACCAGGATAACGAATTCCCGTCGGATCTCTGGCGCAAACTCGGTGAGCTCGGATTGTTAGGTATTACGGTGGCGCCCGAACTGGGCGGTACCGGCATGGGCTACCTGGAACACACTATCGCTATGGAAGAAATCAGCCGGGCGTCAGCTTCGGTCGGCCTTTCCTATGGGGCCCATTCCAACCTGTGTGTTAACCAGATATCNCGCAATGGCTCAANNAAACANANGGCACNCTTTCTTCCGGACCTCATCAACGGGTGCGCAGTAGGCGCTTTGGCGATGAGTGAACACAGCGCCGGATCAGACGTAGTGAGCATGCGACTGAGGGCAGAAAAACGCCCCGATCACTATCTGCTGAACGGCACTAAAATGTGGATCACCAACGGATCTGACGCCGACACTCTGGTGGTTTATGCCAAAACCGCGCCACAGGCAGGCGCCCATGGCATTACCGCTTTTATCATCGAACGCGCTTTTGCAGGCTTTTCGACTTCATCCAAACTGGACAAACTGGGGATGCGGGGATCAAATACCTGCGAACTGGTTTTCCAGGACTGCAAAGTTCCCCATGATCATGTGCTGGGCGAGGAGAATGCAGGGGTTGCGGTCCTGATGAGTGGTCTGGACTACGAACGCGTGGTGCTCTCCGGTGGTCCACTGGGCCTGATGCAGGCCTGCCTTGATATCGTGTTGCCCTACGTACGCGCACGCCACCAATTTGGGCAACCCATCGGTACATTCCAACTGGTCCAGGCCAAACTCGCAGATATGTACACCACATTGAATGCCTGTCGCGCCTACGTCTATGCTGTTGCAGCAGCCTGCGACCGTGGCGAAACCACACGCAAAGATGCGGCGGGGGCGATACTGTTCAGTGCCGAGCGTGCTACCCAAATGGCGCTTGACGCGATCCAGTTACTGGGCGGAACCGGCTACGTCAACGAGCAGGCCACTGGACGGCTTCTGCGAGACGCCAAGCTCTATGAAATCGGGGCTGGCACCAGTGAGATCCGGCGGATGCTGATCGGCCGCGAACTCTTTAACGAAAATACCTGACGGAGAACACCTCATGCAGGATGACCCCATCGTGATTACCGGAGCGGCGCGCACACCTATAGGTGGCTTTCAAGGTGTCCTATCGGCCCTGAGTGCGCCAGAGCTGGGCAGCGTGGCTATCGCCGCAGCCATCGACCGCTCCGGCAATACCCCCGAATCAGTAGACGAAGTCCTCATGGGCTGTGTTCTTCCTGCAGGACAGCGCCAGGCCCCGGCTCGACAGGCCGCCCTTGGCGCTGGGATGCCGCTGGCGACACCCTGTACCACCATCAATAAGATGTGCGGTTCCGGCATGAAAGCCACCATGCTTGGCCATGACCTCATCCGGGCCGGCAGTGCACGGGTCAGCGTTACCGGAGGACTTGAGAGCATGAGTAACGCGCCATATTTACTAAGCAAGGCCCGCGCTGGATATCGACTGGGTAACGGTGAACTACTGGATCACATGTTTGTTGATGGGCTTGAGGACGCCTACGAACCCGGCAAGCTCATGGGACATTTTGCGGAAGACTGTGCCCAGCGCTACGAGTTCACCCGAAAGGATCAGGACGGTTTCGCCATCGAGTCGCTGACCCGCGCTACTGAAGCCATCGAAAACGGGGCGTTTCGTGACGAAATCGTTGCAGTGCCGATCGCCGGGCGCAAAGAAACCAAAACCATCGTGACTGATGAGCAACCACTCAGTGCCAACATCGAGAAGATTCCACACCTCAAGCCCGCCTTTCACAAAGACGGGACCGTAACGCCCGCCAACTCGAGTTCTATTTCCGATGGCGCAGCCGCGCTGGTGATGATGCGTCTATCAGATGCCGAGAAAGGCGGCCATGTGCCACTGGCGCGGGTACTGGGTCACACCAGTTTTGCCCAGGAACCAGGCTTGTTCACTACTGCGCCCGTATTCGCCATACGCAAACTGCTCGACACTGTGGGATGGGATGTCTCTATGGTGGACCTTTTTGAGGTCAATGAAGCCTTTGCGGTAGTGGCAATGGCAGCTATGCATGATCTTGCCATACCCCATGAGAAACTCAACGTACACGGTGGTGCCTGCGCGCTGGGACACCCGGTTGGAGCCTCCGGTGCCCGCATTATTGTGACACTGTTACACGCCCTGGCTCGATACGACCTGCAGCGCGGTATCGCCTCACTGTGCATCGGCGGTGGCGAGGCGACCGCTATGGCCTTTGAGAGGATTAACTGAAGCCGCGGTAATCTCCCTAACCGGGCAAAACCTGTTATGCACAATCCTATCGAGTTCTTCTTCGACTTTTCCTCGCCTTATGGCTACTGTGCCAGCGAGCAGATCAATACTCCGGCCAGCAAACATAGCCGGGCCGTAATGTGGCGGCCATTTCTGCTGGGCGCTATGATGAAAATCAGTGAGCGTAAGCCATTGGCATCCGGAACACAGGTAGGAGACTACTCGGTTCACGACTTCACGCGATGTGCACAGTACTGGGGCGCAGACCGACTCGAACATCTCGACCAGTGGCTGTCAAAAGGCGGCTGATGAAGTTAACCCGGACATTTCCATGAAACCATTCACCAGCCGGATCGATACCGGCTCCGCCGACTTTGCCGCCAATCGCCAGGTCCTGTTGAAAAAGACCGCAGCGGTGTGGGAAGCCATAGATAAGATCGCAAAAGGCGGGAGCGAAAAAGCCTGCCAGCGCCATACTGACCGCGGCAAACTGCTGCCGCGCGAGCGAATCGAGGGACTGCTCGATCCGGACAGCACATTTCTCGAATTATCACAGCTTGCTGGGTGGGAGCTCTATGACGATTACGTCCCTTGCGGTGGCATCGTGACGGGTATCGGCCAGATCCATGGGCGGCCCTGCATGCTCGTGGCAAACGATGCCACAGTCAAAGGGGGCACCTACTACCCCATCACCGTCAAGAAGCACCTGCGCGCCCAAGCCATCGCGGCGGAAAATCGCCTGCCTTGTATTTATCTGGTCGACTCCGGTGGAGCCTACCTGCCGCGCCAGGACGAGGTTTTTCCTGACCGGGAGCACTTCGGCCGCATATTCTTCAATCAGGCCAATATGTCCGCCGCGGGGATTCCCCAGATTTCAGTGGTCATGGGCTCATGCACCGCAGGAGGTGCATACGTACCGGCGATGTCTGACCAGGCAATTATCGTGCGGCGCCAAGGCACGATCTTTCTGGGCGGACCACCGCTGGTTAAGGCGGCCACCGGCGAAGAAGTCAGTGCCGAAGCGCTCGGCGGTGCAGATGTCCATACCCGCATCTCCGGTGTAGCTGACTATCTGGCCAACGATGATCCTCATGCGCTGGAGCTCACACGCAGTATGATCTCTCATCTGAACCGACCCGCGCCCACGTTCTCGCCGCCAACGGATTTTGAGGAGCCGCAATATCCCGTGGAAGAACTCTACGGGATAATACCCGTTGATCCACGACTGCCCTTTGATGTCCGGGAAATCATCTGCCGCATTGTCGATGCCAGTACGTTCGATGAGTTCAAGGCACGTTACGGCAAGACGCTGGTCTGCGCTTTCGCCCACCTCAGCGGCTACCCCATCGGAATTGTCGCCAACAACGGGATTCTGTTCTCAGAATCTGCCCTCAAGGGGGCGCACTTCGTAGAGTTATGCGCACAGCGGGGGATTCCGCTGCTGTTTCTGCAGAATGTTACCGGTTTTATGGTGGGTAGCCGCTACGAGCACGGCGGAATTGCCCGTGATGGCGCCAAACTGGTCAACGCGGTGGCCTGTGCCCGGGTTCCCAAACTTACGGTCATCATCGGTGGTAGTTTTGGAGCAGGCAATTACGGCATGTGCGGGCGGGCCTATGATCCCCGCTTCCTTTGGATGTGGCCCAATGCGCGTATCTCGGTGATGGGCGGCGATACCGCAGCGCAGGTGCTCTCACAAGTGCGACTCGAGGGTGCACAACGTGCTGGACAGGATTGGCCTGTCGAGGCTCAGAAACAGTACCGCCTCGCCATCAGCCAACAGTATGAACAGCAGGGTAACCCGTTTTATGCCAGTGCCCGGCTCTGGGATGACGGCGTCATTGATCCCGCCCATACCCGCCGACTCCTGTCGGCGGCCCTGGAAACTGTACATAATGCACCTATTGAGGAGAGCCGCTTCGGCGTATTCCGAATGTAGGCCCGTTACAATAGTGCCCTTCCGACTCCTGACGCGGCACCATGCACGAAACCGTCATCCCCAGAAAGCTGACCCCGAAAGTCCTGGTCGGCGACGTGCCCGTGGGCGGCAATGCCCCGGTCGTGGTTCAGTCCATGACGAATACCGACACCGCGGATATTGAAGCCACGACACGCCAGGTAATTGAACTGAGTGAAGCGGGTTCTGAGATCGTTCGCATCACCGTCAACACGGAAGCCGCAGCCCGGGCTGTGCCCGAAATACACCGCCGACTGCGTTCGGCCGGGTACACCGTACCGCTGGTGGGCGATTTTCATTATAACGGCCATACCCTACTGCAAGATTTCAATGACTGTGCGGATGCCCTGGATAAATACCGGATCAACCCGGGAAACGTGGGCCAGGGTGAAAAACGAGATCAGCGATTTTGCCAAATGATCGAGCAAGCCTGTCGCCGCGAAAAACCGGTCCGGATTGGGGTCAACTGGGGCTCACTCGACCCCCAGTTGCTGGCCCGTAAACTGGACGAGAACACGCTAGCGCAGACACCGCGCTCGGCAGAAGCGATTACCCGCGACGCCCTGGTGGATTCCGCACTGCAAAGCGCGGTCCTGGCACAGCAAGAGGGCCTCAGGCCCGATCAGATCATTCTGTCCGCCAAGGTCAGCTCAGTCTCTGAACTGGTCCTGGTCTACCGGGAATTGTCACATCGGTCCAGCCTGGCACTGCACCTGGGCCTAACCGAAGCGGGTATGGCCGATAAGGGCGTGGTTTCCTCTACCGCTGCCCTGGCGCTGTTGCTGCACCAGGGCATTGGCGACACCATCAGGGTATCGCTAACCCCGCAACCTGGAGAAAGCCGTACCCGGGAAGTACGGATCGCACAGGAGATCCTGCAGTCTCTAGGTTTGCGCAGTTTTGCACCCCAGGTAACCGCCTGTCCCGGCTGTGGCCGAACGACCAGTGATTTCTTCCAGCGCCTGGCAAGTGAGGTACAGGATCACCTGCGCGAGCGGATGCTCGACTGGCAGACATGCTACCCAGGCGCCGCCTCGCTCTCAGTAGCTGTGATGGGGTGCGTGGTGAATGGCCCTGGGGAAAGCCGCCAAGCTGACATTGGCATCAGCCTGCCGGGTACCGGCGAGCAACCCGTAGCGCCGGTCTACCAGGATGGAAAAAAGGTGAAAACGTTACGAGGTAACGATATCGCGGCGCAGTTTATTGCGCTGGTCGAGAGTTACGTCAAGAACCGGTATACGCCTGACACGGAGGAGGTCCGACCCGATCGCAGATCGGCGGTAAGCTAACCGGCATCAACGATGCCCACTGCCGGGTGAAACCCCGATCAGCCTGTGAAACGCTGAAAAACCAGGGTTGCATTGGTGCCACCAAAACCAAAACTGTTGGACATCACCGTGCGCAACTCACTAACCTCGGTCGGTTCTTGGACAATCGGGAAGCCCAACGCCTTGGGATCCAGATTTTCTATATTGACAGATGGTGCCAGAAATCCACCCTGTAGCATCAGCAGAGAATAGATAGCCTCGTTAACGCCTGCGGCACCCAGCGCATGCCCGGTCAGTGACTTAGTCGCGCTTAATGGCGGGATGGCATTGCCGAAAACGGCTCGGATACCTTCTAGCTCGCGGATGTCCCCGACCGGCGTGCTAGTGCCGTGGGTATTAATGTAGTCCACTGGCCCAGTCACGCCTCCAAGTGCCAGGTTCATGCAGCGCACTGCACCCTCTCCTGACGGCTGAACCATATCGAACCCGTCACTGCTGGCGCCATAACCTACCAGTTCGGCATGAATTCGCGCGCCTCGACGCTGTGCGTGCTCGAGTTCTTCCAACACCAGAACCCCGCCACCGCCCGAAATAACAAAACCGTCACGGTCCACATCATAAGTACGAGACGCCAGTTGTGGTGTCTCATTGTAGCGGGAGGACATTGCCCCCATCGCATCGAATAATACTGAGGTAGACCAGTGCAGTTCTTCGCCGCCGCCGGCAAAAACAATATCCTGTTTACCCATCTGGATCAGTTCCATACCGTTGCCAATGCAGTGCGCGCTGGTGGAACAGGCCGAGCTGATGGAATAGGACAGGCCCTTTATCGCAAAGGCCGTGCCAATACAGGCTGAGTTGGTACTTCCCATAGTCCGCGTCACCATATAGGGCCCAACCCGCTTCACTCCTTTCTCACGCAGCAAGTCTGCTGCACTCACAATATTTTCTGGTGAGCCGCCTCCACTGCCCACCACGAGTCCGGTCCGCGGATTCGAGACATCACCTTCAGCCAACCCCGAATCCTCAACGGCCTCGCACATAGCAACATAATTGTAGGCGGCTGAATCGCCCATGAAGCGCTTAAGCTTGCGATCAATCATGGATTGCAGATCGATGTCGATACTGCCGTGAACCTGAGATCGAAAGCCCAGTTCCCGGTATTCATCGGAGGACGTGATTCCCGATTGGCCGGCACGCAACGCGGCCTCCACCTCACGGCAACTGTTACCGATGCTGCTGACGATACCCATCCCAGTGACCACGACTCGTTTCATTCCGCCGCCTCCCCGTCGTCTTGGGTAAACAGGCCAACTCGAAGATCACGTCCAGTATAGATGGTTCGGTCATCGACCTCGACGTGGCCATCTGCAATACCCATGTAGAGTCGACGCATGACCACACGCTTCAGTGATACGCGGTAACGGACCAAGGCGCAGTCTGGCGTAATCTGCCCGGTAAAACGAATCTCGCCTGCCCCAAGTGCCCGACCATGGCCTGGACCCCCCTTCCAGCCCAGGAAGAAACCCACCAGTTGCCAGAGGGCGTCGACCCCCAGACAACCGGGCATCACTGGGTCACGCTCAAAATGGCAATCAAAAAACCACAGCTGCGGGTTCAGATCCAGCTCGGCGATGATCTCTCCCTTGCCGTACTCGCCGCCTTCATCAGAGATTCGAACAATACGGTCGAACATGAGCATGGGCGGCAAAGGCAGTTGGGCGTTTCCCGGACCGAACAACCTGCCATGTCCGCACTCCAGCAACTGCTGGTGGCTAAAACTTTCCTGCATTGATCCTGCCCTGTGGTAACCGCAGTGTTCCAAGTACACGAGGCGCTGTACCCCCCCGTTTCTCCCGACTGCCTACACTGAATTATAACGAGTGCGTGCGATTCCCACAGAGGCCCCAGAACACGGGGTAGACTGATATTTAGCAGGCCAGACCGGCAAGCCTTGCACTGTTACCACGAATCGATCTGGAACCCAAAAGTTTGGCAAATGCGATCAAAATGATTGATGTCGCACTATATGGCGCTGTTAGGGCAAGCTAAGCCAGCTCATTTAGGCAGTGCTCAACACTGC
>PBSU01000014.1 GCA_002726415.1 Acidiferrobacteraceae bacterium | reverse complement strand
CTCCCCGCGTCGGTAATCCCGCCATAGATGAGCGTTAGTGGTCAGCTCTCTGTTCCGATCAAAAGTCTGATCTTTATCAGGAATGGTGAGAAATAATATTCCACCAGGTTGCAATATCTGGCTGCATCCTTCGAGAAACTGGATGGGGTTAACCAAATGTTCAATAAAGTGGTTCGCGATCAGAAAATCAAACGCCTCAGACGCTAATGAATTCAGCGCATTGGAATCATTGAAGTCAACAATAATGTCTGGCTCAATAATGGAATCTGCTATATCCCTCAACTCAGGAAATAGGTTGAGAGCTTGCGATTTAGATAACCTATCTGCGAATAGTGTTTTGGCCCGGCTACCGTCGACAGGCAGTGGATTATTGAGAGCACCAAACTCAATACCACGACCCACAAGGTGGGCTAAGGCTAAATTTTCTTTGATTGTCATGAAGTCTTGGTAGGAATAGTTATGCTCGGAACCGTGCACAGACATCTTTGAAAACGTATCCTATAGTCTAGTCAGAAATACGATATCAGCATGATAAAGGTTGCAACACCCATGAACACCGCGGGCAGAATTCTTCTCCCCAGTAAGAAGAATACAGCCAGCCCGGCAATAAAGCCCATGGTTCGAAAAATCAGGGGCGTTTGCGCCAGGGGACCAATGGGCAAAAATATCATCCGTGCGATCAATCCCCCTAACATCGCATAAGAGACGCACGTAATCCATTGAAATACGGCGCCATCACTACTAACGCGTGAGGCAAATAGCACACCCATGCCACGCCATAGATAGGTCACACCGATAGCGCCTAATGTCAGTAAGATAAGGCCTGTAGTGGGCGAATCGATCATGACGCAGCTTCCGATTCAGGCCGTCTTCTGCTGATCCAGAATGCCAATGTACCCCCAAACGCACCGGTCAAAAGCAAATCCAGATCAGGCGCTATCAAATGAAACAGCATACCCATCGGGGCCCCAACCAGCAGCGCAACTGAGGCAGTACGGCTATGAACCCCCGCCAAAAGTACCGCAAAAAACAGCGGATTCATGAAGATCAATCCAAGCGCGATTGACCGGGGCATAAGTCCTACACCGACAAAGCCGACCATGGTGCCGATTAACCCCGCGACCATGCAGATGGAGGCGAACACAATGTAGTAACGCTGCCGCAGCTCTGGCGCAATCTGCGGGAAACGCCTGAGGCCTGCTGCCCAGGAATTGATCGACAGCATCTGCACCAGCAAAAACATCCACCCGGTCCGCG
Organism: Acidiferrobacteraceae bacterium; assembly: GCA_002726415.1. Lineage (GTDB taxonomy): Bacteria > Pseudomonadota > Gammaproteobacteria > Arenicellales > UBA868 > UBA868. The sequence goes on along the minus strand of PBSU01000014.1, from coordinate 10,997 downwards.
TAGCACGGCTTCGCATCAGCGGCATAAATGAAACCACCATCGGCAAAAAACGCGCGTTGGCCAGCGCGACCGCCAGGATTACAAAAAATGCCGAAGCACCGGCAACATGCATCTCTACAAGCGTCAGTTGACCGGGCAACCCCCAGATCCCCGCGGTTGCGGCCATTGCCATAGTAAGCGGTAGACCGCTTTCATGAACCAACGACCCAAACCCGGTCATACTCGCAAGCAGCGTGATGGCAGGAAAGCCGATCGCGTCTTTAACCGCGAGACGGGTCACCTCCCTGTACTCGCTAAACATCGTTTGTCGCGGCCAAGGTAGCGTTTAGATTCAAGAAGGGCTCGTTTTTCTGCACCATCGGTGCGGGTTATAGTGTCTAGCCCTGCTCTGGGCAAAAACTGCAGATCTATTCGGTAAGAAGGCAGGATAATTGTAATTCAGTCACACGTTGTTTTCTTCGACTGTTATCGAGACCTCAATTCCATTCGATTTAATTCAGCCACTAAGGATGGAAACCTAGGCTGCCCATTTATCTAGTCCCGCTCAAAAGCGCCCCGATTTGAAATCACGCACCGCCTGCTCGATCTGCGCTCTTGTATTCATCACGAACGGTCCATAGCGCACAATAGGCTCATTCAAAGGCTGGGCAGCAACAAGCAGAAAACGTGATCCCGAGCCACCGGCATTAAACTGCACACGATTTCCCTCGCTCAAAACCCCAAGCTGCGCAGCAACTAGCGTGCTTCTTTCCTGATCGGCGATCACATCCACTTGGCCCTGGATAACAAAGATAAATGCCGCATGCTGCTCATCGGTTGATTCCTTAAGTTGTGCGCCAGGGGAAAGCGCGACATCAAGGTATAACGGACGGGTTGCAATCCCGCTTACCGGGCCACTGATACCCCCGCTGGTGTGTCCGGTAATTACCCGGATTACAACGCCGTCGCCTCTTTTCTCCACTGGGACCTGGGACTGTGGATATTCGTGATAGGCGGGCTCACAGTATTTTTCGGTAGCCGGTAAATTAACCCAAAGCTGAAAACCTGCCAGTCGACCGTTCTCTTGCTCTGGCATCTCGGAGTGCACAATACCCCGGCCCGCGGTCATCCATTGGACCCCGCCAGCTTCGATAACGCCATTATGCCCAGCGCTATCCTGGTGGCGCATCTTGCCGGCAAGAAGATAAGTGACTGTTTCAAACCCTCTATGGGGGTGCGACGGAAACCCCGCGAGGTAATCATCGGGATTATCGGACTCGAAAAAATCCAACAGCAAGAAAGGATCCAACTCGCTGAGCGACTGCGACCCTATGTAACGGGTCAGACGCACACCCGCCCCATCGGAGGTTGGCTGCCCCGGGATGACCCGATCGATTTTCCGGTACCTTATGTCAGGATCTATTGGAGGCGCATCTGACGTCATACTAACCACTCCCTTTAGACTGAGCAGGAAACAATCTTTAACATTGATTAAATCTCAATTTCGGGGAAGAACTGAGTTATGGGACCTATCGGGACAATCCCGGCGGGATTGATCGACGTATGGCTCTGATAACAATGATTTTTGATGTGCTCCATATTCACAGTCTTCACAATGTCGGGCTGTTTATAAAGATTGGCTGCAAAACTGCAACGATAACAGCAAACAATGGTGATCACCTATGTGAAGCAGCGCTCGCCGGACGCGGGATTGTCGTATCGCCGACTTTCGTTGCGGGGCAAAAATTAAAGCGAGACATCTTATTGAAGTATTACCCCGATATACGATACCTGCAGTAGCCACCTAAGCTGTCTACCCCGGGCCCGGTTTCGCTCCAAACGCGTTCGGATTTTTATCAATTTCCTGGCANCTCAATTTGGTGACACGCCCTATTGGGATAGTTTCTAATGGTCAATCNGANAAACAGGCAGAACCAATGTTTAAATACTACGTGATTATCGAATAAAGTTACCCAGNTCGAATCAAAAACAGATAAGCCATGAAATCAAGTGACATTCCTCAAAATGCCGTCGAATATGGAAGTTATGACTACATCATCATCGGCGCGGGATCCGCAGGATGTGTGCTTGCATACCGGCTTGGAGAAGATCCAAGTGCTCGCATTCTGGTATTGGAAGCCGGCGGTAGCGATAAATCACTCATTGTTTCAATGCCTGCCGCGCTATCCATTCCGATGAATACCAAACGATTCAACTGGGGCATGAAAACCGAACCCGAACCCGGACTTGATGGCCGGGTGTTGAATTTGCCTCGGGGCAAGGGGCTAGGTGGTTCGTCCTCGATTAACGGGATGTGTTATGTGCGCGGCAATCCCATGGACTACGAATTGTGGAGCGCACTTGGAGCAGATGGATGGCACTGGGAAAACGTGCTCCCCTATTTTCAGCGAGCCGAGACTGTGCAAGGGGGTGGCGAGTTGCGCGGCACTACCGGACCTTTGCAAATCACACGCGGAACCGAAACCAATCCGCTTTACCAAGCATTTATTAGAGCGGGCGCCCAGGCCGGCTACGCGGTGAGCGCCAACATGAATGAGCGCCAACATGAGGGCCTGGGACCAATGGAGATGTCGGTTGGTAATGGTAAACGATCCAGTACGAACACTGCCTATCTAAGCAAAGCCGTTCAGCGCGGAAATGTCCGGGTGCAATGCCATACAACAGTGGAGCGAATCCTGTTTGATCAAAACCAGGCGGTCGGTGTGTTATTCAAACGTGGCGACAAGATGCATGTAGCCCGTATCGGGCGCGAGGTTATTCTCAGTGCGGGATCGATCATGTCTCCTACGGTCTTAAAACGATCTGGTATCGGACCAAGCGATGAGCTTCGCGATCATGAGATAGCGGTCGTCTCCGATCACTCAGAGGTCGGAGAGAATCTGATGGATCACCTGGAACTCTGGGTGCAACAGGAGTGCCTCAAACCGATCTCGCTATACAGCTACATGAACTGGTGGGGGAAAGCCAAAATCGGTATGTGCTGGTTATGGTCGAAAAAAGGTCTCGGTGCGACGAACCACTTTGAGAGTGGTGGCCATATTCGCAGTCGTGCCGGCATCGTATACCCAGACATTCAGTATCATTTTTTGCCCATAGCTATCTCCTACGATGGTAAAACAGCTGCTGCAGCGCATGGTTACCAGGTGCATGTCGGCACCAAAAGATCCAAGAGCCGCGGCTGGGTGAAACTGCGTGATCGTCATTCTGGCAGCCTACCCAAAGTTCGCTTCAACTATATGACGCACGAGGATGACTGGATAGAAATGCGGGCCTGCATTCGGCTGACCCGTGAAGTGTTTCAGCAAGAGGCATTGGTGCCCTACCGGGGTCGAGAACTCGCACCAGGGGATGATTGCCAATCCGACGACGCGCTAGATCAATTTATTAAGGATACGACTGAAAGTGCCTGTCACCCCTGTGGAACCTGCCGGATGGGCAACGACACCAGCGCGGTGGTCGATCCCGATTGTCGGGTAAAGGGCGTCACAAATCTTCGGGTCATCGACAGTTCGATTATGCCCCAGGCTACTGCCGGGGACTTGAATGGCCCAACCATCATGCTGGCTGAGAGAGCCTCCGATCTGATACGCGGAAAAACTTTGCCTGCAGCAACCATTGCTCCAATATTAGCGGACTCCAATTGGGCAACGGTGCAGCGCTCACCAACTATCCATAAAGACTTTGCCTCGGACCGTGAAGGCCTGCGCAAGATATTGCTTGAGAATGCTCAATCCTGATTGACCCATGAGGGCTTGTATCGCCCTGAACACCGCTAAGTTCGGCCAGAAGCTCGCAGGCAGCAAAGAGGTGGCTGGCAACGTAATGACCCACGGGGCTTTTTTGGGGAATTGATATATGAAACTGATTTACACGGACGATCACCGTGAACACGCTGGCGCCAAGGAAATGCGCTATGACCAGATGATCCCCATGTCCGAGAATCCCCAGCGAATGGATCTGATAATTCAAGGGCTTGCTGATGCTGGGTTTCAGGATATCGTCAAACCCGAGTTATTCCCGGATGATCCTATTTATGCGGTTCATGACCCCGGCTTCGTCAGATTTCTTGAAGTCGCCTACCCACTGTGGGAAAAGGAATTTGGACCCGGCGGGTTTGCGACAGCTTATACCTTCGGGATGCGAGGGATGGACCAGGCCCCCAATGAATCAGTCCATTCCATGCTTTCCTGTTACACCTTCGATGTCTGCGTACCGATCGTAGCGGGAACCTGGAACGCAGTGCGTTCTGCAGTTGATGTCGCGCTTACCGGCAGTACACAAATAACAGCGGGAGACAACGCTGTTTTTTCCTTATGTCGTCCACCGGGACATCATGCATCTGGTGACCTGGCGGGAGGATACTGTTATCTGAATAATGCTGCGATCGCTGCCCAGTACTATCTCGATGCAGGAAGTGATCGCGTCGCTATTCTCGATGTTGATTACCATCACGGCAATGGCACTCAGCGCATCTTCTACGAACGAAGTGATGTGCTCTACCTGTCTTTACACGCCCGTCCCGAAGATGAGTATCCCTTCTTGATGGGATACGCTCAGGAAACCGGCGCACTCGAGGGTGAGAATCACAATATAAATCTGCCGATGCCGCTGGGAACAGGCTGGCACGATTACAGCAAAGCCTTGCAACACGCGATTGGCCAGCTCGACACCTACCGGCCGGATGTGCTGATCGTGTCGCTTGGCGTGGACACCTACAAGGACGATCCGGTCGGGGGTTTCGCGCTTGAAAGTGAGGATTACCTGAGGATAGGGGAAATAATCGCGCAAGCCGGGGTGCCAACCCATTTTATCCTGGAAGGCGGGTATGCAATGGCAGCCCTTGGCCTGAACGTTGGAAACGTCGTAACTGGGTTTGAGGCTTAATACCCAGATCTCTAACCTGGGACCACCGGATTAAAATCCCGGTAAGATGGCCTCCTGCCGGCTGGCCTAACTGTCGCTGAGGCGAATCATCATCTTTAGTTGCGCCGCGAAAAATAACCCGTGCAGTTTGCCAATTGTTGCGCACGGGGGTTCCCTCATACGCCCCTGTCCGTTAGAGTACCACCGCCAAATAAAAGCGCCTATTTGAGAAGGGGCATCCAATTTATAGTGGGTAACGAACGCGTCCGTAGAGAGTACCTCAGCGAGGACGAGGACCTCTCGCAACAGCAGTATTTTGGAGAACGGGTTGTCACCACAGTCCGTTTTTCTACCGACCCAAGAGACATCGGCTGGGTGCGCGAAAATGTCCCCTGTCAGGCAGCTTGCCCGGCCGACACCAATATCCCTGGTTATATCCGCACCATAGTCGAGGGCCGCTACGGCCGCTCCTACGAACTCAACCGCATTGCCAATGTCCTGCCCGGTGTACTCGGCCGGATATGCTCTCGCCCCTGCGAGCCAGTCTGCCGTCACGGCTGGCCAGGCAACGGCAAACCCGTAAGCATCTGTCACCTGAAACGATCAGCCGCTACTCTCAAGACCGAGAGTCACCGGATCAGCGAGCATCTCTACACTCCGACTGGCCGGCGGGTTGCGATCATTGGTGGCGGCCCTGCCGGTATCGCCGCCGCTCACGACCTGTCAATACTCGGTCATAGTGTCACTATCTACGAGCGCGAGGCCCGGGCCGGCGGCATGCTGCGCTACGGCATCCCCCAGTTTCGCCTGCCGCGCGATATTCTGGATATCGAGGTGCAAAACGCCACCCGGATGGGGGTAACAGTGCAGACCGGTGTCACTGTAGGCAACGGCGAAGGTGAGGTGCCACTTTCTGACCTGATGAGCCAGTTTGACGCAGTACTGCTTGCCACCGGTTGCATGGCAGCCATGCCGTTGCCGCTACGCGATCAGGAGACCGATCAGGACCTCGTAGCACAACTGCCAAATGCAGAATATGGCCTGGATTTCCTGCTCGACCTGCACCGGGGTAAACCAAAGACTGTTGGGCAGCGGGTGGCCGTAGTGGGTGCCGGCTTTACCGCGCTGGACTGCGCACGGGTCGCTCGGCGCCTAGGTGCTGAGACCGTCAGTATCCATATTCGCACCAGCGAGAATTACATCCCGGTTATGGACGAGGAGATTCTAGAAGCTAAGCGTGAGGGAATTCCGATCCGCGGCCTGCGCACCCCGGTCGCACTAAAGATTGATGACAATGGCGTAGGCACCGACATCTGTTTTGTTCAGAACCGGCTTGGTGGCTGGCGGGCCAACGGCCGGCGTGAGGCGATTCCGATTCCCGGCTCCGAATTCACGGAGCCCTTCGACACGCTGCTGGTTGCCATCGGCCAGCGCACGGTAAACGACTACCTCGACGTGCCCGTCGAACTCGATCGCTGGGGCAATATTCATACCGGTGAAGACGACATGAGTTCAGTCAAAGGACTGTTTGCTACCGGCGATTTTGTCAGCGGTGCATCTACCGTGATTGAGGCCATCGGCCACGGACGAGAGACTGCGGTCAAACTGGACAGCTGGCTCATGGGGCGGGTGCGCCAGCATAAGGTGGTGCGTATCGAGCCCGTAGACAAGCCTGTGCGCGAACGCCAGTTCGACTTTATCGAACAACAGGACATGCCCACCGCTGCCGTTAACGACCGCTTCGGTCAAATGAATACTGAGGTCGAACAGGGGCTCGATGCCGACCAGAGCCTCGAGGAAGCCAAACGCTGTTACCTGTGTTATCTAAAGTATGAGATCGATGTCGATAATTGTATCTATTGCCGTGCCTGTATTGAGGTAGCGCCAAGGGATTGTATTAAGCTGGTCGAGGGCGTAGAGATCAACGATGACGGCACCTACGGAGAACTGGAGGAGACCAGGGTGTGGCGTGATGCGGCAGCAATCTGGATCGACAATGACGAGTGCATCCGTTGTGGGGCCTGCTACAAAGTCTGCCCGACCCGCTGCATATCGATCACTAAGAACGAGATCATTACCCAGGATATCTGATCCATGACCTCATCCACGCATCATGTAGTTCTGGGAAATGGTATCGCGGGTAACCATGCAGCCAGTGTCATTCGCGAAAGGGAACCCGATGCACGGATTACCCTCGTTTCGGCCGGCGCATTGCTCTTTTACAACCGCTACGATCTGCCGAACGTCTTTCGGGGCCGCCAACACTGGGTGGACTATCTGGTTCACCCACCCGAGTACTACGAGTCAAGGAACATCACCCTACGACGCAAAACCCAGGTAACCGAGCTCGACACGCGCACCCAGACCCTGTCTCTGGCGCACCGGGAAACATTGCACTACGACAAATTGCTGATCGCAACCGGCGGTCACGCCTACATTCCCGAACGGCTACTCGACTACACCAAGCTGATGCTCGGCTTTCACAATTTCATCGTCGCCATGCAGGTTCAAAAATCAGTGCGCAAAGGAGGCACCGTGATCATGCTTGGTGGGGATGTCATGGGTATTGATCTTGCCCGCACTATTATTGCTACTGGCCATCGTGTGATCCTGGTACTGGACCCGCGTACGTTCTGGCCACACGACGTCACTCCAAGCGATCGGGTGAAATACCTGCAAGCACTTACCAACATGGGAGTAGAAGTACAGGACTCCGGCAGGGTCGAACGTATCGAGATGATTAACGGAACGGGGTCCGGCCGGCGGGTTTTTCTCGAAAACGGCGGGCATATCCGCGGCGATGTTGTCATGCCTTTTTACGGCATTGTACCGACGGTCGATTTTCTAGCTACCTCCGGTATTGATATGGAGCGTGGCATCCTGGTCAACCCCCAGTTGCAGACTGTCCGGGACAATATCTGGGCGGCTGGCGATGTCTGCCAGATCTGGTCTGCCGAACACAATGCCTACCGTTTCTTCTACGGTTACCGTAACGTCAAGACTATGGGTGAGGTCGCCGCCCACAACATGACCGGCAAACAGGCGACTTTCACATCCACCGTAAATGAAAAACTGGTAGTCAACCGTGACGGCTCGTTGTACTCACCATTCTGGGAGCACGACTGACGTGGCGTACCACACCGACATCCAGATCTCGATCTGCGGTTCTGCCGGCGACGGCACGATCGCCGTGGGCGATATTTTCAAGCGGGCCATGGCCCACGTCGGCTACCGGGTCATCGCCTTTGACCAGTATCCGGCTGAAATTCGCGGTTTCGGCAAATGCATCGCACGCACCCGCGTAGCGACCAGCCGGGTGTACTCAATGAAAGGGTATTCCGACGTACTGGTATCGCTCAATGACATGCATGCCATTCCGCACGTGGGTGAAGTCCGTAATTACGGGGCACTCATTTACGATTCTGCACCGATGAGCGCGGTCGCTGAGGGCGCCCATATCTCCGGCCACCTGAAACCGGGGCATATACCCTATGCGCTTCCCATGCGGGAGGTGTCAGAGTTGGCTACCGGGGCCAATCGATCGCGTAACTTTGTCGCACTGGGCTTTGTCGCAGGCCTGTATCAACTGCCACAGGATGCCTTTCACCATGCCATTGCTGCCAAGTTCGAATCCAAAGCGGCCGCGGTGACCAAAAGCGCGCTGGCTGCGTTCGATTCGGGCTTTGAGGCCGGAGCGGCCAGTTACCAGTTTGATGATGTGCGCATAGACGCGCCAAGGGGGCGCAAGAACGCTCACGAGGCGCGCATGATGACGGGTAACGGCGCCATCGTACAGGGCTGCCTGGATGCAGGTATCGAAACCTTTTTTGGCTATCCGATTACCCCAGCTACCGGGATCATGGAACGCCTCGCCGTAGAAATGCCCCGACGCGGCGCGCGGCTAGTACAGACCGAAGACGAGATCGCAGCGATTTCGGCGGCCATCGGCGCCGGTTACGCCGGATCCCGGGCCGCTACCGCTACCTCCGGACCTGGCTTATCTTTGATGACAGAGATGATGGGTCTGGGGGTAATGGCTGAGGTGCCGGTGGTGATCTTTGTTTCCCAGCGTGGCGGACCCAGCACCGGCTTGCCAACCAAGACGGAGCAGTCCGATCTCAACCTTGCGGTTTGGGGTGGCCACGGAGATGCCGGACGGATCGTCCTCGCACCCACCAACGTTGAAGGCTGCCGCCGCTGTGCCGGCCGCGCTTTTGAGTTAGCCGAGCAATTTCAGGTCCCGGTCATCGTTCTGGTCGACCTATACCTCTCGAATCGCTACGAGACCGTATTCTTGCAGGATGAGAATGAGTTTCTGCCCAAAGACTGGAAACAGACAGCAACGCCTCGGGCCGGCTACCGCCGCTATGAACTCACGACCGATGGCGTCAGCCCACGCTGCATTCCAGGCGAAGTGGGCGGTATCCATACCGCCACTGGGCTGGAACATGATGAATACGGCAACCCCAGTGACAGCGCCCGCACGCACACTCTGATGACTGAAAAAAGGTACGAAAAACTGCAGGCGGCGATTAAGCACCCTGGCATCAACTTTACTAAGCGTTTCGGGGATAGCGGCAAAGTTGAGGTCGGCCTGTTGACCTGGGGATCGACCTTCGGTGAGGCGCTCGAAGCGATGCTGCTGGCGCAAAAAGAAGGTATCCGCTGCGCGGCGACGAAAGTCGTGATGCTGTCACCCTTCCCCGTTCGGCCAGTACTGCGCTTTTACAAAGACTGCCAGCAGATTCTCGTTCCCGAGCTGAACTATACCGGCCAATTCGCTAAGCTCCTCTCTGGTGAAATCGTTTTACCAGTCACTCGGATCAGCCATACCACCGGTGCACCCCTTGACGTCAGCACTCTGCTCGAAGCGATCCGCAAGGCTGCCCGCAAACACCGGCGTCAACACAACACAACCTGACGCTCAGCCGAGACCAAACACCATGATTCCCCAACAGCCTGTATATCTCGAAGACAAGGTTGACGAAATCCGTCAAAGTGGGCGCCTGGACTATCGTTCCCAGGCACTGCCGACCTGGTGCCCTGGCTGTGGCTACTACAGCGTAACTGAGGGGCTGGCTGACGCCCTCAATGACCTGCAGATCCAAAAAGAGAATACCGTTATTGTGTCTGGCATCGGCTGCGCGTCACGCTTCCCTTTCTTTATGGACACTTACGGTTTTCACACCCTGCATGGCCGTGCACTCCCGGTTGCCACCGGTATCAAGGTAGCTAACGAGAAACTCACGGTTGTTGCTATCGGCGGTGACGGTGATGGATTCGCCATCGGTGGTGGCCACATTCCTCACGCCGCCCGACGCAACGTCAACATCACCTACATTCTGTTTGATAACGGCATCTACGGCCTGACCAAGGGTCAGGTATCGCCGACCTCGGCCATCGGCTTTACAACCTCAACCTCGCCTTTTGAAAACCGCGATACCCCACTTAACCCGCTATTGATGCTGTTGTCCTATGGTGCAAGCTGGGTCGGTCAAACCTATGCCGGCTGGCCACATCATCTCGCCGGCCTGGTCCGACAGGCACTCGAACATCCGGGTTTTTCCTATCTGCACGTGCTGTCACCCTGTGTCACTTTCGACAAGACCGACCGCACCTACCAGAACCTCGATCTGGCCGTACGTGAACTGGATAGCGACCACGACAGCTCTGATCTAGCGCTTGCCATGCAGGCGGCTACCGATACCAGTACCCCGGCACTCGGCCTTTATTACACCAGCCAGCGAGAAACTCTGGGGCAGGCACTGGATCAGGTTGCACTCCGGGCAGGTGCAGCGGCAGAAAGTGCCTCCCTTGGGTGACTCTGCGTATTTGTTCGAGAAATAATCAGTTAACTCTTTTTACATCAGCCATTCCGAATGAAATGGCCTGTTGAATAAGGCAGTTGCTGCGCAATTCAACACCACCATTTCTCAGGCCCTCGCAAGTGGCTGAAATATGGTAGGCCGTGCAGAGATCGAACCTGCGACCAGCTGATTAAAAGTCAGATGCTTTAACCCACAGAAACACAGCTATTGCAGTGTAACCCGCATTTTATACGGCCCATTGCTTTTTTGTTTTCAACTCTTTTCGCTCTTTTGTTTCAGTTATCAACCTGTTTTATGGGATGACAA
>PBSU01000013.1 GCA_002726415.1 Acidiferrobacteraceae bacterium | reverse complement strand
CGATCAGCAGGCGCAGTGGCACCTTGATCTTATCGAGATACTGCTTAAGGTTGTCGAATGCTTCAGACTCTCCCCAGTGGGTGAGGTCCCCTGTGATCACACAGCGTTCAGCGTCAGCATGGTTGCGATTGATATCGGCAATGCAACACTGAAGTGCGATGGCCGGGTCGCGGCCATAAAGCGTTTTGCCTTCAGGTATGAAATGCGTGTCGGTGAAGTGGATAATCTTCATCCCCGCATCCTGTGCCCGTTGGAATCAAACAGCGGTACGGTGATTCTTTTCGCCGGTCGCATCTCGCCCAGTATCTCAACCTGGACTTCAAGGTCTGTGCTCAAATGTTGGGCATCCACCAGGGCCATGGCAATGGATTTTTGTGCGTAATGCGAGTATCCCCCTGAAGTACAAAACCCTCTTACGGTGCCATTAATCCAGACGGGTTCGTACGCCACGACGTCGGCATCCAGTGCATCAATTTCAAGAACAATCAGCTTGCGTTTCGCACCTATTGCGCGCTCTGCTTCGGCCGCCGCACGGCCGATGAAATCGCTTTTTTTGTCAAAAGCGATAAACCGATCCAACCCCGTCTCGCCCGCCGTGTAGTCGGGCGAGTATTCACTTAACCAACTACCAAAAAACTTGTCCAGGCGAAGACTCATCATGGCGCGCATGCCAAAGGGGCGCATACCCAGCGCTTCGCCTTGTGCCCACAGCGCATGCCAAAGCGCCCGTTGGCTCATCGCATCTGTGTAAATCTCATACCCCAGATCTCCTGTGTAACTGAGCCGCTGGACGATACAGTCGCACATCCCTACCACCATTTGTTTCACGTCCAAAAACCCAAATGCCTGTGCGGATACATCAGCCCGGGTAACACGGCTCAGTACATCGCGTGCCAAAGGGCCGGCGATCTGAAACCCGGTTCGCCGGTCCGAGATATTTTTCGCCTCAACGTCGTCTTGCAGGTGTTGTTGCAGCCATCGTTCGTGTACCGCCTGATAGCCATAGGACGATGTTAACTGGAACTCGTCTTCAGCAAGACAGGACACCGTGAAATCACCGATCAGGCGTCCCTTGGGTGAAAGCATTGGGGTCAGGCTCACCCGTCCAGGGGTAGGTATGCGCCCTGCCATCACCCTATCTAGCCAAGCTCGGGCTGCACGTCCGGTTACCGCGAACTTGCTAAAATTGTGAACCTCGTTGATGCCCACCCCGTTACGCACTGCCTTAACTTCACGGGCCGTTGCCTTGAAGGCGTTGGATCGCCGGAACGAGGGGGTCTCGTACCGCAGTTCATCCTCTTGGGCAAAATAGTTCGCCACTTCAAGCCCGAACTGCTGGCCAAAAACTGCGCCGAACTGATCCTGTATATCGTAGACGGGCGTCGTGCGAAAAGGCCGCGCTGCGGGCAATTCTTCGTTGGGATAGGTGACCGAGAAGCGGGTCTGGTAGTTCTCAATCACTTTGGGCAAAGTGTATCCGGGCGAAGTCCAGGAACCAAAACGCGCCACATCCATTGCAAAAACATCGCGCTCAGGCTCACCGTCGATCATCCATTGGGCTAGTGTCAAGCCGACGCCACCACCCTGGCTGAAGCCGGCCATCACACCACAGGCAGACCAGTAATTACGAAGTCCGGGAACCGGGCCCACCAGGGGATTGCCATCCGGCGCAAAGGTAAAGGGGCCATGGATGACGGTTTTAACCCCAGCCTTCTCCAGGGCTGGAAAACGCCGATACGCAAATTCTATCGAGTCCGTAATTTTATCCAGATTATCCGGGAGGAGTTCATGGCCAAAGTGCCACGGGGTGCCCGCAACAGCCCACGGGCGACAGGCTTGCTCATAAAAACCGATACACAGACCACGCCCTTCCTGACGCAAATAACTTTCGCCACCGGGGTCCATCACGTGGGGATGCTCGGTATCGCGTTCGGCGATCATCGCAATATCGTCCGTGACAATATACTGATGCTCCATGGGATGCAGCGGCAGATAGACTCCGGCCATAGCAGCTACTTCACGTGCCCACAGGCCTGCCGCATTCACCACGTGCTCGGCGACCACGGTACCCTGGTCAGTGACAACTTTCCAGCTACCATCCGGGCGTGGAATGGTTTCGGTCACTTGGGTATGCAACTGAATCTTGGCGCCGTTAAGGCGTGCTGCCTTTGCATAGGCATGGGTTGTGCCCGACGGGTCAAGATGGCCATCCAGCGGATCGTAAAGCCCACCAAGCACACCATGGGTGTTGGTCGCTGGCGCGACTTCTTCGATCTCTGCCGGGGACAATATCTGGGTATCCAGTCCCATGTAGCGATGCTTGGCGCGCTCAGCTTTTAGCATATCCATGCGCTCAGGCGTGTCTGCCAGTGTTACCCCACCCACATGATGCAAACCGCAGGACATACCCGTCAGCGCTTCCAACTCTTTGTAAAGTTTTATGGTGTAGCCCTGCAACGCCGCCATATTGGTGTCGCCATTCAGCGTGTGAAACCCCCCTGCCGCATGCCAGGTGGAGCCTGACGTCAGTTCAGAGCGCTCAATCAGCATAACGTCGGACCAGCCAAGTTTGGTCAAGTGATACAAAACCGAACAGCCCACTACCCCGCCACCAATCACGCAAACCTGCGAGTAATTTTTCATGTGCCCTCTCTCGTTTCACGCTTGTTTCGCGTTCGTGTCATCTGCCTTTCCGCCTGGGCTACAACAATATCTATCTGAAAACGCGATCCGGCAATGTGTCAGTGCGCCCGGTACTGTTCTGAACGTGACTGGGCTGGCGGTATATCTGCCCCGTCTTGCTGGCTTTCTTAGGACCAGTTTGTGAAAGGACCCGTAATGGCCAGGGTTAGTCCCTCCCACTGGATATTCAGAAACAGCCATTGGCCATCCGGCGAAAAACAGACCCCAGTGATCTCACTTTTACCCCCTTTGATGGCATTGCGCGCGAAGTACAACAGGCGGCCGTCGGGCTTGAGCACCCGCACCCCGTTGGGTGAATCGCCATCTTCCGCCAGAAAGATGTCGCCCCACGGTGACACGGTAATGTTATCGGGGCGATCGAAATCTCCGCCCTCTTCTGCCTGGGCTAACAACATCAAGGTGTCAGGCTTTGCAGGGTCGGCAATATCGAGTCGATACAACTGTCCTTCGCCAATCGGGCCACCATCGGTGGAACACAAATATACGCTTGACCTGTCAAACCAGGCTCCCTCGCCCCGCGATAAGACAGCTGCACCCTGATCGTGGGCCTGAAACCGGGTGGGCGTATCGGTGGCATCTGGATCAGCGATGTTCACCCATTCAACCGCAAATTGGTCGCCGACCTGCCGGTCTTGGGAAAGATCAAAACGATCCTGACTGGACACTTTCAGTGCCTGCAACTGTCCGCCCACAAACGGTCGATTGAGGTGGTCTGGTACATGGCGGTAAATGGCGCTCTCAGATGTGTCCTCACTGAGGTATGTAATACCCGAACCTGGGTCAAAAGCGGCTGCTTCATGAGGAAACCGTCCCAGCGCCGGCAACGGGTGTGGGGCCTGCAGGGTGGCAGCACGGGGGTCGCATAGAAAGACATAACCATGCCCAGATTCCTCGACCTCCTCACAACTCAGCCAACCAAAGGGGGTCGGCCCACCCGAGCAGTTTCGCGAAGTGCCGGTCAGTACGAAATTGCTTGAGCGCAACGCGCCACTGGCCTGGTCGATGACCAATCGACTCACGCCGCCGCCCCGATCTGGCGCAACCGCAAATCGGGGATCTGCCGGTTTGCCCTGGTGAATTTCGTGGTTACGCAAGACGACCCAGGTGCCCTGCTCTCCCGAAAAACAGGCCATGCCATCGGGCGCAGAGGGCGCCTTGAACCCATCATTCATGGTGTCCCCCTCGCGCTGAAGCACCCGGTAAGAAAAACCTGGCGGCAGGTCGATGATGCCCGCGGGGTCAGCAACCAGGCCGGTCGCTTCTTTTGCTCCTTTTCGGGACAGGTAAATCCAACTGAGTGCGCCCGCCCCTGCGACCGTCGCGGCCCCGATGCTTAGGAAAGATCTCCGCGATAACTTTGGAGGCATGTTGGCCAACTCCCGCTTATCCGGCGTTATCCGGAGCGATGACGATCTGTGCGATTACGGTGTGAGGTGGCTGCTCAAGTACGAACAGGACTGAACGGGCAATATCTTCGGCTTCAAGGCACTGCCCGTAATTTTGATAAAACGCTTCACCACGGCGCACGCTGGAAAAACGCGTCTGGGCAAAATCGGTTTTGACCATCCCGGGCAAAACTTCCGAGACCCGGATACCCGTGCCTGCATACTCCTGGCGCAACGTTTCCGTAAAACCATGCACTGCGAACTTGCTGGCCGCATAGGCACCGCAACCCGCCATGGGCACCAACCCCTGAGTTGAGCCGAGGTTCACGATATGCCCCTGCCGACGCTCGAGCATGCCGGGTAGCAACGCCGCGGTGACCCGCATCAAACCGGTGACATTGGTCTGGATGGTGCCTGCCCACTGATTGATATCACCTTGATGAAAAGGCTGACGTCCCCCGACGTCGCTGCCCGCATTGTTCACGAGGATGTCTACCGCCTGCCAATCTTGCGGCAACCGGCCGGGTAAGCCAGCCACGGCAGTCGCATCTGCCACATCCAGTTCCATGGCCAGTGCCGGTCCGGGCAAGGCATCCATCTTGGCTTGCAGCCGATCAAGGCGCCGGGCGCAGCCGATGACCCGCACCCCGGCAGTGCTGAGCATTTGCGCCGTGGCCAATCCAATACCCGAACTGGCCCCGGTCACCAGCGCCGTTTTCTCTTTTAACCCTGTCATGGAATTTCCTGATCTGCTCCGCAATCTGAGTGGATAGCGAAAGTATAATGTGGTGGCGTAAGTGCACGAACCGGAGTTTCATCAGGCCGATGCCCGAAAAGAACCTACAACAACTGATCAACCAGTTGCGAGAAGAAATTGCGCAGTTACCCGAATCTGATCACAGTGCCCGTGAAAGATTGACGACGCTCGTCACGGATTTAGAAGCACGCCTGGAAGCACCAGATCCCCAAGATCACGACACCCTGGTCCAAAACGTTCGCGAGTCAATACGCCACTTGGAGGTCGAGCACCCACGTACCACCGGTGTGCTCAATCACATTATGATGACGCTCAGCAATATGGGCATATAAGTCTTAAGCCCGGGTCCGTTCAGTCCATCCCCAGTTCTTTTAGTTTGCGGGTCAGGGTATTGCGTCCCCAGCCAAGCCAACGTGCTGCTTCCTGTTTGCGCCCGCCGGTAAAACTGAGCGCCGTTTGTAGCAGCACACGCTCGAAATCCGGCCCTATCTCCGAAAGGATGTTTTTCTGGCCACTGGACAGGCGATCGGCCACAGCATGACCTAACAGTTGCTGCCAGGTTTCTGGTGAATCATCTGATCCCATCTTGGCGCCAAACCCGGTGGGCAGGTCGGCCGACGTCACCATCCGCCCGGGTGCCACAACCATCAGGCGTCTGCACAGGTTCTCCAGTTCGCGCACGTTACCCGACCAGGGTGCACGACAAAGCTTATCCATGACGGTTGCCTCGAGCCGCTTGGGCTCCACATGCAGTTCATTCGCTGCCTGATCCAAAAAAGCCTGGGCCAGCGCGGGGATATCTTCTCTGCGTTCACGCAACGGCGGCAACTGGATACCGATCACGTTAAGACGATGGTACAGGTCTTCCCGAAAACGGCCGTCCTGAACCCGCTGCTCAAGTTCCTGGTTGGTCGCGGCAATAACACGAACATCTGCGGCGATCTCCTCGTGACCCCCGACCCGAAAGAAGGTGCCGTCGGAGAGCACCCGCAGCAGCCGGGTCTGCAATTCCAGCGGCATGTCGCCGATTTCATCCAGGAACAGGGTTCCTCTAGCAGCCTGCTCAAAGCGGCCCTGGCGCTGTCCCTGGGCGCCCGTAAAGGCACCCTTTTCGTGGCCGAAGAGTTCTGACTCCAGAAGTTCGGCGGGGATGGCTGCCGTATTGATAGCGACAAAGGGCTGATCAGCCCTGGGGCTGTTCCGGTAAATCGCGCGCGCGACCAGTTCTTTGCCGGTGCCAGATTCCCCGCAAACCAGCACATTCATATGCGAGCCAGCCAGGCGCCCGATCATGCGAAACACGGCTTGCATGGCGGGGGCTTCGCCGATCATGTCACTACCGGGCGGCTGAGATGGTAGCGGCACATCCTGCCCTGCTCTTTTCTCTAGGGCCCGTCCTATCAGGGCCACTGCCTCCTCGAGATCAAAGGGCTTAGGCAAGTACTCAAAGGCACCACCCCGGTAGGCTGACACCGCGCTATCCAGATCTGAATGCGCAGTCATGACAATCACGGGCAAATCCGGTAACTCATCGCTCAGGGCTTTAAGCAACTCGAGGCCGCTGGTACCGGGCATACGGATATCGCTCACGATGACATCGGGTGGGCCGAGTCGGGCACGGCTCAAGACATCGTCCGCGTTATCGAAAAGCGTCGGCGCAAAGCCGGCACTGGTCAGGGCTTTTTCCAGTACCCAGCGAATCGAGGCATCGTCATCCACCACCCAGACTGTGGGAGTCGTACTCACTGGGATGCCTTCACCGGCAGGTACAACGTAAAACAGGTATGTCCCGGCTGGCTCGTGCACTCAATCAGGCCATCGTGGCGGTGGACAATCTCCTGGGCAAGCGCCAGGCCCAACCCCGTGCCATCGGCTCGCCCCGTCACCATCGGAAAGAACACCCGGCCAATCAGTTCCGGTTCGATTCCGGGCCCGTTATCCGTGATAGACGCCTCCAGCACCAAGCGGTGACGCTGATTACGCAGGGTGTACTGGCGCCGAACCCGGGTACGTAGGTTAATCTGGCCACGATTGTTCATGGCCTGTACTGCATTGCGCACAACGTTGAGCACGGCCTGGATCATTTGCGCTCGATCACCGCAGATCTCAGGGATACTCGGGTCATAGTCCCGCTCAAACTGGATACCCTGAGGGATCTCGACCAGTATCAGTTTGCGTACATGCTCGAGCACAGCATGCAGATTGAATGGCTCGTGATCCATGACATGAAAACCACCGGTCAGACGATCGACCAGGCCGCTGAGGCGATCTGCCTCGTGGGTGATGATGTAGGTGTATTCACGCAGTTCCCGGCGCGGCAGTTCGCGATCGAGCAGTTGCGCGGCACCGCGCAACCCTCCGAGGGGATTCTTGATCTCGTGCGCTAATGCCCGAACGATCTGATTCAGGGCATCCTGGCGCTCATGCACCCAGGTATCGCGCGCTATGCGTGTCAGTTGATCTACCCGGTTGAGTTCAATGATCATAGAGCCACTTTCAGAGCGCGAACTGAATGGTGAAACCGTGCAGTCGACACTCAGTTCTTCTGCGTTTCCCGGGCGCACGAGGGTTTCCTCCCGTAACGTCGTGGTTGCGCCCTGCTGTGCCGCCATCAGGGCTGCCTGTAACGTCACACCCAAGGGCAGCATTTCGATCACATCGCGCCCCATGCCACGCTGGGTGCTCGTTTGGAGCAAGTTCTCGGCCGCCGGATTCATGAAACTGATCCGGCGATCCATACCAACCACCAGCACGGCTGTCGCCAGTGCCTCCAGTACCTGCAGGTGCTCATCGGTCTGGGGGGGAATCATCACGTTTGCACCATAATGGTGCATTATATTCCAGAACGGAAGGCGGCCCGGGATCAGCCGGACCGCCGCTGTCCCACTTTAGACGCTGTAGTACATGTCGAACTCCGCCGGGTGGGTGGCCATGCGCAAGCGCTGCACCTCTTCCATCTTGAGTTCAATGTACCCATCAATCATGTCGTCACTCATCACGCCGCCTACCTTGAGAAACTCCCGGTCTGCGTCGAGCGCATCAAGCGCCTGGTCAAAAGAATGCGCGACGGTCGCGATCTCGCGTTCCTCCTCTGGCGGCAGATCGTACAGATCTTTGTCCATCGGGCCACCCGGATGAATTCGGTTCTGGATACCGTCTAGGCCCGCCAATAGCAGAGCTGAGAATGCCAGGTAAGGATTGGCAGTGGGGTCTGGGAAGCGGACTTCAACACGCCGGGCCTTGGGATTGCTGACGTAGGGAATCCGGCAGGATGCCGAACGGTTCCGGGCCGAATACGCCAGCATGACCGGTGCTTCGAACCCCGGCACCAACCGCTTGTAACTGTTGGTGCTGGCATTGGTAAAGGCGTTAAGCGCGCGGGCATGTTTAAAGATCCCGCCGATGTAATAAAGCGCGGTCTCGCTCAGCCCCCCGTATTCATCACCGGCAAACACATTGTCACCCCCCTTGAAGATAGATTGGTGCACATGCATCCCGTTACCGTTATCTCCCACCAGAGGCTTGGGCATGAAAGTCGCGGTCAGGCCATGGGCATGGGCGACGTTGTGAATGCAGTATTTGTAGATCTGGGTCTGGTCGGCTTTGGCTACCAGCGTATCGAAACGCGCGCCGATCTCCCCCTGCCCGGCGGTACCCACCTCATGGTGATGTACCTCTACCGCAAGGCCCATATCCTCCATCGCCAGACACATACTCGAGCGCACATCCTGGAGTGAGTCCACCGGGGGCACTGGAAAATAACCACCCTTAACGCCCGGACGGTGGCCGATGTTGCCTTCCTCGTAATCCTTACCCGAGCTCCAGGCTGCCTCGACCGAATCGATGTGATACGACGCGCCTCCCATTTCATTGGACCAGCGCACGGAATCAAAAATAAAAAACTCCGCTTCGGGACCAAAGTAGGCTGCATCGCCCGTGCCGGTTGACTTGAGATAAGCTTCAGCGCGCTTGGCGATCGAACGCGGATCGCGCTCATAACCCTGCATAGTGGCTGGTTCGACCACATCGCAGCGAAGCAGCACTGTGGTGTCCTGCATAAACGGGTCGAGAACCGCCGATGCAGGATCGGGCATCAGAATCATGTCCGATTCGTTGATTCCTTTCCAGCCGGCAATCGAAGAGCCGTCAAACATTTTTCCTTCTTCAAAAAGTTCGGCATCAATGACAGAAGCCGGCACGGAGACGTGCTGTTCTTTGCCATGGGTATCGGTGAAACGAAAATCGACAAACTTCGCCTTGGTCTCCTGGATCAGTTTCAAAGCATCATCAGCTGACATGGTTACGAGTTCCTCTACGGTTAACGCGCGACCGAGAGCCTGGGCACTAGGCCCAGCTTGGTCTCACGCGGTGAAAACAGGGTTAATTAAAACTACTAGCCAATAACTAGCAATTTCTATGCCAAGAAAAACAACGGTTTAGCTCGTGCCAAAAGGGTGCAACTGCACCATACTAGTGCACAACGTATCTCAAGCGCACTAGTATGGTGCATTTTTAACTGCTTACGCGAATAACGATCACGATCTCCTCTGGATTTTCGTCAGTGCTCAACAACACGTGGCCATGGACCCGGCACCAGGCCGGGATATCCAGTAAAGCCCCGGGGTCCGTGCAGCGAATGGACAACACATCACCAGGGCAAAGCTCAGCTACGCAATTTTGGGTCTGGATCACTGGCATCGGACAGAGCAGGCCGGTGACGTCCAGATGACGGGTTACAGATACCAACTGCGGGGAACCTCATCTGCACGCAACGGGGTTACGCAAACTTCCCGTTCCCGGCCATCGATGCTTAGAACCTGGAACCTGACCATCGGTTCATGTCGGCCCTGGCCGTAACGGGCAGCAATACGCGCTGCCAGGTCAAGATCTTCGTCGTTTTGCTCGCCCTCCACCAGGGTCAGCGGGCCATTGTGGCTGGTCATATCGAGGCAGGTAAAACGCCTGCGGTACCCCCGCAGGTAACGGGTTTCCCCCGCGTCGCGGGCCACAATCACTTTGAGGTGGGGCCTAGGCCGCAGATGCCGACCAACCTTGAGCAGCATAATGTCATCGATATCGTAGTCGGGTCGGTCGCGATTGCGCCACAGATCGCGCAGTTTTCGGCTATACGCAGCATCGGTAAGAAAGCAACACCCCCCCGCTGGCTGAGCGTAGTCTTTCAGACCCAGCTGTTCAGCCAGCGCAATCTGCGCCTTACGGCCTCGACCGGAAAAGCCGTGCAACTGGGCCCGGTCAACCCAACCTTCGCGCTCGGGTAACGTCAGGGGCTGCAATTGAGCGCACAGCGGTCGCAACAAGCGATCGTTGGCACCGGATTCGCGGGCCACCACCGGAAAGGTGTCACGGCGTTGGGACATCGGCCGTTGCCCCACCACTTCGCCCGTAATGATGAAATCAAACTCATGCGCGTGCATCCACTCGAGCGCTTTTTTGACCATGAAACTTTTGCAGTCCAGACAAGGATTGAGGTTCGCCCCGTAGCCATGCCGCGGATGCAACACGATCGACTTGTATTCTTCGATCACATCGATCATGTACAGCGGGATGTTCAGTTGTTCAGCTACCCACAACGCGTTGTTGCGCCGGGGTTTGCGATTAGACCGGCTGCGGATCGAATGCGTATGTCCCTCAACACAAAAGCCGGTGAAAAAATTCAGGCCCGCCACGTGCAGGCCCTGGTTCTGCACCAGCTTGGCGGCTAACATTGAATCGAGCCCTCCCGAGATTAAAGCTACCGCACGATAGGGCTTGGATTTCGAGTGAACGGCCTTCATCGGGCACAATTGTAACAATCAGGCGCATGCCAGACCTGGTAGATCGCGCGTATCTCTAACGGGGGCCAGACCTCAGCCGTTATAATGTTACGCTTCAACTGCAGCTGCGCCGGGAGCGAAAAAACGTGCATTTCCAGGACCTGATCCTGCGTCTCCAGGCGTACTGGGCCGGGCAGGACTGCGTAATCATGCAGCCCTACGACATGGAAGTCGGCGCCGGGACCTTCCATCCTGCGACTTTCCTGGCTGCCATTGGGCCCGAGCCTTTGCGGGCCGCTTACGTTCAACCCTCGCGCAGACCCACAGACGGTCGTTATGGTGAGAACCCGAACCGGCTGCAACATTACTTCCAGTTCCAGGTGATCCTCAAGCCTTCACCACCAGATTTCCAGGACTTGTATCTGGAATCGCTGGAAAGCCTGGGTATCCGTTTTAGCCGGGACGATGTGCGTTTTGTCGAAGACAACTGGGAGTCACCAACACTGGGCGCCTGGGGCCTTGGCTGGGAGATCTGGCTGAACGGGATGGAAATCTCGCAGTTCACCTATTTTCAGCAGGTCGGCGGACTGGACTGTCGGCCAGTAACCGGAGAAATCACTTATGGCCTGGAGCGCATTGCGCTCTACCTGCAGGGCGTCGATAGCGTGTTTGACCTGAGCTGGAATCCGCATTTCAGTTATGGTGACCTGTATCATCAGAACGAAGTGGAGCAATCTGCTTACAACTTCGAACACGCGGATGTGGCTGAGTTACTGCATCGCTTCGAGAGTTGCGAAACGACCTGCTATCAACTGCTTTCGGAAAAACTGCCGCTCCCGGCTTACGAACAGGTGCTGCAGGCATCGCATACCTTCAACCTGCTGGATGCCCGCCGGGCGATCAGTGTGACCGAGCGGGCACGTTACATCGGCCGGGTTCGCGGCCTGGCCCGCGGCGTCGCGCAGGCTTATTTTGATGCCCGGGAAACTCTAGGCTTTCCTCGCGGACAACACCCATGAGCGCACCGACGGGTAAGGGCAGGGCAGACCTACTGGTAGAACTGGGCACAGAGGAGCTTCCTCCGACTGCCCTGAAACAACTGGGGGAACAGTTTGCATTGCTGATGAAGACGGCGTTGACCGATGCCGGCCTGGCCAACGACCCGGATTGTGACTGGTTCGCCACACCCCGGCGTCTTGCGGTTCGGGTTGCTGCCGTTGCCAAACGCGGTGCAGACCAGGTCAACGAACGCCGCGGGCCCGCACTGGCCGCAGCCTTTGACAAAAATGGGGAGCCAACACCGGCAGCAGCGGGATTCGCGCGATCTTGTGGGGTTGACGTAAAGCAGCTGGAAACGCTGGAGACTGACAAAGGCAAATGGCTGGTACAGCGGGCGGTGCTGCCCGGCGCATCGGCAACACAATTGATTGGTCCGTGTATTCAGAGCGCTCTGGAAAAACTGCCGATCCCCAAACGCATGCGCTGGGGAGAGAGTACCGCTGAGTTTGTCCGTCCCGTGCACTGGCTGGTCGTCCTGCATGGCAAACAGATCGTGCCATGCCAAGTTCTGGATATCACCGCGGGGCGCAACAGCTGCGGCCACCGATTTATGGGTGAGAGTGATGTGTGTATCCCGGATGCGTGTGATTATGAAAAAGCGCTCAGAACACAAGGCGCGGTCATCGCTGATTTCGCCACTCGTAGCCGGCTGATTGAACAGCAGGTATCCAAACTCGGAACCAAAGCCGGTGGCCAGGCTGTGATCGATGCGCAATTGCTTGATACCGTTACCGCGCTGGTCGAGAAGCCCCATGCACTGCTGGGCCACTTTGACCCTGCCTATCTCAAAATTCCGGCCGAGGCGTTGGTCTCCTCCATGCGAGACCACCAGAAGTATTTCCATGTCGTCGACGCCAAGGGGGCGCTGCTACCCGTCTTTATCACGGTCAGTAATATCAAAAGCACTGCCCCGGGCAGGGTGCAAGCCGGCAATGAGCGGGTGCTAAATGCCCGTCTTGCTGATGCACGCTTTTTCTGGGAAAGTGACAATCGCCAACCACTGGCGAGTCGGGTAGAAGGGCTGGGTGAGGTGCTGTTCCACCAGGCTCTGGGCAGCCTGGGTGACAAGACCCGCCGGCTCGAAACACTTTGCACCAAGATCGCACAGGCACTTGGCGTTGATGAGACCATTTGCACTCGAGCAGCGCATCTTTGCAAGGCGGATCTTGTTACCGGCATGGTGGGTGAATTTCCCGAGTTGCAGGGTATTATGGGCCGCTATCTGGCCCGGCATGACCGCGAGCCGGCCGCNGTGGCACGGGCCATCGAGGAGCATTACCTGCCCCGCCAGGCTGGNGATAGCCTGCCCGCGAGTATGCCCGGCTGTGTCTTGGCGCTGGCAGACCGGGTTGATTCACTGGTCGGACTGTTTGTGGCAGCCGAGGAACCCACCGGAGAAAAAGACCCTTATGGTCTGCGCCGCGCTGCGTTGGGTGTTATCCGTATCCTGATCGAGAAAAAACTGGATCTGGATATCATGGCGCTGGTAGATCATGCAGCAGATGCTTATGCTGCTGGCGGTCATCCTGCCAGCACTCACGCAAAAACCCAGTGCGCCGTCTTTATCATGGAACGCTACCGGGCGCTGTACGCTGCACTGGGATTTGCCCAGGATGAGATTTCTGCTGTGCTTGAAGCCGGGGCCAGTCGACCGCTGGATTTCGACCGTCGTCTGAAAGCTGTGTCCCAGTTTCGCCGACATCGCGACGCAGCTAGCCTGGCAGCCGCAAACAAACGCATTCGCAATATCCTGCGTAAGAGTGAACAATTGATTGTCACCAAAATCAATCCACAATTGCTGGTCGAACCAGCAGAAACCGCGCTGTCGCAATCGCTGGTCGAAACAGCCGGCGCCATCGCACCCGCAGTGGCAAGAGGAGACTACTCGGGTGCACTGCGTACCCTGGCGGGCCTTCGCCCGGTCGTCGACTGCTTTTTTGATCAGGTTATGGTTATGGCCGATGACCCGGCACTGCGGGCCAACCGGTTGGCTTTGCTCGGTCAATTGAGCGAACTGTTCCTGACAATCGCGGATATCTCGCTTTTGCAAGCATCGGAGCGCGCCGGTGATTGATCGCGAAGATAATTATCAGGACATGCTGGCTGCGGTGCAGGCATTCCATGATAAACATCACCTGCGCCAACAGGGGGGCGAGGATATGCCTTACCGCGTTGCCCTGATGGCAGAAGAACTTGGCGAGATCTCAGCCTGTGTTACCAAGGGCAAGACCACCGACGCCCTGGCTGAAGAATGCGCCGACTTGCTGATCCTGCTTATTGGTACCGCCATTGCCGCTGACTTCAAACTGGATGAGGCGTTCTGGATCAAGATGGTTAAACTGGCTCAACGCAAAAGTCGTATCGTCGATGGGCGCATTCGGGTGTCGAATTTTCAGGACGACTAGATGAAATCAGATCTGGTAATCGTCGATCGCGACGGGGTGATCAATTTTGATTCAGATGCCTATATTAAGTCGGTCGCTGAGTGGGTCGCGATCCCGGGCAGCCTGGAGGCGCTGGCCCGGCTCTCCCGGGCTCATTACCGGGTGGTAGTTGCCACCAACCAGTCAGGCATTGCCCGGGGCCTGTACACCATGGAAACACTGAACCGTATTCACCAAAAGATGACTAACAGCCTCCGTGAGCACGGTGGGCGGATCGATGCTATCTTTTTCTGCCCGCATGGACCAGATGATCAATGCGCCTGTCGCAAGCCCCAACCGGGACTGCTTTACGAAATCAGCGAACGACTGAACGCACCGCTCGCTGGGGTGCCCCTGGTGGGTGATTCTCTAAGAGACCTGCAAAGTGCTGCGGCAGTAGGCGCTTTGCCGGTACTGGTGCGCAGCGGCAAAGGACTGCGAGCAGTGCAGGCGTTGAACGAAGCACAGGCGTCAGGGACACTGGGTGAGGTTCCGGTCTACGATGATCTCGCCGCCTTTACCGATGATCTGCTGTCCGGCGCGGTTAACCCCGCGATCCAGGCCTGCCACGAGGCAAACAAAGCTGGTTAAGCTGCCAGTTCCTCAGGACGCATGATCTGGGTCCGCTCCACCCTGTTCTTCGCCGGCATGGCGATCTCTGCTGTGCTGTTCTGCCCGGTGGCCCTGCTGGTATGGCCTGTGCCCGTGGTAACTCGTATGCGTATCATTGGCTTGTGGGCCCACTTCATCCGTTGGTGGCTAGCTCTGACCTGTGGGCTTCGTCATGAAGTAAAAGGTCTGGAGCACTTGCCATCGAAACCTGGGGTCATTCTTTCAAAACACCAGTCTGCCTGGGAGACTATTGTGTTCCAAGTGATCTTCCCCCCGCAGACCTGGGCACTCAAACGGGAAGCGTTGTGGCTGCCGTTCTTTGGCTGGGGCCTCGCTGCCACCAGTCCGATCGCGATCAATCGCGACACTCCGGTGCGTGCGCTCGAGCGCCTGTTACGCCAGGGCTGCGAAAAGATAGCGCAAGGGCGCTGGGTGGTAATCTTCCCGGAAGGCACCCGCATGGCACCGGGCGAACAAGGCGCCTACCACCCCGGTGGTGCCATGCTGGCGGTCAAGGCCGGGGTACCGGTCGTGCCCATAGCTCACGATGCGGGGCTGTACTGGGGCCGGCGCAGTTTCCTGAAAAAGCCCGGGGTCATCCGGGTATGCGTAGGACCGCCGATCGCAACAGACGGCGCTAAAGCACGAGCCGTAAACCAGGCGGCACAGGAGTGGATTGAGTCAACCATGGCCTCACTGCTGGGCGCGTCAGAACAGCCCGTCGGTTCTGCCAAAACCAAAACCCATAACTGAATCAGCAGTTGGCAGCAGACAGCTGCTGCGATACCAGACGAGCGTAATCCGCCGGCGAAAGCGTTTGAGGCCGGGCACTGGGATCAACACCGGCGCTCTCGATGAGTGTTTCGGAGCACACACCTTTAAGCGTGTTGCGCAGGGTTTTGCGGCGCTGGGAAAAAGCCTGGCGCACCAATGTTTCGAAGGCCTCATCTGGCACCTTTGGCCCCAGGGGCTCAAGGCGCGGCTGCAATGCCACAATGCTTGACCAGACCTTGGGCGGTGGGGTGAAAGCACCCGGGCCCACATCGAACAGGATGCCAGTCTTAAACAGTCTCCCGACCATAACACTAAGGCGCCCGTACTCTTTAGTGCCAGGCTGAGCTACCAGGCGCTGTGCGACTTCCTTTTGCAGCATGAACAGCATCCGGCTGATCCTCGCGCGCTGAGATAACAGGTGAATCAGCAACACCGAGGAAATGTTGTAGGGCAGGTTACCTGCCATCACCAGAGGTTGATCTGAACTGAACTTGTGTAACTCAACGGTAAGGGCGTCGCACTGGTGTACGCTCACCTTTGAATACTGCGCATAACGCTGACGTAATATGGGAACGAGATCGCGGTCAATTTCTACCAGGTGCAGGGCATTGCCGGTCCTAACCAAGTGATCGCTCAATGCGCCCTGGCCGGGGCCGATCTCACAGAGAATCTCACCGGTCTGCAGATCGATGCTGTCAACAATACGCCGGATTACCCCGGCATCGTGGAGAAAGTGCTGGCCGAATCTTTTTCTCGGTCGGGGCAGGGCGGGTTGGTCAGGATCCACTGGATAACCGTCTTGCCAGCCTTACGGCACTGATCAGACTGCCCACATCTGCGTTGCCCGACCCGGCAAGATCCAGCGCAGTGCCATGATCGACCGATGTGCGCACAAAAGGCAGGCCCAATGTGATGTTCACCACCTGGCCAAAGCCGGCGTGCTTGATAACGGGCAAACCCTGATCATGAAACATCGCAACGACGACATCCAACGCCTTCAGACCCTCTTGGGTAAATGCGGTATCGGCCGGTAGTGGCCCACGCAGATCCATCCCCTGCTCACGTAACGCATCAAGCACTGGGACAATGACCTCTATCTCCTCACGACCCAGGTGCCCGGCTTCACCGGCATGGGGGTTGAGGCCACAGACTCCAATCGTGGGAGTTGCAATACCAAAGCGCGTTTGTAAATCCGCATCTACCACCCGCAGTACCGCCTCAAGGTGCTCAGGTGTAACGGCGGGGGAGACTTCCGTTAACGGTATATGAATGGTCACCAACGCAACACGTAGCTCCTCGCTCGCCAGCATCATCACCGGGGTTTTTACGCCAGCACGCGCTGCCAGAAATTCGGTATGGCCAATGAAGTCGTTACCGGCTTCGATCAATGTGCTTTTTTGCACTGGGCCCGTGACCACACCGGCAAACTCACCTTTAAGGCAACCATCAGTAGCACGCTTGAGCATCTGCACCACATAAGGCGCATTGGTGGTATCGAGCTGACCGGGTTGTGACGGCGCAGCCAGGTCGATCGCCAGAAGGGTAGCTTGTCCACCCGGCGCGATCAGAGTGTCACTTTTAAGTGCCAGCGGCAGCTTTAACAAGGCAGCCCGTTGCAACAGCAACTCCGGGTCCGCTGCGATGCATAGTAAATCATCGACCGGTTGCTGCAGTAACTGTACTGCCAGTTCCGGCCCTACACCGGCGGGTTCGCCGGTGGTCAAAACGAGGGTGCCGTTTGACGCGCTCAATTAATAGTGCCTAAGAACAAGCCGTCATCACAGGTTCGATAACTGGCGTGTTGGTTGTGCTTATCTCGTCGCAGCGGACCCAAATTGACCGACGCCGATCATCAGTTAAGAGATGATCTGTCCGTTATCGTTATCGACGATCACGGGGTTTTCAAAAAACTGCAGATCGGGCTTTGAGTACCTCTGGGTTATCCACGCAATCCGTTCTTCATCGAACCAGCTCTGGGCATTTTCCATAGTGTCAAAGCAGTAAACACCCCCGGCGCAGTGATTTTCGGCATCCGCAATATAGTTCTTTCTCAAAAGGCCCGGCGTCTGCTGGTAAATAGGCGCGGTCTCAAGAAACTTTTCTTTTAACAATGCCGGATCAAGATCCGACGGGATGGGAAATGTGACGAACACGATAATCATAATTTGCATTCCTTATTGGAAACTGGGGCTTATTCCACGGTGACGGACTTAGCGAGATTGCGTGGTTTGTCCACATCGGTGCCCTTGATAAGGGCAACGTGGTAGGAAAGTAACTGCAACGGTACCGAATAGATAATCGGCGCGATGGCACTATCGACGGGTGCAACGTGCAGTATCCGTACATCCTCGCTTTCTACCAGACCCGATGCCGGATCTGCAAATAAGTAGAGCCGACCACCGCGGGCACGAACTTCTTCAAGATTTGATTTGAGTTTTTCTATCAGCAAATCATTGGGAGCGACAGCAACGACCGGTATTTTTTCATCGACCAGCGCCAGAGGTCCATGCTTGAGCTCACCCGCCGGGTAGGCCTCCGCATGAATATAGGAGATCTCTTTGAGTTTGAGGGCTCCTTCCATCGCGATCGGAAAGTGCGCACCCCTGCCCAGAAACAGCGCATGGGCCTTGTCGCCAAAAGCCTGGGCCATCTCGGCGATAGCATCTTCCATCGCCAGCGCGGATTCCAGCGCGCCGGGCAGAGTGCGAAGCTGACGTACTACATGTGTCTCAAAACCGGCATCAAAGCCGTGGCGGCGAGACAACACTAGCGCCAACAACAACAGGCCGGTCATCGCACTGACAAAGGTCTTGGTCGACGCAACCCCTACCTCTGGCCCGCAGTGCGTCATGAAAGCTAGATCTGATTCGCGCACCAGGGAGGATTCGGGCACGTTACAGATGACCATCGTACCCATCGCACCCTGCCGAACCGCCTCTTCCAGTGCGGCCAGGGTATCGGCCGTCTCGCCTGACTGCGAGATGGTGACCACCAGCGTGCCCTCGCGGGGAGCGTGGCGACGATAGCGATATTCACTCGCGACTTCGACCTCACACGGCACACCGACGTATTCCAGCCAATGTTGCGCCACCAACCCGGCATGATAACTGGTGCCGCAGGCAATAATCTGCACCTGGCGGGTGGCATCAAAAATCTCTTTCGCCTTGGCGCCGAATGAATCCTCCAACACACGATCTCCCAGCAGCCGGCCCTCTAGGGTATCGGCCACCGCGCGAGGTTGCTCGTGAATTTCCTTTTGCATGAAGTGGCGGTAATCGCCCAACTCGACAGCATCCCCCGATTGGGCGCTGGTGTGCAGTGGTCGCTCCACAATCTCACCTCGATCATTGCGGATCAGGCAACCTGTGTCGTGAAGATCCGCTACGTCGCCGTTCTCCAGCACCTGGTAACTGCGTGTAACGGGTAACAAGGCGTTGATATCCGACGCCACAAAAGTCTCGTCATCGGTGCGGCCCAGCAGCAAAGGCGGGCCTTGACGGCCCACGACCAACCGGCCAGGTTCCCCTGCATGCACAACAGCAAGAGCAAAACTGCCCTGCAATTCTTTCATGGTCGCTCGCACCGCATCAGCCAGGTCCAGGCCTTCTTGCAGGTGCAGATAAACCTGGTGCACGACCACCTCGGTGTCAGTCTCTGAGGTAAAGGTGAGGCCTGACGCACGTTGCACCTCGCGCAAAGATTCGTGATTCTCGATGATGCCATTGCAGACCAGCGCCAACGTGTCATTACAGATATGCGGGTGCGCGTTAGGCTCGGTCACACCACCATGGGTAGCCCACCGGGTATGGGCGATACCGGTCATCCCGGTCAGCGGCGAGCGCTGTAGCGCCTGCTCCAGTTCGCCGACCTTACCTATAGTCCGGGTGCGTTCCAGCGCCCCTGCGTGATTGATCACGACCACGCCAGCTGAGTCATACCCACGATACTCAAGGCGACGTAGCCCCTCGAGCAGAAAACCGCTCGCCTCAGAGTTTCTTACTGCGCCTACTATGCCGCACATGTTTTTTCCAGATCAGTCTTATGGTTGCACCACAATCGTCGCAAGGGCGGGTCTGTCGAATTTAGCTTTTTTTCTTTTGTGGGCGCTGCCATCCATCACGGACCTTTTGTTCTGCCCGCGTTAGGGCTAACTGGCCAGATGGCACGTCCCGGCTGACCGCCGACCCCGCCCCCACGGTTGCACCCTCACCTACCGTAACAGGCGCTACCAGAGCGCTGTTAGAACCAATAAAGGCATCGTCGCCAATAACGGTCTGGTGCTTGTTAGCGCCATCATAGTTACACGTAATGACGCCAGCACCGATATTAACTCGCTTACCCACCTGGGCATCGCCAACGTAGGCCAGATGATTGGCCTTGCTGTCTTCGCCCAAACTGGCATTTTTGGTTTCTACAAAATTACCCACGCGCGCACCGGGCGCTAAAGTAGTGCCAGGCCTTATCCTGGCGAAAGGACCGACCGTACAGCCATCTGCAATCTTGGCGCCTTCGACAATGCTATTGGCACGAATTTCAACGCCATTACCGATCTCGCTGTCGGTGATCTGGCAGTTGGGGCCAATGGATACCCGTGTCCCCAAGTTGACTGTACCTGTCATCACTACGTTGACATCCACAACACAGTCTTGTTCAAACGCCAACTGGCCGCGCAAATCAAACCGCGCCGGATCGTGCAGGGTCAGTCCAGCATCCATCAAGGATTCGGCCTGTCGAGACTGAAACAAGCGCTCTACCTTGGCAAGGTCTGCACGGCTGTTCACGCCAACAATTTCAAACGGGTCTTCACAGTTGACACTGACGACCTCGACACCCGAGTGCACAGCACAGCCGATCACATCAGTCAGGTAATACTCTCCCTGGGTATTCGCGGTATCGATCTTGCCAAGCCAGGATCGTAACCCCTCTGTGGTGCCGGCCATAAAGCCAGTATTGATCTCGCTAATCTGGCGCTCAGCCTCGGTCGCATCGGGCTCTTCGACGACAGCCCTGATCGCGCCCGCATTGTCGCGCACAATCCGGCCGTATCCGGTAGGGTTTATGGCCTTTGCGGTCAGCAGTGTCAGATTATCCGAAACACGGGCACCGAGCAGGGCGCGCAAAGTCTCCGTGCGGATCAGGGGTACATCGCCATAAAGTACCAGCACGGTGGATTCAGGCTGGACGTGGGGCAGGGCCTGACTGACGGCATGGCCGGTGCCAAGCTGTTTCGCCTGTTCTACCCAGTTAATGTCGCCAGCCTGACCTCGGTGTTCGCGCACGGCTGCCGCGCCATGGCCGCAGATCACGTGGGTCCGCACCGGCTCCAGCGCCGCAGCGGTATCAAGAACGTGATCCAACAGCGCACGTCCGGCAAGTTCATGCAGCACCTTGGGCAAGGCGGAGTGCATGCGGGTGCCTTTTCCGGCGGCGAGCACAATGACCTCAAGCGTCATAGGAAGGATATTACTGCAATCGCTGCGAGCCGGGGCAGCGCCCCGAGTGCATTTCAGTGGATATGCTGGTCAGCCTGAGCGGCCAACTCGGCGGGTGTCGCATCACGCACTTCTGTGATGCGTACGATAAAAGTGATGTCCTGTCCCGCTAGGGGGTGATTACCATCCACGGTGATCTGGTCACCCTCAACCCGGACTACTCTGAAATGCATTGGCTCACCGCGCTCGTTCTCTGCGTCAAGCTCCGCCCCGACATAACGCAACTCTTCCGGTGCATTATCAATATCATCTGAAAAGGTCAGGCCAGGATCGTGCGGGCCGAAGGCCTGTTTTGCGGTCAGAAATACCTCGGCCGTCTCCCCGGTGGATAACCCCTCAAGCGCAGAGGCAATCTGGGGGAAAAGCGGGCTGTCGTTGTCGCCGTGTACGTAGGAGACCGGGAATCCACTGTATTCAACGATGTGGCCCGACCGGTCGCGGATGGTATAGGCGATCGAAACCATCTTGTTGGCGCCGACCTGCTGAGACATGGAAATGATCCGGATTAATGGCGCCGAACGGGCGCGTCAGCCTCGACCCTTGCCGCGCAGTTTCTGGATCGCCCGCAACTGGGCAGCGGCCTGGATCAGCTCTGCCTTGGCCTTGGCAAGATCCATCTCGCTGCTACGATCACTCATCGCCTGCTCGGCACGGCGCTGGGCTTCCATCGCCGCTGCCTCGTCAAGATCGTGTGCACGCAGTGCAGTGTCAGACAACACCGTCACCAGGTGACCCTGCACCTCAAGCATCCCACCGGAAACAAAAAAGAACTGCTCCTCACCTGACGCCTGCTGCACCCGCACTTCTCCCGCCTTCAGGCGGGTCAACAACGGGGCATGCTGGGGTGCGATACCAATCTCACCCATCTCGGCTGGGGCAAACACCATGGTTCCTTCACCGGACCAGACTTCTTCCTCAGCGCTGACGATATCAACTTTGATGGTGTTGGCCATAACGTTTGCCTAGCGTCCCAATCAGGTGACGCTTTTTGCCTTCTCGATTGCCTCTTCGATACCGCCGACCATGTAGAAAGCCTGTTCGGGGATATCGTCATGCTCACCGTCAATGATGCCCTGAAAGCCCCGGATCGTGTCCTTGAGCGATACAAACTTACCGGGAGAGCCCGTGAAAGTCTCAGCAACGAAGAACGGCTGGGACAGGAAACGCTGAATCTTGCGCGCCCGGGTGACCACTTGTTTGTCCTCTTCGGACAACTCATCCATGCCCAAAATGGCAATGATGTCACGCAACTCCTTGTAGCGCTGCAGGGTGCCCTGTACAGCGCGGGCGATATCGTAATGCTCCTGGCCCACCACCAGCGGGTCGAGTTGCCGGCTGGTGGAATCGAGTGGATCCACCGCCGGGTAGATGCCCAGTTCCGCGACCTGGCGCGAGAGCACGAGTGTGGCATCGAGATGCGCAAAGGTAGTTGCTGGCGAAGGATCGGTAAGATCGTCTGCCGGCACATAAACCGCCTGGAATGAAGTGATCGAACCCGTGCGGGTCGAGGTGATCCGTTCCTGCAGCACGCCCATCTCGGCTGCCAAAGTTGGCTGGTATCCCACCGCAGAGGGCATACGACCCAGCAGTGCCGAAACCTCGGTACCGGCCAGGGTATAGCGGTAGATGTTATCCACGAACAGCAGCACATCACGGCCCTCGTCACGGAAATGCTCAGCCATGGTCAATCCGGTTAGGCCGACCCGGAGGCGGTTGCCGGGAGGTTCATTCATCTGCCCGAATACCATTGCCACCTTGTCAAGCACGCCGGACTCACTCATCTCGTGGTAGAAGTCGTTTCCTTCCCGGGTGCGCTCCCCCACACCGGCGAATACGGAAAGGCCCGAATGCTCCTTGGCAATATTGTTGATGAGCTCCATGATTGTCACGGTTTTGCCGACGCCAGCGCCACCGAACAAGCCAATCTTGCCGCCCTTGGAGATGGGCATGATCAGATCGATGACTTTGATACCCGTCTCAAGAATATCAACCGTGGGCGACTGATCTGCGTACCCGGGCGCTTTGCGATGAATCGGAAGCGACTCACTGGCTTCCACCGGTCCCGCTTCGTCTACCGGGTTGCCTAGCACATCCATGATCCGGCCCAGCGTTTTTTCGCCAACCGGTACCGTGATTGGGGCGCCGGTATTGCTGACCTGTAACCCGCGTTTCAGACCGTCGCTGGAACCCATCGCGATGCTGCGCACCACGCCGTCACCCAGTTGTTGCTGGACTTCCAGTGTCAGGCCGGTCTCACTGACGTTCAGGGCGTCGTAGACCCGCGGTACTGAGCCGCGCGGGAATTCGACGTCCACCACGGCGCCGATGATTTCAACGATGTTGCCGGTGCTCATAGCATGATTCCTCGTAAAGGTTCCTTATCTTTTCCTGACGGGGCCGCGGTTACACCGCTGCTGCACCGCCTACAATTTCAGAGATTTCCTGAGTGATAGCGGCCTGACGGGCCTTGTTGTAGACCAACTGCAGCTCATCGATCAGGTTGCCCGCGTTATCAGACGCAGACTTCATCGCCACCATTCGTGCTGCCATCTCGCAAGCAATGTTCTCAACCACGCCCCGATAAATCAGTGATTCAACATAGCGCATCATCAGCGCGTCGACCACATCGCGCGCATCTGGCTCGTACAGATAATCCCAGTGTTGCTCAAGCCGTTGGTCCGGCTCCGCAGCTGCGACCGGGATCAGTTGGTCAACTTGCGGCTGCTGGGTCATGGTGGTGACGAAACCGTTGTGCGCCAGAAACAATCGATCGATGCGGCCTTCGGTGAAGGCATCCATCATCACTTTCATCGCGCCGATCAGCTCGGCTAACTGAGGCTTATCACCCAAGTGAGTGGCTTCCGAAACGATATTGACTCCAAGGCGTTTGAAAAATCCCAGACCCTTGCTGCCTATAACTGTGACATCGATTTCGACGCCCTTGTCCCGCCACTCGGCCATGCTGTTGATGATTTGGCGGAACAGGTTGATATTAAGCCCACCGCACAACCCCCGATCACTCGAGACCACAATAAAACCAACTCTTTTGACATCTCGGGTCTGGGTGTAGCTGTGCTTGTATTCCAGATTTGCCTGCGCGAGGTGCGCCATCACATTGGCCATTTTGTCAGCGTAGGGCCGGGCCTGGTTCATTCGTTCCTGCGCGCGGCGCATCTTGCTCGCTGCGACCATTTCCATCGCCTTGGTGATCTTTTGAGTATTCTGAATACTCTTGATCTTGGTCCGAATTTCCTTAGCGCCTGCCATAGTCCTGTGCTCTGCGGGTTAGATCAGCAGGCTACCAGCTGCCGTTGGCCTTGAAGTCTTTCAACGCTTCGTGCAGTTTTGCCACAACCTCATCGCTGTACGCCTGGTCCCGGTTCATCTCGTCCATGAAGTCGCTGTGCTGGCTCTTCATGTGGCTCTGCAGTGCCTGCTCGAACTCCACCACCTTGGGGGTTTCGACATCATCCAGATAACCCTCATTGACAGCGAAAAGACTCACCGCCATTTCAGCAACCGACATAGTCGAATACTGCTTTTGTTTCATCAGTTCGGTCGCACGTTCACCGCGTTCGAGCTGTTTGCGGGTCGCTTCATCCAGGTCGGAGGCAAACTGAGAGAAAGCCGCGAGCTCTCGGTACTGGGCAAGCGCCAGGCGAATACCGCCGCCGAGTTTCTTGATCAGCGGGCATTGGGCAGCACCGCCGACACGGGATACCGACAAACCCGCATTGATAGCCGGCCGTATACCGGCATTGAAAAGGTCGGTCTCCAGGAAGATCTGGCCATCGGTAATCGAGATTACGTTGGTGGGAACGAATGCCGACACGTCACCTGCCTGGGTCTCGATAATCGGCAGCGCGGTCAGCGAACCCGTCTTACCCTTAACCTCACCGCCGGTGCGCTTCTCGACTTCGGCGACATTGATTCGTGCTGCACGCTCAAGAAGACGTGAGTGCAGATAGAACACGTCGCCCGGATAAGCCTCGCGACCTGGCGGCCGGCGTAACAACAGACTGACCTGACGATAGGCCCAGGCCTGCTTGGTCAGATCGTCATAAATGATCAGCGCATCCTCGCCACGATCACGGAAATACTCGCCCATCGCGCAACCTGAGTAAGGAGCGATGTACTGCATCGCTGCAGAGTCGGCTGCCGATGCTGATACCACGATGGTGTGATCCATCGCACCATGTTCCTCGAGCTTACTTACCACGTTGGCAACCGACGAGGCCTTCTGGCCGACCGCCACGTAAATGCACTTAATCCCGGTGCCTTTCTGGTTGATGATGGTATCAATGGCTACCGCTGTCTTGCCGGTCTGGCGGTCACCGATGATCAGTTCACGCTGGCCGCGACCAATCGGCACCATGGAATCAATCGATTTCAGGCCGGTCTGTACCGGCTCCGCCACTGACTGGCGGGTAATAACACCTGGGGCAATGCTTTCTATCGGCGACGTCGCGGCGGCCTCGATCGGACCCTTGCCATCAATCGCTTCCCCTAACGAGTCCACTACCCGGCCAAGCAAGCCTGGCCCGATCGGCACTTCCAGGATACGCCCGGTGCACTTGACCGTGTCACCTTCGACGATGTGTTCGTAATCTCCAAGCACCACGGCGCCCACTGAGTCCTGCTCAAGGTTAAGTGCCAGGCCGAAGGTGTCATTGGGAAACTCCAGCATCTCACCCTGCATGGCATCCGCAAGCCCGTGAATGCGGCAGATACCGTCAGTCAGGCTGACCACGGTGCCTTCTGTGCGCGCCTCAGCGCCGGCATCAAAATCCTTTATCCGTTCCTTGATCAGTTCGCTGATCTCGGAGGGGTTAAGTTGCATAGACATTCTTTAATTCCTCGTGAAGCCGTTTCTTGCGCCCAAATCAGCTGCTGACAGCAGCTGCCAGTTTTTCTAGCCGGGCCCGAACCGAGCCGTCGATAACAAGATCACCAGCGCGAATCACCGCGCCACCGATCAGAGTTGCATCTGTATTCACTGTAAGCTCAACCCGCCGGCCCAGTCTTTTTTCAAGCGCCTGCGAGATGCGTCGCTGGTGGTCTTCCGAGACCGGAAGCGCACTCTCGAGCTTCGCCTGAACCGTGCGCTCTGCGTCCGCACGTAACAACTCGTACCGCTCGGCGATCGCTACCAGTGCATCCAGCCGCCGGTTGCGGGCCAGCAGACGCACCAGGTTACGCCCAGCGTCATCCAGCACCTCACCACAGCCTTCGATCAAGATTGTGGCAACTTCCTCTCGGGCCACGCGTGGGTGAGTGAACAAAACGCTGATCTGCGGTTCGCTTGCCAGTTTCGCCAACGTGTGTAAAGCGTCGGACCAACGTGCATAGTCCATTCCATCCCGGGCGAGTTCAAAGACTGCCTGGGCGTAAGGACGAGCAATACTGGCGTTTTCTGACATGGTTGTACTGAAACTCTCGGGTTGGGTCGCTACAGTTCGGCGATGAGATCATCTAGCATCTTGGCGTGGGCATCGGAATCGACCTCACGGGCCAGAATTTTCGATGCGCCGGCAACCGCCAGGCCTGCTACTTGCGCGCGCAGGGCCTCTCGAGCCATGTTCGCCTCTTTGTCGATCTCACTGCGGGCAGCGGTTAAAACCCGATCACCTTCCACGCGTGCACTGCCCTTGGCCTCCTCTATCATCTCGACCTCGCGCCTTTCTGCGCGTCGGATGATCTCCTGTGCCTGCTCCTTAGCCTCGCTGGTGACCTGTGCCACATGCTCTTGAGCCTTAGCTTTTTCGCGCTGCCCTTCTTCGGCAGCAGCCAGGCCATCAGCAATCTTGGTCTTTCGTTCGTTCAGTGCCGTCACAATCGGTGGCCAGACGAATTTCATGCAGAACCAGACGAAAACGATGAACGCGACACTCTGGCCGATCAGCGTCAGATTGATGTTCATAGCCGTTACCCTGTGACTGGGGTTTAGCCGCCCACGACGGCAAACATAATGTAGAGCGCGATGGCGACACCAATAATTGGGATCGCATCTACCAGGCCCATTACGATAAAGAACTGGGTGCGCAACATCGGCAACAGTTCGGGCTGGCGGGCAATACCCTCGAGAAAGCGGGCGCCCAAAACGCCGACGCCTACGCCGACGCCGACACCGGCGAGACCGAGCAGTACTGCGCCGGCAACGTAGAGTAGAGCTATTTCCATGAGATTCTCCTGTTGGAAGTTTGTCGGGTTAGGTCAGATCAAAACCGGTTGAAGCAGGATCAGTGATGGCTGTGGGCCATCTCCAGATAAACAATGGTCAAAGTCATGAAGATAAACGCCTGCAGCAATACGATCAATATATGGAACACCGCCCAAGCCCACTGCAGCACCCCCCCAGCGACGGCCAACATAGCGCCGCCTGAGAACAGCAGGGCAATCAGGATAAAGATCATCTCCCCCGCAAACAGGTTTCCGAAAAGGCGCAGTGACAGGGACACGGGCTTGGACACCAGGCTGACGAACTCCAGAAAGAAGTTCGCCGGCACAAAAAGAATCTTGAGAATCGGGTTGTTGGCCTGAAAAGGCTGCATGGTGAGCTCGGCCGCGAACCCGCCTACACCTTTTATCTTTATGCTGTAAAAGAGCGTTAAAACGAAAACGCCCAGTGCCATCCCGAAAGTTGCGTTTGGATCAGTGGTGGGCACCACTTTCATGTATTCGATGCCCATCAGATGTGCAATCTGTGGAATCCAGTCTACGGGCACCAGATCCATGGTATTCATCAGCAGCACCCAGACAAACAGGGTCAGGGCAAGCGGTGCGACCAGATCATTCTTATGGGAGAAAGAGCCTCGCACGTTCTCGTCAACGAATTCGACGATCCATTCGACAAAATTAAGAAAGCCACTGGGTGTCTGTGCGGTCGCACGCAGCGCTGCTTTGCGAAAGCCCCAGAGGAACAACGCCCCGAGCAGCACTGACCAGAACATGGTGTCGAGGTGAATTGCCCAAAATCCCATTGCCTTGGCTTCAGCTGCACCGTGAGCGATGCCCCAACTACCATCTGTATGCTGACCAAAGGTCAGGTTCTGCAGGTGGTGTTTAATGTATTCAGTAGTGGTTGGCGCGTCGCTTGCCATGTCGGTGTATCGCAGATGTCCCTTTCAATGCATTCAGTGAACTGGCGTCTCGTCGGTCTCACCGCCTTGCGCGATGATGGCCCCCAGGGTTGACGCAAGCAGCGCCGAGACCAGCCCCGCCAGAAAACCTGCGGCTGTCAATTCCTCTATTAATGCGAATGCCAACGCGCATAGGGCGCCCGTAATCACCAGTTTTCCAAACTCCGCGCGGTACAGGTTTGCCAGCGTTGCTTCCGCCGACGTCTTGACCGGGCCCGCGAAAACCCGCCAGGCCGAGTAGCCATTAGCCACCAGCCCGATCCCACCGCCCAGCAGTGCTGAGCGAGCCTGCCCCTCTGTCAGTGCCGCCAACAAAGCGACTGCGATTGCCGTCGCCACCGCTGCGGCACCCAGAGTCCACCCAAGCATCCGCGTGACAGATGTTGCCGGCTGCGACTTAAGCGTTGCTACCATTTATTGCCGAAAATCACGGCCAAACCAGGTCCGGAACCACACGGCTCCCGCCCCTGGGGCTTGTTTGCACTACAACAAGGGCCGCGCAGTATAGGGGAGCGCGGCCGTGAGGGTCAATCCATATATGCCAATAAACAGAGGTTATCGCGACGAGCCCTGCCACCGGACCCCATCCAAGCGGGCACAGGGAAAGCAATCAAGGCATCAACTCGCCAGCGCCTAAGAGCACCAGATCGCGGTGGGAAACCGGGTCACCCAGAACACCCGCCCACCCGGGCGAGCTATACCACCAGGGCTTTTGCGATGCAGGCAGCAGGCTAACACCCTGTGTCAGATCATCAGGTCGCGATTTTCGTGGAGATTACGTCAAGAACCCGCAGCGGCACGTGCTAGACTTTTGGTGCTTTACTCCCATCATCGCTGCTGACCCCATGAACATCGAACACGCCCGCTTTAATATGATTGAACAGCAGATCAGGCCGTGGGGGGTACTGGACCCCGGGGTACTTTCTTTGCTGCAGGATGTGCGCCGCGAAAATTTTGTTCCAACAGACTACCGCGACCTGGCGTTTGCTGATATCCAGATTCCCATCGGCCAGGGCCAAGCCATGATGGAGCCCAAACTCGAGGCCAGACTACTGCAGGTCTTAGCTCCAACCGCAGGGGAGACGATTCTTGAAATCGGGACGGGCTCGGGGTATATGGCGGCATTACTGGCAGGCTGCGGCGCATCAGTGACCAGTGTGGAACTGCACGGGCGTTTTCTGGAA
Source organism: Acidiferrobacteraceae bacterium (assembly GCA_002726415.1). Taxonomy (GTDB): domain Bacteria; phylum Pseudomonadota; class Gammaproteobacteria; order Arenicellales; family UBA868; genus UBA868. Next base: position 14,591 of record PBSU01000013.1, on the reverse strand, counting down.
AGCGCCGCGCGACGACTGCGAGAAGCCGGCTTGGATTCGGTGACATTGGAAGAGGGTGATGCGTCGGGTGGATGGGAGTCGAAAGTCCAATGGGATGCGATCCTGTTGACCGGCTCCACGCCGATATTGCCTGGCGCCTTTGAGAATGCGTTGACCGAAAATGGCAGGCTGGTTGCCGTGGTTGGCCAAGATCCGATCATGGAAGCAGTGATGGTCTGTCGCGCTCCCGATGGCACACTGACGCGCAAGTCTCTGTTTGATACCCATGTGGCACCATTAGTGAATACGCCCCTGACCCCTGTCTTTCAATTCTGAACGCTTTGCGAGGCTGATCATGAAATCTATCAAAACTTTGTTCATGGGAAACCTGGCCATGGTGATCGGTTTTCTCAGCGCGACCTTCGCCCATGGGCAGGAGCCTACAACCTATATTGTTCAATCAGGGGATACCCCGTGTGAGATCGCTGAGTTTTTCCGCGTGCCCTGTGCAGATCTCACTGGCGCCAACCAACTGGGTACCGAGCCGGTTATTTATCCAGGACAAATACTCAATATCCCCTTAATCAGCAAACCAAAGACACAGGCCGTAGCACAAACTTCGGCACCAAAGGGAGATTCACAGCAGACAGGATCAGATGCTGACGGAGATAATGCAGATAAAAGCGCTGTGCAAACAGTAGATTTACTCGCAGTCTACAGCTTGGCCATAACCAGTGATCCAGTCTATGCCGCACAGCATTACCGCTATACGGCCGCTGCCCAGATCGTGCCGCAATCCAAGGCGTCGCTTCGGCCCCAACTAGCCGCCAGCAGCAGTTATACCGAAGCATCCAGTGACGGCGTTGATGCCTCCTCCGCCTCGATCTCGCTCTCTCAGGCGCTGTACGATCGGGGCAGCCGTCTCGCTGTTAAGCAGGCTGATCAACAAACCGAGCAGGCTGAGCTGGAATTCGAAATAGCGGCAGAAGCACTGATCACCCGCGCGGTCAGCGCTTACTTGTCTGTGCTGACAACATACGACAACGTAGAACTGTCTCGACGAAATCAGCGCGCTATCGGTCGGCAACTTGAGCTGGCCGAGGAGCGCCTGGAAGTGGACCTGGGAACCCGCACTGACCTGTTCGATGCCCGCGCCCGCTTTGAAAACGCGGTCGCCGATACAATCGAGGCGGAAAAGCAGCGCGACGATGCCCGTCAAGGACTGATTTCACTTGTGGGTGAAGATGTTGGTCAACTACAGCCTTTGTCTGACTCAGCCGCCTTGGGCCTGCCCCAGCCAGACGACGCTGAGCAGTGGGTGGCGCGCGCACTGCGTGGCAACCGCGCTCTGAAAACCAAATCTCTGGGAATATCACTTGCCTCGCTGGAGATCAGTCGGCAAAAAGCGCAACGGCTACCCCATGTCGGTCTGACGGTCTCAGGAAACTATTCGGACACAGTGGCAGGGGATGATACATCAGCCCGAATCACCTTCTCAGTCAATATGCCGTTCTACCAGGGCGGGCTGATTAACGCCCGCGTTCGTGAGGCTGCTGAAAACCGCAACGCCGCACAATCGGATTATGAAGCGGCCTTTCGCGATGTGCGTCGCGATACGCGCCAGACTTTTCTGGGCATTAAGAGTCGACTGCGTCGTCTTGATGCGCTGGCCGAGGCCGTGCGTGCAGGCGAGAATGCCTTACTGGCAAAGGAAGAGAGCTTTGCTGCAGGCCTTACGACCAACATCGCTGTTCTTGATGCCCAGCGCGATCTTTTCCAGGCAGAACGTGATTACCTGAAAGAGCGATACGAATACATTCTGCAAATGCTCGAGCTTGAGCGCCTATCGGGCGACCTCGATGAGGATGATGTGCGTCGGGTCAACACCTGGCTCAACACAAATTAATGGTCGGTTACGCGCTTAGTGCAGGGCAAAAATAACCTGGCCCCAACCAAAAGGGGTATCGAAATCGGCTTCGAGTCGGCCGGCCCCGCTCAGTACTACGGCTGAACCAATAGCCCCCAGCCCGAGTAGATCTCCGGCTCTTAAAGAGCGCCCTCTTTGGTGCAACATTCGTTTGATCTCGAGCACCGCCTCCAACGGGCTGATCCCCCCAGCCAGCGAGTGGCCCTGGCTGAGGATCTGTCCATCCCTACCGACCAGACGCGCCCCAAAGGGCTTGTGCCAGTATTGTGTGTTTTCCCACAGCGGCACCGAAAGCGGCCGACCCAGCACCAGGTAACGCACACCCGCGTTGATTGCGGTCAGCGCTGCCGCATCCCCCTGTTGCGCTGAAAATAAAAGCTGATCGCGCACCACCACAGCGGGCACCACCTCAGAGATGCCTGCCGCCACCGATGACCTCGTGCCGGCCTCATCGATCTGTGCCGAATTAATCCGCACCAGCAGTTCCAGTTGAACAAGCTGTTTAGCGTTCTGGGCCGCACGCAAAGTGGCCCCACTTGACGTAAACAGGTTTTCCAGCAATACCACACTGACTGGTGTCCCATCAGAGGCCATCTCACGCAGGTACCCCACCGGTGACCCCTCATCAGGCGCCAGATTCATCAGGAGAAAATCCTGTATCTCAGTGGCGGTGGCAGCATTCAGATCGGGTAGCGCCTGGCGCATCCGTTCGCGCGAACGGTGAGCATTTAACACCTGGGTAAGTCCCTCTGGACCAGGCTCAGCATAAACTGCCATTCCAACAAAGGCGCTCACAAGCGCCCCCAAAGCCAGGCCGGCGCCTCCCGTTTTTGTTGCACGACACCCGCCCGCGCCCCGCTCTTCATCCCGGGCCCAAAACCTCTCCACGTACTCTTGACCTTGGTTATGGATACTGCCAACATGATGCCAATCGATTCCATCTACATCAACCGGCATGCCGATCCTGACTTGTTGAGCCATCCTATCGTGTCCAACCTTCGCCAGAAGCCGCTCGGCCGTATCACTGTTACGGAAACGGGGTGCGTTTTCGAGTCTCAGCTAATTTACGATTCACTGAAGAGTCAAAAACGGCCACCTAGCCTATCGACCAGCGCGCAGCGCGCAACCTGAGTGACTTAACCTGGGCATTTTAGGGACATAATCGTTGAGTCTGCGTAAACACTGCGTGCGGCGCTGTGGCCCACCCGGGATCACCGCTTTGCTGATACTCGGAGCCTTGCTCATACCCAGTGCGGCGCTTGCTGGGCCATCAGACCCGCTGGAGCCTTTCAATCGCGCCATGTACGCCTTCAATGATGTCGTCGATCGCGCCCTAATTAAACCACTTGCCATCGGCTACCGTCACATTATCCCTAACCCGGTCCGCCGTTCCGTGGGGAACTTTTTTAGCAATCTGCGTGCACCAACCATCTTTGTGAACGATCTTTTACAGGGCAAACCAGAACGCGCTCGCCAGACTTTCGGCCGGTTCTTATTGAATAGCACAGTAGGGATATTCGGCCTGATTGACGTCGCAACCCCTTTGGGGCTGCCCTACCACACGGAAGATTATGGCCAGACCCTCGCGGTCTGGGGTGTCCCCAGTGGACCCTATCTCGTCCTCCCTCTGCTCGGCCCCAGCACCGTTCGGGGCATTATCGGCAAGGTACCCGAGTTCTATATTGACGACCCCCTTTGGAATCCAGACGATACTGGCGTTACCCTGGCCCGCTTTGGGCTTCGCCTTGTGGATATGCGTTCCAGATTACTTGACCTGGATCGTATCGTGCAGATGCAAGTCGATCCCTACCTATTCATGCGGGAAACGTATCTGCAAAACCGACAGGCACAGATATTTGATGGGGCAACACCGCCGGCCAAACAACCGAAAGAGTTGGAACTCGAGTTACTCGGAGACTAACCTTTGACGCGGAAATGGGTTTGGCGACCTGGGCCATAGGGGATCTGCAAGGTTGTCGAGCGCCGCTCGATCGGCTGCTCGAGAAGATCTCTTTTGATATCAGCTCCGATCGCCTCTGGCTTTTAGGTGATCTGGTAGGGCGGGGGCCCGATTCGCTCGGTGTACTAGATCTGATTATCTCTTTGGGCGAGCGCGCTATCACGGTGTTAGGCAATCATGACCTGCATTTTCTGGCAAGCGCTGTTGGCATTAAGCCCGCAAAAGAAAAGGACCAACTCAATCAGATTTTAGACCACCCTGATCGTGAAAAATACATTAATTTCATTACTAATCAATCACTTATACACTACTCACCTGAGCAAAATACCGTCATGGCCCACGCAGGAATCTATCCCTGGTGGTCTCTCGACCTAGCCCTTAGCCTTTCGAGTGAGGTAAGTGCGGTGCTTCAGGGGGCTCAGAAAATCGATTTTTTACGCCATATGTATGGAGATACTCCAACGCGCTGGGATCCATCACTCGCCGGCTGGCCGCGGTTACGATTTATCACCAATGCACTGACCCGGATGCGTTTTTGTGATCAGCATGGTCATCTCGATTTCGACCAAAAAGGGAGCGCAGTGAGCACACCAACCCACCTTCGCCCGTGGTTTGACTTTCCCAACGCCCAACTTAACAAAGCCCGGGTTATTTTTGGCCACTGGTCAACCATGGGCCTAGTCAATCGGCACCCCTATCTGGGCCTGGATACCGGCTGTGTCTGGGGAGAATGTCTTAGCGCTGTACACCTTGAGGCTGAACACGTTAACATCGTCTCAGTCCCCTGTGACCGTGCCTGAACAAAGACGACCTTCATGAGCAACCCCTACGAAATTGACATAGAAGTAGAAACTTCCTACATGGCAGAGCACTCTGAGCCTGATGAAGACCGGTACGTCTTCGCCTACACCATTACCCTGGTTAACCGAGGTTCTGTTTCAGCCAAACTGGTTTCCAGACGTTGGATCATTACGGATGCGGACAACCGGACAGAGGAAGTGGAGGGAGAGGGAGTGGTTGGCGAGCAACCGACGCTTAAGCCTGGAGAGGGTTTTCGTTACACCTCAGGTGCTGTGATTGAAACCCCGGTCGGTACGATGCATGGCACTTACAAGATGCTGGCCGAAGACGGCCGGACTTTCGACACCGACATTCCCGAATTCGTGTTGTCGGCGCCACGCATACTGCATTAATATTAATTAAGTACTTGATTTATAATAGTTTTTAAATATCCAGATTGGTCACCGCAAACGCGTTGCGCTGGATGAACTCTCGCCGCGGGGCCACTTCGTCCCCCATCAGCACAGTGAAAACCTCGTCCGCGCTCACTGCATCCTCAATCTGAACCTGCGACAACCTGCGCTGGCTTGCATCCATGGTGGTCTCCCAAAGCTGCTCTGGGTTCATTTCTCCCAATCCTTTGTAGCGTTGGATATTAAGACCCCGACGCGCTTCTTTCATCAACCAGATCAGCGCATCAGCGAAACCCGACGGCTGATGCCCACGCTGCCCACGCTCTACCTGAGGTGCCGCACCAATACTGTTTCGCAACCGCTCACCCAAAGCCGTCAGGGATTCGTATTCGGTCGATTCGAAAAACTCCAGCCCAAACCGGCTTTGCCGGTATCGACCATGGCGCTCGCTGTCGACCACCAACGCGGCCGCCGGCCCGTCTTCATCCCAAGAAACACGGTAGCTCGGCCCGCCCCCGGACCCCTCATTTGTATTCAGCGCGCCACTCAACACCTCGCCAAAAGTGCTCCTCGCTGCGAGATCGGTTAACTCAGTCGCACTGAGTCGGGGCTGATGTGACAGCGCCCACAAGACGCTGGTCTGATAACGCCGACCCATACGATTGATCGCTGCCTCTACAGAAAAATACTCGGTGCAAAGACCTCGTAATACGGTTCCTGACAGGGCGTCTCCCTCACCGTTAGCCGGTGTGACCACTGCACCATCCAATGCCAGGTCTAAAAGCATACGCCGCAACTCCTCATCGTCTTTGACGTAGGCTTCTTTCTTGCCAGTCGTCACCTTGTACAACGGGGGTTGGGCAATATAAACGTGCCCGCGCTCGATCAATTCCGGCATCTGCCGATAGAAAAAAGTAAGCAGCAAGGTTCGGATATGTGAGCCATCAACATCCGCATCCGTCATGATAATGACCCGGTGGTAACGGAGTTTGCTGACATCGAAATCATCGACGCCGATTCCTGTACCAAGCGCTGTAATTAAAGTTCCCACTTCTTCCGACGCTAACATCTTGTCAAATCGGGCTTTTTCTACGTTAAGAATCTTACCTTTTAGGGGTAAAATAGCCTGGAAACGTCGATCTCGCGCCTGCTTTGCTGATCCACCCGCGGAATCCCCCTCCACCAGGTAAATCTCCGACTGCGCTGGGTCCTTCTCCTGGCAGTCAGCCAGTTTTCCCGGCAGGCCGCCCACCTCCAAAGCACTCTTGCGCCGGGTCAGTTCCCGAGCCTTGCGGGCCGCATCCCGGGCTCTCGCCGAATCGAATATTTTTTCTAGAATCGATCGAGCCTCGCCAGGGTGTTCAAGCAAAAAAGTGCTTAAATGCTCATTAATAAGTGATTCCACCGGGCCACGCACATTAGACGACACCAATTTATCTTTAGTCTGTGAGGAGAACTTTGGGTCCGGCACTTTAATTGACAGCACGGCGGTGAGACCCTCTCGACAATCCTCACCACGAAGCGCGATTTTTGCTCGCTTTGCAAGCCCAGATTCTTCCATATACCGCCCCATGGTTCGGGTCATGGCGGCCCGTAACCCCTCCATGTGCGTACCGCCATCACGTTGCGGAATGTTATTGGTGTAACAGAAAACGGTTTCCTGATAAGAGTCGTTCCATTGCAAAGCAAGCTCTACCAGTACCCCATCGCGCTCATCCTGGATATAACAGGTCGTCGGGTGGAGGGTGCTTTTCTTGCGGTTGAGGTGAGCGACAAAAGCCTCTATACCCCCTTTATATTCAAATACATCTTCGATATCCGCTCGCTCATCGACCAACCGGTTACGCACCCCAGAATTCAAAAAGGACAGCTCTCGCAAGCGCCGCGCCAAGATATCGTGATGCATGACGGGATCGGAGAAAATCTCTGAATCTGGTCGGAAATGGACTTCCGTCCCGGTACGGTCAGTCTCGCCAATCGTAGCCAGCGGGGCTCGCGCCAGACCTTTTCCATACTCCTGGCGGTATATTTTTCCATCCCGGTAAATGGTCAGACGCAAATAAGACGACAGGGCATTTACCACCGATACACCGACACCGTGCAGACCCCCCGACACCTTGTAGGAATTCTGATCAAATTTGCCCCCCGCATGCAATTGGGTCATGATGACTTCTGCGGCCGAGCGGTTTTCTTCTGGGATCATCCCGGTGGGTATTCCCCGGCCGTCGTCGGTGACGGTGATCGTCTCGTCCGCATGGATGGTGACAGTAACTTCACTACAAAACCCTGCCAGCGCTTCATCAATCGCGTTATCCACCGCCTCAAAAACCATGTGGTGTAGCCCGGTACCGTCATCAGTATCTCCAATGTACATACCCGGCCGTTTTCGAACCGCTTCAAGCCCTTTAAGAACCTTAATACTGCTTTCGTCGTAGATGGGGGAATCACCCATAAAATAACTCCAGTTAACCGCCAAATTATAACATTTTTGCCCAAAAATCAGGCGAAATTAGCGGTTTTTTAGGTTTAAGAGGATTGTTCCACGTGGAACCCGGCCGAACCGGGTTACCGTTTCACGTGGAACAATAGGGGCGCCTACAGGCGCATCGGCATAATGAGGTAGAGCGTATCGTCGTTATCTGGCTCGTGGAGCATGCACCCGGTATTAGAATCCTGTAGCTCCGCCTCTACCTGGTCCGTTGAGAGTGCTTTGAGCGCGTCCATGAGGTAGGTAACATTAAATCCGATTTCGATTTCGCTGCCAGCGTAATCAACAGGAATCTCATCTGTCGCTTCCTCGTGCTCCGGATTGTGTGCGCTCACTTTGAGACTGCCTGGGCTGAATTCCAGGCGAATGCCTCGATACTTCTCGTTGGTTAATACTGCGGTTCGGGCGAGCACTTCATAAAACTGTCGTCGATCAGTGGTCATTTTCTGATTTAGGACCTGCGCCATTACCGCTTTGTAGTCCGGAAACTTTCCATCGATTAGTTTGCTGATCATGGTTGCCCCGGGCTTGCTTAGACAAATATGGTTCGCGTTGATCTCTACCGTTACGTCATCGTCCGCCCCTTCGCCCAAAAAGCGGCCCAGCTCTGCCACGGCTTTCCTTGGAACGATTGCCTGTCGTTGGGCGCTGGCTGGGCTTGATAGTGCCGTCTGGCTTCTCGCCAGTCTGTGCCCATCTGTTGCTACCGTTGTGATGGTTTTTCCATCCAGCTCAATTAACACTCCGTTGAGAAAATAACGCACGTCCTGTTGGGCCATCGAAAACGCCGTTCGGTCAAAAAGGTTTCGTAACTCCGGTTGGGGCATCTTAAATCGCTCTTCCCAATTTCCGGCCTCAAGTCGAGGGAAGTCTTTTGAGGGTAGCGCTTGGAGGGTAAAACGACTGCGCCCGGACCGCATTTTTACTTTATCCCCCTCGCCACTGAAATCAATGGTGGCGGTCTCGGGTAAGGCGCGACAGATATCCAGTAACTTGCGGGCTGTTACAGTACATTCGCCATCTTCTCCGCTGAGTGTGCCGATCTCAATACTGATCTCCACCTCAAGATCTGTTCCTACCAGCGTTAGTCGGTTTTCCTCCATTCGCATGAAGACATTTGCCAGTATGGGTAGGGTTTGGCGTCGTTCTACTACGCCGGTGACTGTGGCTAAAGGGCCGAGCAGCATTTCACGTTCTATTTTAAATTTCATATTAAGTACTTAAGAATGTTAGTTATTATTAGCCCTGTGGAAAAAGATAAAATATTAAATTTATTTTTTAAAACAATGATTTAAATTATTTTATCGTGTGGATAACCTGGTGTATCCATAAAGCATAAAGTGTGAACAACACCGTCTTGGCACAATACTGCGGTTTTGTTTCATTCTTGTCCACAATTTATCCACTTTATGCTCCCAGGATCCGCTGTAGATTCTGGTAATCCTCACGGACCCGCGCGTCAGTGGCTACCAACTCACGAACTTTTCTCTGAGCATGTAAAACAGTCGTATGGTCGCGGCCACCAAAAGCGTCCCCAATCTCTGGCAAACTCATACTGGTAAGTTCTTTTGATAGGGCCATCGCCATCTGTCGCGGCCGGGTAATCTGACGGTTGCGGCGCTTGGAGTGCAGGTCCGCAATTCGCATTTTGAAGTACTCCGCAACCGTTTTCTGAATATTTTGCACCGTAACCCGACGCTCTTGAAAAACCAACAAATCACGCAGCGCCTCCCGGGTTGATTCCAGATCGATCGGCCGGCCCGTGAAACCACTACTGGCAACAATACGATGAAGGGCTCCTTCAAGTTCCCGCACATTGGAGCGGATCTGTCGAGCGACAAAAAACGCGACATCGTCCGGCAAAACCACGCCCTTAACCCCAGCCTTGTGCTGCAAAATAGCCACACGCGTTTCGAGCTCGGGCGGATCGATTGGTACGGTCAACCCACTACCAAACCGCGATATAAGGCGTTCTTGAACCCCAGATATTTCTTTAGGAAAGCGATCGCTGGTAATTACCACCTGACGCTGACCTTCCAGTAAAGTATTGAAAGTATGAAAGAATTCTTCTTGTGAGTGCTCTTTTCCGGAAAAAAACTGGATATCATCTATAAGCAAAGCATCAAGAGAGCGGTAATAACGCTTGAACTCATTGATCGCGTTATGCTGTAAGGCTTTCACCATGTCGGCTACGAAGCGTTCGGAGTGCACATAGACCACCTTGGCTTTTGGGTTGGCTGTGGTGACCAGGTTCCCAGCGGCTTGCATCAGATGAGTCTTACCCAACCCAACCCCCCCATATAGAAACAAAGGGTTGTAAGCTTTCCCCGGGTTTTCGCCCACTTGGTGTGCGGCTGCTCGAGCCAGTTGATTGGATTTACCTTCAATATGGGTTTCAAAGGTGAATGCCTGATTAAGGCGGCCTTCAAAACCGAGTGACCTGCTAGCCCGCTGATTTTTAGTTAGCGCCGGCTTTGATTCGTTTGATCTTTGGGAAGATTGATCGCTACCGACTGCAATCTCCACATTAACCGGTGAGGCGCTGAAGTTGTTCGCCAGGCGTTGCAGGTCAGCCAGCAACTCCCTAGATACAAAATCCCGTACAAACTGGTTTGGGGCCAACAGTTTGAGGGCGTCGGACCCTTCTACCGCCTGTAGCGGACGGATCCAGGTATTAAATTTCTGGGGCGATAAATCATCCTCCAGACGGGTGACACACAATGTCCAAAGTGATGGGGCCAATATGGTCCTCCTCAGTTTCCAGCCTCAGACCCAGGTTCGGGTTCTTTCCCAAGGCCAATGTTTTCTTTTTTATCAGGCAAAATAACCGGGCCTGGTTGATTAGGGATTGTAGACTGACCCGGATATCTTATCCACAAGAAAAACGAAAATTTTTTTTATCCACAGCCTGGATAAATAATGTCGAAAACGAGAAAAACATTGACAATTCCGGGCCTAAAGCGGTAAATTCCAGCGCCCTTTGATCCCAAGATCTCGCGAGAAACATGAAACGAACTTTTCAGCCCAGCGTCGTTAAGCGCAAACGCCGCCACGGCTTCAGGGCGCGAATGAAGACTCGCGGCGGGCGCGCTATCATTAATGCTCGGCGCGCCAAAGGCCGGGCTCAACTCAGCGCCTGAGGGTGACCGCGCCGGCCAAGGCGCGGCCGTGAGCAGCCAGGGTTTTCCAGCCAACCAACGTCTCCTGCGATCGGCCATGTTCCGCGCGGTGTTGGGAGATCGCTGTCGTAGTGGAGATGGGCTATTCACCGTCTATGCCCGAGAGAACGGGTTGACTCGTGCCAGGATTGGAATCACCGTTTCCCGGAAGGTCTCGTTGCGGGCGGTACGACGTAACAGAATCAAGCGTTTAGTGAGAGAATCATTCCGGCACCGAGGGGCCATCATTGTGGGCTTGGATGTGGTGGCGATCGCAAGGCCGCACGCCAGCGCCGCAACCAACAACGATATCATCCAGAGTCTGGAAAAGCACTGGACGCGGGTAGACCACCGATGCAGAAAATCATAATTCCGTTGCTAAAAGGCTACCGCTATCTGATCAGCCCTTTATTTGGGCCCTCCTGTCGTTTCTACCCATCTTGTGCGAGTTATGCCATCGAGGCGATTGAGCATCATGGGGTTACCCGGGGCGGTTGGCTGATGGTGCGCCGCTTGCTTCGTTGCCACCCCTGGAATCCCGGGGGCTTTGATCCGGTGCCATGCCGGGAAGACCACCGTGTCGGATGCGAGCAAGCATAAATGGATTTTCAAAGATTAATTCTCTTTGGCGCGTTGGGTATGGTACTGCTGCTGCTGTGGCAGGCCTGGCTGGAACACGAGTCAGGCCAAAATTCCCCAGCCCGGGTCAGCAGTAGTCTCACCCAGCCGGACAATTCGGGCGGGGTGACACCTGGCATGACGACAGCTGAGCCCACCAAAGATGATGTACCCCAGGCACCCACCACACCTAACTTGTCGGGTAAAACCGGTAGTGCCGCGCCGAGTGTTGTACCCGCAGCAAGCCAGGCGCTGCCCCGCGCGGACCGGATCGTGGTACAGACCGATCTGGTTCGGGCTGAGATCGACACCAACGGGGGTGACCTACGCCGGCTTGAGTTGCTTACCTATCCCGTCACACTTGACCAACCGGACGAGCCTTTCATACTGCTTAATGATACTGGCGTTGATCTGTTCCTGATTCAGGGTGGCTTGTTGGGATCAGGACACGAGTTTCCCAATCACCACACACCGTTTAAAGCACCGGCACGTAATGTTCGCCTGGCTCCCGGGCAAGACAGCGTAGCGGTTCACCTTGATTGGACTTCGCAAAAAGGGGTGATTTATCGAAAAACCTTTACCTTCCATCGGGACAGTTATTACATCGACGTGGCTTTCTTGGTGGATAACCGCTCTGATGCCGACTGGTTGGGGTACCAGTACCAGCAAATTCTGCGCACCCAAGTGGCGGAGGAAAGTAGTGGTCTGGGCTTTTTCGGTCGCCTGCCCAGTTATAAGGGCGGCGCTATCTTCACGCCCCAGGATAAGTACCAGAAGATCGATTTCGAAGATATGTATGACGCGAATCTCGCCCAGCCAACACCGACGGGCTGGGTGGCAATGCTACAGCATTATTTCGTCGGAGCGTTGTTACCTGGCGAAGACGCAGGGTACGAGTTTTACTCCAACGTGACCCAGCGCGATCACGCGCCACGCTATCTTATTGGTTACAAAACCACCCAGCCAACCAGTGTACCTGCAGGTGCGACCCACACCTTGGGCGCGCGGTTATACGTGGGCCCCAAAGAAACTCAGCGCATGATCACGGCCGATAACCACTTGGAACTTACCGTGGATTACGGTTGGTTAACGCCCGTATCGTCTCCACTGTTCTGGATCATGACGTACATCAATGGGGTGGTGAACAACTGGGGTGTCTCCATTATTTTGTTGACCCTGCTAGTCAAAATCGTGTTCTTTCCTTTGTCGGCCGCAAGTTATAAATCTATGGCACGCATGAAGAAGATGCAGCCTCGTATGAAAACGCTCAAAGAACGTTTCGGCGATGATAAGCAGAAATTCCAGCAGGCGATGATGGAGATTTACAAGAAAGAAAAGATAAACCCGTTGGGCGGGTGTTTGCCAATAGTCATCCAGATTCCCGTCTTTATCGCCCTGTATTGGGTGTTGCTGGAGAGTGTGGAGCTGCGCCAGGCACCCTTCGCTCTGTGGATCAAGGATTTATCGTTGCAGGACCCCTACTACGTTTTGCCGGTCTTGATGGGTGCGTCGATGTTTGGCCAGCAACTGCTGAACCCGGCACCGATGGATCCGATGCAACAGAAGATCATGATGGCGCTACCGCTGGTATTTACCGTCTTCTTTCTCTGGTTCCCCTCCGGATTGGTGTTGTACTGGCTGGTCAATAACGTCCTGTCCATCGCGCAGCAATGGGTGATTACCCGAAAGATTCAGGCGGCCGACAGCAAGGCCTGAACTGATCTTGGCGCGCCCGCGGAGATAGTGCCGTGGCCCAGATTGCCGAAACAATCGCAGCGCAAGCCACGCCCGCTGGATTCGGTGGGATTGGCGTCGTTCGCATTTCCGGGCCCAAGGTGCGGCAGATCGCTCTGGAATTAATAGGCACCGTGCCCGCTCCCCGCCACGCTACTGCTACCTCTTTTCTGGATCCCCTAGATGGTAGGGTGCTGGATTATGGGATCGCCCTCTTTTTCCCCGCACCTGCGTCCTATACCGGTGAAGACGTGTTGGAGCTGCATGGACATGGCGGCCCGGTCATTGTCGATCAGATTTTGGGGCGTGTGGGAGCGTTAGGGGCACGGCTGGCGCGCCCGGGGGAATTTACGGAACGCGCCTTTCTCAACGGCAAATTAGATTTAGTACAGGCCGAGGCTGTCGCCGATCTCATCGACAGCCAGACCGCTATTGCAGCACGTTATGCTATTCGTTCTTTGCAAGGAGTGTTTTCTAAGGAGATAAATGCAATATCAAGTGTTATCGCCGAAATTAGGGTATATGTTGAGGCGAATATAGATTTCTCGGATGAGCCAGTTTCGGATCTGGGCTCGGATCAAGCAGGGGAATGGTTAGAGCAGGTTCGCGAGAAGATTCTTGCCTTGGTGGATCGTTCGCGCCCGGGTGTGTTGCTTGCGCGCGGTGCGAAGGTTGTCCTTTTTGGCGCGCCTAACGTCGGTAAGTCCAGCCTGTTGAATGCACTTGCGAGGTCGGAACGCGCCATCGTCACCGCCACACCAGGGACCACGCGCGACCTTATCGAGGTTACGGTTGAGCTTGATGGCCTGGCGGTCAGTTTGTTCGATACCGCAGGGTTGCGAGACAGCAACGATGAAGTTGAAGTGGAGGGGGTGCGCCGGGCTATGGCAGCGATAGAAAGTGCTGACCTGGTTCTGGAAGTCATCGATGACCTGCAACCGCGCCCGGCAGAGGTCGGCCCGGGCCTTACACCTGGTACGGCGGGCATTAAACGCATCGTTGTATTCAACAAGTGTGATCTGAGTGGGCGCCCTTTCGGGGCTGTCCGAGCCGAAGAAGGGGGCCACCGCGTAGCGATCAGCGCCACTACCCGAGAGGGCATCGAGTGTCTTGAGCAGGCGATACAGGATGAACTCGGTTATCAAACCGGGGAGGACATCATCATGGCGCGCCGGCGCCACGTCGACGCGCTCCAACGTGCGATTGGTCACCTCGGCCAGGCCAAGGCCCATATCATCAGTGCTCCCGAGTTATTGGCCGAAGAGCTTCGCTTGGCTCAACGGGCATTGGGTGAGATTACCGGCGAGGTCACGGTCGAAGATCTGCTTGGGCAGATCTTTTCTAGTTTTTGTATTGGGAAATAGGGCTGTAGGTATCAGCCTTGGTCTTAAGATGTGTCGCAGTTGAATTAAGCTCGATCGGACAATTTAGAACGTATTACTAAATAATACGTTATTGAATAGTACTAAGCACTGTCGCTTCGGTAGCGGTGTTGGCGTACTGCCCAGGCTTTAGCCATACGACGGTAGTGTCT
>PBSU01000012.1 GCA_002726415.1 Acidiferrobacteraceae bacterium | reverse complement strand
GCTGATGATATTGCCGGTGGTCGGGCCCATGGTGATACCTAACTGGCCGTGGCCTACTGCCAGCCAGGTATTGTCCACACCCGGTGCGGGTCCGATTACGGGCAGGGTGTCGGGCATGAAAGGGCGGGTTCCCATCCACTGCGAGCCATGGGTATGGGTTAGCCCAGGGAAAAGATGGCGCTGAGCTTTTTCGACCAGCACCTCGGCGCGGCGGAAGTTGGGTATGGCGTCCAGTGGTGCAATCTCGATCGTACCGGCAATACGCAGTCCGCTCTCTACGGGAGTGTTCACAAAGCCCCCGCTGGCGTAAACCACCGGCCGCGACAACGATACACCGCTGTCTGCGATATCGGTGTGGTAGCCATGCAGCCCCGCCAGGGGAATACGAAGCCCGATGTTAGCCAGAAGGTGGTTGGCCCAGCAACCCGCTGCAATCACCAGTTTATCGATTTTCAGCTGTGATCCATCTGATAACTGCAGACTCTTTGCCTTTGAGGAATGCATCTCAATCTGGCTGACATTGGCAAAGATAATCTCACCTCCCAGTTTGGTAAAAAGCTCAGAGAGTTCGCGGGTAAGCCTTTGGGGGTCTGTGAATGATCTCCAGCCGTGCGCAATCAGGCCGAATTTGCCCGTGGTGTCCACGTCGGGCTCAAGGTCACGAAGTGCACTGCCGTCCAGCTCGGTGACGTCGTGGCCTTCTTTCGCGCGAAGCTGCCAGCTGAACTGATCGGCGTCGTATTGTTCACGCGTATCATAAAGATAGAGCACTTCATTTTCGGCCCAGATGTTCCTGATCTGGGCAGCTTCGATTACCTCATCAAAATCATCTTGTGCAGGCGCCGTAAGAGCGCCCAGGGCATGGCAGATCTGTGCCACCCGCTGTGCCCTGGCGTTGAGTAAAAAGCGCATTAGCCAGGGCACAGCGGCAGGTAGGTGAGCGGGGCGAATGGCCAGAGGCCCTTCGGGGTTAAGAATCCAGCCTGGCAGTTTTCCCATCACGCCGGGCTTGGCCAGGGGCACGATCTCGCTGACGGCCAGTAACGCGCAGTTGCCAAACGTGGCCTCACCGCCGATGCTGCCACGCTCGATCAGTGTCGTCGGGATCCCCTTACGCTGCAGTGCCAGGGCGCAGGACACCCCGACAATGCCCGCCCCGATAACCGTAACTTCAGTCAATTCAAGATTCCGGTTGGAGTGCCTGAAGTGGGTCAGTCGATGCCTTCGACAATACGCAGATCGCGTACCACGCCACCCTCCAATGCCTTGAGCGCCTCCTGGTAGGCCGGGAGCTCTTCATAAGTCGCGAGCGCCTGTTCGTAACTGTCGAACTCAACCAGAACCGTCCGTTCGGCAACGGCTGCCTCTTTAGGCTGCATCCGGCCACCGCGCACCAGAAAGCGCCCGCCGTTTGCCTGAACGGCCGTCGCGGCCAGTGCGGCATAGGCCGCAAGCTTGTCCGCGTCTAAAATTTCGCGGTAGGTCGTCATCCAGTATCCCTTTGCCATGATGGTGTCTCCTGATCAGGTTTAAATTAAGCGTTTAATGGATTGCACAAATTCTGCAATTGTTTAAGGCGAAGCATCAGCTTGATCGAGACGGTGCTCACACCCGGGTAATTTCAGTTAGCGCTTTGAGCAGGGCCAGTACTTCGGCCTCAGTGTTGTAGTGACAGAATGAGGTGCGGATGCAACTGTCCATCCCGAGGGGATCAAGAATATTGCCCGAAAAATAATCCGCTTTGCGAAGATGCGTCCTGATACCGCGTTCGTTCAATGCGCTGACCACCTCAACGGAAGGAATGCCCGAGAAGGCGTAGGACACCAGGCCTTCTCGATACGGGTTATCCGGGCCGCCCACAATTTGTACCCCCGGTAGAGTGCGGATGCCAGGTTGGGTATTGGCGCCATTAATGGCGATGTTCACCAGGTGGGCTTCCTGCTCTACCATCGCATGCCCTGCAGCCTCAAGTCGTGTGCGTCGCTTCGCAGCGTTACTGACCTGGCTGCCGAGCCAATCCAGGTAGTTAACTACTTCACTGAAAGTGGCAAAGGCGCCGGTATCACGGGTTCCCAGTTCCCAGAAATCATCCGCTGTGCCATCGAGCCGCTCGTGGGGCAGGGTGCTCATGCGGGGTGAGACCCAGCCTACACCATAATTGTGTCGCGAGAAGACCTTGTAGCCTGACAGCGCGCAAGCATCCACGGCGCAATCACCCATGTCCATCACCCCATGTGCGGCGTGTTGGATACTATCCACGATAATGAAGCACTCTGGCGCTTTTGTTCGTATCGCATGGGCAACCGCTTTAACATCGACTGCCATACCCGAGACCGGACTGGTCTGGATAACGGTAGCGACGCGGGTATCGGCATTGACATGCTCCAGGTAATCTCTTGCCGTGACCATGGCCTGATCTTTATCGTGAGCAATATTGATATTATCCTTGCCGGCTACGGGACACCATTTTCTCCGGGCGCTGGCAGTTGCCGGGTGCTCGAGGGTGCTGCCCACCACGTTACCACCCTGGGGTGACCCTAGAACAGCCGCACGGACCAGTCGGAAAAGTACTTCCGTGCCGCTCTCGCCGGTAAATGCCACGCCATCATCAACACCAAAAAAAGTTTTCATGTCCTGGCGTGCGCGGGCAATGATGCGAACCAGTTCCCGCGAAGCCGGGTTATCCCGGCCTTGGTTATCCGGGATAGAGGCAAGGTGCGTATTGACCTCGACCACCGATTTCAAGGTCAGCGATCCCCCGGCATTTTCAAAGAAGATGCGTGGCCCCTGATAGGGGCAATGGTCTACATGATGAAAGCGGTCGCGGATCTCAGTCAGCAGGACGGAGTCAAGCATAAGAGTAGGCTCTGGTTATCCAGGGCGGTGCTGCAAAAGATATAACATGCCTTTTGCGTTTAGCCCAGTTGGGAAAGCGCCGCCTGGGTGGCCGGGCGCTGCAGAATCTGCTGGCGGTGTGCCAGGATGCGGGGCAGGCGAGTGGTATCAACCCCGTCGTCTTCCAGCCAGGAACAGATGGTGAAGAGGTAGGGATCGCAGATGGTGTAAGCCTTGCCCATCACCCAAGGTCCTTGCAGAAGCTCATCTTCAATAAGGCGGACAACCTGGGCCATTGATTCGGGTACTTTCGTTTTCAGGGCCTCAAGTGCCTGCGGATCGTCGGTCCAGCGTGAGCCACGCAGCCGATGTGCATGGGCGACATGTACCGTTGAGGCCAGGTAGCTGTTGAACTCCTGGATTTGCGCAAAAACGAACGGGCTGTGGGCGCCGGTCAGAGAATCGGCGCCAAAACGCTGTGCCAGATACAGCAGGATAGCCGGCGTTTCTGTGAGGATGCCATCCTCGGTCGCGAGCGCAGGCACCCTCCCCTTGGGGTTAATGGCTTGATACGCTGTATCGCGCTGTTCATTGCGTGAGAAATCCAGCATTGTTATTTCATAGTCTGCCTCGATCTCCTCAAGCAGGATCACTGACGCAAGAGCAATGCTTTTGGGCGCGGCAAATATCTTGAGCATGGGGTGTCCCCAGAGGTTGGTTAAGCGGCGCATTTTGCACTAAAACAGCCTTTCTGTATTGCGCCATCATTGCCCCGGCCCAAGCGCTGTATCCTCCGGAAATCCCCGGGTCATGGGAGATTGGCTCTGCCCGACGTTGGGAATATCACAATCCCGGCACCAATTATTGTTATCATCCGCTGCCTTGTTACCGGGAGAAAATCAATGAGTTTTGAGGGTACTGAGCGCTATGTCGCGACTGAAGATCTTGCCATGGCGGTCAACGCTGCCGTTACGCTGGAACGGCCTTTACTGATTAAGGGCGAGCCCGGGACGGGCAAGACCATGCTGGCCGAGGAAGTGGCGGCAGCGTTAAATAAGCCCCTGATTCGGTGGCATATCAAGTCCACCAGCAAGGCGCAACAGGGCCTTTATGAGTACGATGCGGTCTCACGGTTGCGCGACTCACAGCTGGGCGATGGTCGTGTAGAGGATATCAGCAACTATATCCGCCCCGGCAAGTTGTGGGAGGCCTTTAGTGCACCTGATCAGGTAGTGTTGCTGATTGACGAAATCGACAAGGCGGATATTGAGTTTCCCAACGATTTGCTGCTCGAACTCGACCGGATGGAGTTCTTTGTTTATGAAACTGGCGACACAGTTGTTGCCCGCCATCGCCCCATTGTGGTGATTACCAGCAATAATGAAAAAGAACTACCGGATGCCTTCCTGCGCCGCTGTTTCTTTCACTTTATCGCTTTTCCCGATCGCCCCACGATGGAAAAGATTGTCGATGTGCACTATCCGGATATTCGTAAGGAACTCATTCGAGAGGCGTTGGATGTCTTTTTTGAGGTGCGTGAAATACCCGGCCTGAAGAAAAAACCTTCGACTTCGGAACTGATCGATTGGCTGAAGCTCCTGCTGTCGGATGATATTCCCGAGGAAATTCTCAAGGCACGTGACCCCAGTCAGGCCATCCCGCCACTGTATGGTGCGCTGCTCAAAAACGAGCAGGACGTGCACATGCTCCAACGGCTGGCCTTTATGGCGCGCCGCGAAACGCCAACCAACTAGTAGCACTTAACCGGGCATTCTTATGCTGATCAGCTTCTTCCAGACCCTGAAGAAAGCCGGCGTGCCGGTCTCGGTGAAGGAGTACCTGGTGCTGCTTGGCGCATTAAAAGCACGTCTGGCGTTTGCCTCGGTTGATGACTTCTATCTTTTGGCCAGGATGTCTTTGGTTAAGGATGAGAAGTATTTTGATCGCTTTGACCGGGCTTTTGGCGCCTGGTTTAAAGATATGGAGAGTGTGGATGACATCATTAATGCCCTGATTCCTGAAGAGTGGTTGCGCCATGAGCTCGAGAAAACCCTGACGGAAGAAGAAAAGGCCAGGATTCAATCACTCGGTAGCCTGGAGAAACTGCTTGAGGAGTTTCGCAAACGCCTTGAGGAGCAGGAAAAGCGTCACTCCGGGGGGAGCAAGTGGATTGGTACGGGCGGCACCTCGCCGTTTGGTAACAGTGGCTACCATCCCGAGGGAATTCGGGTGGGCGGTGAGAGTCGTAATCGTAGCGCAGTAAAGGTCTGGGAGGAGCGTCAGTATAAGAATCTGGATGACTCTGTGGCCCTGGGTACCCGTAGCATCAAGATGGCGTTGCGTCGCTTGCGCAAGTTTGCCCGTAGCGGTGCTGATGAAGAGCTCGACCTGGAAGATACCATCCGCTCTACGGCCCGCAATGGGGGTCTGCTCGATATCAAGATGGTGCCCGAGCGTCATAATGCAGTAAAAGTACTGGTGTTCTTCGACGTGGGTGGATCTATGTACCCATACGTGCGCACTTGCGAAGAATTGTTTTCGGCGGCGCGCACCGAGTTCAAGCATCTGGATTATTTCTACTTTCATAATTTTTTCTACGATTTCATCTGGCGTGATAATCACCGCAGACGCAGCGAGGCCACACCCACATGGGAGGTGTTGCATACCTATCCATCCGATTACAAGGTGATCATTGTGGGCGATGCCTCTATGGCACCCTATGAGATCGTCAGTATCGGTGGCAGTGTTGAATACATGAACCGCGAATCCGGCGTAACCTGGATGACTCGATTGCAGGAGGCTTTTGAGAAGGTGATCTGGCTGAATCCCACGCCTGAAGCGCACTGGGGGTACACCCAGTCTATTGGTCTGATCCAGGAGATGACCGAGGACCATATGTATCCGCTCACGCTTGGTGGTCTGGACCGGGGCGTGCGCTATCTCGCCAGTTGATGGCGCTGATGCCACCCCGACCATAGCGCCTATGCAACCCGTACCGCCAGGCCAACTCAGCGACTGGATCGGTCGCGAGACGGGTATCTCGGGCTGGATCGAGATTGACCAGGCCCGGATTGATGCTTTCGCTTCCTGTACAGAAGATTTCCAATTTATTCATGTCGATGCTCAAAGAGCCCGCGAGCAGGGGGGTTTTGCCGGTACCATCGCGCATGGGTTCCTTTCACTGTCGCTTTTATCCCGTTTCGCAATAGACGCAGCGCTGCCTGTGAAAGGCGCCAATACCAGTATCAACTATGGCTTTGAAAAGTTGCGCTTTTTGAGCCCTGTATCCAGTGGCGCCAGTATTCGTGGTCGATTTGTTCTTCATGACGCCCTGGAGCGCAACACCAGCCAATGGCTGTTGTCCTACGACGTTACGGTAGAGGTTAAAGATCAGACAAAACCTGCCATTGTGGGGCGCTGGCTCACCCTCCAGGTTACCAACTGATCGTGAGTTCTGAAGATAACTGACGGTTCCTGCGCTTCAAAGAGTCTTCGGGTATGGCATTCAAACGGCTAAAACAGGCGTCCAGAGCAAAAAGATTGCGCCGTGCGGGGATCAGTATTGATGAGCCTGTCGTTTCGGTTGCCTATGGGGCACGGTCCGGTATCTGGTCGGTCTGTCCGGATAAGCTCTCCCCTAACAGCGTGGTTTATTCTGTGGGTGTGGGGAACAACATAGCGTGGGATCTGGCCATGATCACGCATCATGGGGTGGAGCTTCATGCGTTTGACCCTACGCCGCGCGCTATCGAGTGGGTCCAGCTTCAGAGCCTGCCTTTGCAGTTTCATTTTCACCCTGTAGGGCTTTCCGGATTTGATGGCGCGAAGGAATTCCTTGTGCCTCGGCGCGAACATCAGTTCAACTACAGCAGTGTTGGTTCAGAACTGTCGCCTGGAGTAAAGGTGAGCTGTGGGGTGAAGCGACTGTCTAGTCTTCAGGCCGAACTGGGGCACGAGACGATTGATATATTGAAGATGGATATTGAGGGTGAAGAGATGCAGGCCCTACCAGATGTTCTGGCCAGCGGTGTACTGCCCGGCCAGTTACTGGTTGAGTTTCACTACAATTATCCAGAGATACCATTTGAAGACTTTCGGGATTTAATCGAACAACTGCGCGCTGCGGGTTACCGAATCTTTTATATCTCTGAGCGGGGTTATGAGTTCTCCTTTGTTCACCAGCGGTTACTGGATGGGTACTAAGAAGCGACTAAAAGGGTCGTTTTCAAGATTGAGTCGCGCGTCAGTGGTGGGTTACCGTTGACTTTGGTAACACAAGGAATGTCCAGGTTTTTTATGTCCGGTGTGCCTCATGCGGTTCTATCGGATTGTAAATCTATGCCGGGTTGCGTCAGCTGAGGAGTATGCACGAAACATAATTGCTGCCTCAAAGCAGGAGGGTTCTGATGAATGTACTCAAGGTCAATGAACTGATGACGGTGCGTCAACATGGGGCGATGGAGTACACCACGCCGCCCTGCGATCTTGATGAGGTGCGTGGCTATCGCCTGGCGCGGGTTCAGGAAGAACTGGTCCGCCAGGATCTGGCTGGCATTATCCTGTATGACCAGTTGAACACGCGCTATGCCACCGATGCCACCAACATGCAGATCTGGTGTTCTCATAACGAAGCCCGCTATGTTTATGTGCCAGCAAACAGTGGCGCTATTGTTTTTGAGTACGGTGGCAAATCGTTACTCTCCGAAGGATTACCCGGAGTGGAGCGGGTAGCCAAACCGATCACATTTTTCTACATGAGTGCCGGCCAGCATGTCGCTGAAAGGGCAAAGGTGTGGGCTGTTGAGATGGATGCCATCATTCGTGAGCACAGCGGTGGCAATAAACGTATTGCGATCGATCGCCTTGCTCCAGTGGGTGTGCAGGTAATGGAGGAACTGGGGTACGAGGTGCACGACGGTTTTTCAGTAATGGAGAAGGCCCGTGAGATCAAGAGCTCCGGTGAGATCTTGCTGATGCGCAAATCCATTGAAGTCTGCGAGCGGGCAGTACAGCGCATGCGGGAGGTACTGGAGCCGGGCATCACGGAGAATGCCCTTTGGGCAGAATTGCACCATGGCAATATCGCCGGTGGTGGCGAGTGGATAGAGACACGGCTCTTATCCTCGGGCCCGCGCACCAATCCTTGGTTTCGTGAGTGTTCCATGCGACCTATCGAGCAAGGCGATATGGTGAGTTTCGATACTGATCTTGTGGGCCCCTATGGCTATTGTTGCGATATGTCTCGCTCGTGGGTTTGCGATGCCGAGCCAGATGATGAGCAACGGCGCTTGTATGCGGCAGCCTATGAACAGATCAAGCGAAATATGGAGCTACTCAAGCCCGGGTTGGGATACCGGGAACTGACAGAAAAACTGCACCCCATGAAGGAAGAGTACATTGCCGGCCGTTACGGTGTTGCAATGCATGGTGTGGGTCTTTGTGATGAGGCTCCTGCTATCTACTACCCGCAAGACTATGATGAGGTAGGATACGATGGCGTATTCCAGGAGGGTATGGTGATGTGTGTGGAGGCGCTGATCGGGGTTGAGGGTGGCAGAGAATGCGTCAAACTTGAGGAGCAGGTGCTGATTACCGCCGATGGGTACGAACAACTGACTACCTATCCGCTGGAAGATGACTGGGTGTGAGCGAGGGGTTCTTGCCCACGTCCTGCCTTAGCACGGGGCTTCATTAAGTTTACAAGAGGGATTGCACTGGAAGCACAAGCGAAATCATTCTCTGCGGTGTCTGAAGATACGATTAGGGCGTATCAGGAAGACGGAGTGGTCTGTCTTCGTGGCATGATTGCGGATAAGTGGCTTGATCTTGCCCGCAAGGGCATCAATCATAACTTGCAATGTCCTGGCCGGTTTTTTCGCGACCACACACCGGCAGGTTCATCGAGCCGTTACGTGTTTGAGTACTGGACGTGGCCCGATACCCCCGAAATCAAAGACATCGTCCTGGATTCACCCGTGGCGCAGATCGCAGGTGAACTGATGCAGGCTGAGCAGGTCAACATGGTGATGGATAACTGGTTCATGCGTGAAGCCGGTGCCAGCAATGGTGCGCCTTGGCACCACGACGAGCCATATTTTGATTTTGAGGGCACACTCTGTGTGGTCTGGATGCCCCTGGATCCTGCGCCCATTACAGACGGTCTGACTTTTGTGCGCGGATCGCATCACTGGGGTGAGCTCTATGTCGCACCCGAGTTCAGCAAAAATGTGCCATTTACCTGTGAGGGTAGNGCCTATAAATCGATCCCCGACATTGATGCAGACCCCAGTGCGTATGAATTGTTNTCCTGGAATGTTAACGTAGGTGATTGCCTGGTGTTTGACTTNAGGACCCTTCACTGTGTTACGAGCAAGGACAAAGCGGCNGAAGAAAGTCAGCGCCGCCTCACCCTGCGCTTTGGNGCTGAGGATACGATCTTTAATCCGCGCGGCAATTGGACAAAAGAAACTTCAGAGTATCTGATGAGCCTCGGTCAGAAATCCGGCGCGCCAATTGCCTGTGATTTGATGCCGAAGGTCTGGGATCGCACATCCTGAATATCACTAGCGTGTGTTGATATGACGGTCAGTATGCAGCCCCGAATTAAAGAGTTGCAGGGCTGCTGAAAAAAGAACGGGGCATCTGGTGGCCTTAAGGTGCGGATGAGCATCACCTTGGGTTCCGGTACGGTGGATAACTGCGGTTCCAACCAGAGCTCGGACTACACATTAGCGCAGATCAAGAAAGGAAAACAACTTTGATAAATAGTTCTTGGGTTCAACACAGATTACGGGGTGAAGGCCCACCGTTGGTAATTGATGGCGGGATGGGCACTGAACTTGAAAAGCGCGGTGTGCCGATGGACGACTCAGTCTGGAGCGGTCGTGCCATGTTGTCGCACCCCGATACCGTACGTGAAGTACACGAGAGTTTCATCAGGGCGGGTGCTGAAGCGATTATCACTAATACTTTCTCGACTGCACGGCATATGCTGGAACCCGGGGGATTAAGCAAACAAGCACGGCAGATCAACATCGGTGCTGTCGAACTTGCCTGCCAGGCGCGTGATGCAGCAGCGCAACGCCCCGTTGCCCTTGTGGGCTCAATCTGTGAATGGGCCCATGATAACCATCCGAACTGGAATACGCCCGAGGTGGTAGGCCGGGCAGCAGCGGAACAGGGCGAAATGCTTGCTGAGGCCGGTGTTGAAATCATAGCGCTTGAGATGTGCGAGCGGGTTGAACTGTCGGAAGCTGTCATTGATGCCGTCATGGGCCTGGGCTTGCCGGTATGGATTGGTGTCAGTGCGCGGACTCACGAGGACCACAATAGGTTGTCTTCTTTCAGTTATCCCGATCGTGATTTCGAGAAACTGGTTGTAGCGCTTTCAAAATACCCTGCCACGTTAATGAACGTAATGCACACTGCCGTGCCTGATGTTCCGGCGGCCTTGCAGATAGTTCGCAAGTACTGGTCTGGCCCTGTTGGCGTTTACCCTGAGTCCGGTTATTTTGAGATGCCAAACTGGAATTTCGTCGATATTATCGATCCAGACGATCTTGTTTCTTTTGGGCGGGTCTGGGTAGACGAGGGTGTGAGGCTTATCGGAGGGTGCTGTGGCCTCAGCGTGGAGCATATAGCCGCGCTGTCTGAAGCATTCAGCCCATAGCATCGCGTGTCTATGCGGCAATGCGGGATAGATTCAAAAAGACTGTGTGGCAGATCAACTCTGGCGACGTCTGCCACCCTGGTACAGGACTAGTCGGTGGTGCTGATCCAGTCGACTACATGCTCACTCAGTTGCTCCTCATGAATATATTCTTCAGATATGACTTTGCCGCTAACACTCAGCGCGTCGGCATTGAGTGAAACTGGACGACCTTCGTGTATCAAACGATAAGCACAGGTTGAGGGCATAATGTCTATGATTGCAAGATCATCGGGGGAAAGCGTCACACAACTGGGATTGATTTTGCTTCGATTTTCGTAGTCGGAGCAACAACAGGTTTCGGTATTAAGATGGCGACAGGCGACATTGGTGTAGTGTACTTCGCCCGTGTCTTCATCTTCGAGTTTGACGACACAGCAGCGCCCACACCCATCACAAAGCGCTTCCCATGCCGCGTGATTCAAGGACGACAGGGGACTTGTCATGGCAAAAATCCGGAAAGAGCCGGGGGCCTTTTGGATGACATCATCGGATTAACAAAGCAGGCCTTGTTCAAAGAAAGAGAGCGGATATGTCTTCAGAGGAATCCAGAGCACTGGTGATGGCTTTACACGATATCTGGAATAGTGGCCAGGTTGAAAAGATCGCGGATGTTTACTCTACCACCTGTACGGTTCACTGGGCCAAAGGTTGGGGGCCAGAATCTACCGGGCATCTACAGATCAAGCAGGCCATTATCCATACCCGGACCATTTTTCCAGACTGGCATGAAGAGGTCCTGGATACAATTGTCACCCCAGGCAAGGTAGTAACCCGGTATCGCTCGAGCGGTACTCAGCAGGGAGAATACCTGGGCATTGCGCCGACCGGGCGCACGATTGCTTTTGAGGAGATCTCGATCTACCGCATCGAACAGAGTCGGATCGCCGAGCAGTGGTGCCTGGGAGATGATCTGCACTGTATTGCCCAACTTAAATCTGCTGGTAGTTAAGATGCCAAAAACATGACCGCGCTGACTTATTCATGAACCGCGATATGCGTCGGCTGGCGATTCTGCTGATGATCACAAGCTCCGTAGTGATCAGTTTTTCTGGACTGATTGTGCGCATGCTTGACGTCGGGCCATTGGTAATGAATTTCTACCGGGCGGCGTTTCTCATGGGTGCTGTGGTGACTTTGCTGTTTGTCCGATACCGTGCTGCTGCGGTTGTGCGTGTCATTGGGGTGGGGTGGCCTGGCGTAGCGGCTGGCGTCATGCTGGCCGGTGCCGCCATGACCTTCCTGCAGTCTCTTACACACACGACTGTGGCCAACACACTATTTGTTCTGGGGGCCATTCCCTTTGTGACTGCAGCGCTCGCTTGGATCTTTTTGCGGGAGCAGCCTAACCGCGCGACGTTGGTCACAATGATGGTGGCTTTCGTTGGGATCATCGTGATGATGGGAGAAGGGTTCACCATCGGCTCAGCCTATGGCAATCTCATGGCGTTGTTGACAACGGTGTGTTTTTCTATTTATGCCGTGCTGGTGCGGCACAACCGGCAGATAGACATGCTGCCCGCGATACTGATCTCAACACTGATTATTATGATCGTTGTGGCGCTGACACGTTACGGCGCCCTTGAGATTTCACGGAGTGATTTGCTGTTATGTATGCTTTGGGGTGGCGTGATGTCGGGTTTTACCAGTGCCTGTTTTATTGTGGCATCGCGCTATATCGTGGCTGCAGAACTGACAATCTTTATGTTGCTTGAATTTGCCCTCGGGCCGATTTGGGTCTGGCTTTTCGTTAATGAAGTGCCATCCCGCTGGACTCTGGTCGGGGGTGCTCTGGTGATATTGGCAGTCCTGGGCCGCTCTTTATCAGAAGTACGTTCACGTTACGCACCGCGTCCCCGGGCTTAAATCACTCCTGGCGTGATCATTCATGCGGGGGTCTGGTGAATTACGCCCTTTTCGTCGCCTACGACCCGGGTCTGGCGCAGTCGGCGTCGCCAGCGGTCGGCATCGTAACCTGAGCCTTTGTGCAGCAGGCAGCGGTTATCCCAGATTACCGTTTCACCGGGGCACCAGGCATGGCGTAGTACATGATCAGGTTCGGTGGTGTGTTCCAGCAGTTCATCGAGTAACTGCCTGCTTTCGATCCCAGACAAGCCTACGATAGATCGGGCATGAGAACCCACGTAGTAGTTCTTAAGGCCGTGGGTTGGGTTGGTGCGCACCATTGGATGCATCACCGGCGGTAATGATGCTGCATGATTGGGATTGACGGGCGCGACCGGGCTTCGGGAAAAAACATAGTCATGGATGACGTGAAGTGGCTCGATCCGCTGGCGCAGTGCTTCTGGTAATCGGGCATACCCGGCCCGCATGCTCGCAAACTCGGTATCGCCCCCTTCTTGTGGTACTTCGTATGCATGCAGGATCGAGAAAGAAGAGGGTACCTCTCTAAAGGAAGAGTCGGAATGCCATAACTGGTTACCGCTCTGGTAGCGGGCATTGGCCGGGTCAGCGCTGGTGCCATCATCCCGAATATTGCCCACTGTTCCAAAGTAGCTGATTTCGCCGGTTTGGCCAAAGCGGACGTGCTCGGCCTCGGGGGTGCCCAGCAGGCGGGTAAAGGCAAGTTGTTTTTCATCATCCAGATCCTGCTCCGGGAAGCAAAGCAGAGAATGTTGTTCAAACGACTGGCGGATAAAATCCAGGGTGTCGCCTGCCATATTACCGGACAGCGTAACGCCCAGGATCCGGGCTCCAAAATCCGGATGCAGCGGTTGGATTTCCGGCTTAATCATGGTGTGTTGCTAAAGTCTGTAATCTCGCGACCAGAAAACGCGATCCGACGCAACTCCCGGCGATAACCGTGGTAATCATTTACAGCGTAATGCTGGGTCGAGAAGTTATCCCAGATTACCACCATGCCTTTTGTCCAGCGGATACGACAGCAGAATTCGGGTTGGACCGAGTGTTGAAACAATGATTCCAGGATTGGCCGACTCTCTGCCTCGCTCATTCCGTCCAGGCGCAGGGTATAGGTGGGATTGATATACAACGCCTGCCGGCCGGTTACCGGATGGGTCAGCACCGCAGGATGAAAACGCTCGCGGTCTGCATCGGGGTCGTTGCGCCGGGTAGCCCCACGCATGGATTGCTCCTCCAGCGGCGGGGCCCACTTGATACCATAAGGTTTGCCGACATGGATCGCATTGCGATGTTCCAGAACCTCGCGAAGCGGCGGCGCCAGTGCATCCCAGGCTGCCTGCTGGTTCGAAAAAAGGGTATCGCCCCCATAAGGTGGCACCTCAAGGGCGCACAGAACCGAACCGCTCGGTGGTTGCTCTAGAAAACTCAAATCGGTATGCCAGCCCCCGCCAAACACGCCTGATCGATCATCTGCTTCCTTGATGATAAAAGTCATCTCCGGGTGAGCCTGGGGCCCGGGCGCGTAAGGGTTGATCAAGGGGTTACCAAAGATCTCACACAGGTGCCGATGCTGGGTGGCATCCAGGCCCTGATTGCGAATCACTACCACGAGATATTGGTCCAGCACCTTTCTTAGGTCCTGCGCAAGATCAGCAGAGATGGGGTGCTTCAGATCAAGGCCTGAGAGTTCGGCTCCAACAGCACCTGTGATCGGAGTCATCTGCATAAAAAGTAGATAATCAAATGGACGGATCTTTCAGTCCGTGCAGGCTTGTTGCCAAAGAATAGGAAACAGCGATTCGGGCATGCGCATTCCCGGTGTCACGCCCAGATCTTTGAGGGGCGGAGAAGTTTCTCCCGTGCGCTCGCAGTAAACCATGTCGTCGCCCAGCCACCGGGTAGAAAAGGCTCGGCGTTGCTGTTGAATCGGTGCCGCTGTGGTGCCATGCAGAGTACGAAAATCGAAAAGCAGGGTGTCGCCGGGTTGTAATTCAAAGGCGCGGATGTCTTCTTCTCTAAAGGTGTCCTCTAGTGTTGTCACCGACGCCATTTTTGGATCATCTTGGACGTAATCTGAGCCGTCAAGAAAATGACGTGGGAAATAGAGTTTCTCCGAACGGTGTGAACCGGCAAGAAATCGCACTGCGGTTTCGACCGGCGTAAAGTCAAGAGAAATATAGATACTGACATTTTGCCAGCCGTCTACACAGTAATAGGGTAAGTCATGGTGCCATGGTGTGGCGGTCCGGGTGCCAGAGTCTTTACAGAAGACGTGCTCGTGAAAAAGCTGGGCGGAGTGCGATGCCATGAACCCGCAGGCCATGGATGCCGCAAAGGAATCACTAAGAAATGCGGTGTATTCGGGAATACGATGCCAGTTACAGTAGCTGTCAAAAAAGCGGCCTTTGCCGCCCGGTGCTACGCTGTCGCAGGGAAAGGCATAATCATCCGGTTGGTCCATATTTCGTTGCAGGCCGGCTCGCAGGCGATCGACCCAGTCAGTGAAGACCCCCGGGATTAAAACCACGCCCTCTTTTTGAAAGGTTGCGATGTCCTCAGGTTGAGCGCTGTAAGAGGGCGGCGTGCACAATCTCTGGATGACCTGCGCCTGGGGTCGCCAGTCGACAGTCACATGGTTACCTTTTTCTTTCGATGTCTGCATAGATCTGGCTTCTTCAAAACCGGAATTAGGTCTGCTCGATGTGCGATACAACGCCGCTATTGAGATTCACCATTATCCGGTGGGTCGCGCGAAGAATCTACCATGAAAAACACGAGATAGAGTCATTCAGGGTGACTCTTACGATTTCCCCCGGACGCCTGATTGCAATAGAACAAGAGAATGAAATAAGGCGTGTTCAGACGTTAGCGAAAAAAATTGAAGTTCTGCCAGACTCTGCATCCGCCCGGGAGTCACCTCATCTATCGTACGGCAGATAAAGAAATATATTTCTGCGGCCCAGCAAGCGTAGAGACCTGTACGCTTTTACACCAGGTATTGAAATCTATGGGCAACTCAAGGTCCTTTGAGTGTGCACGATTTGATGATTTTGGTGCCATATCTGTGGGAATAAAAGGAGAAGTGAGCCCCACGGAATGTCCCGTCATCGCAACAGCATGGCGATTAAACGGTTAGGGCATCGATAGCCTCTAGCGAAGATCGCGACTTTCCATCTATTATTTTGAGGCAAAAAACAGTCCCCAGCGCTGATCACTGTCGCGCACACGTGCCATTTTGTTATGCCAGTCTTTTGTCAGCGCCTCGCGATCAATCGGGTCGATTTGTAACTTATTGATAGTATCGAGTTCTGTTTCGCACAGTTGGATAAAGTCTTCAGTCATGTCCTTTGCCTCAATGACCGTGAATCC
This sequence comes from Acidiferrobacteraceae bacterium, assembly GCA_002726415.1. Lineage (GTDB taxonomy): Bacteria > Pseudomonadota > Gammaproteobacteria > Arenicellales > UBA868 > UBA868. The sequence goes on along the minus strand of PBSU01000012.1, from coordinate 4,035 downwards.
TGTCGAGTTCAGCAGTGTTCGGTATTCTGAAATCGTAAGCAGGTGGTACCCCCGGCTATCGACATAATTCGAGAAATCTTCCTGCCAGGGCTTAGCATCACAACAATAATCGGTAAACAGAAGTTTTCCGCTCGGTTTGAGCGCCGTCTTTAGTGTTGAAAGTAACCGTTGTTTGTCTTCTACGTGCAGAAATACATCCCTGCTATATACGGCGTCATAGTAGTCCTGAGCACAAAGTTCAAGGCAATCTTGATGTTTCAGATGCACTCGATTCTCAAGTTCTGTTTGCGCCAGCCGCTCGCGCGCCAGTGCGAGCATGTTTTCAGAAAGATCGATAGCGTCAACATCAAGATTGAACTCTTGGGCCATCAAAAAGGCGCTTCCACCAAGGCCACAACCCACATCCAGGACTCGTGCGCAGGCAGGTAGACGGAGTTTTTTGATCAACTGGGTTGCGCAACGCGCACCGCCAGGGCTTACAAAATTCGTTCCGTAAACCAGTTCGTATCTGAGGATTGAATCGCGGGTATATTGGCCAGAATCCAGAAACGACTGAGTCGTGCCGGTGGGTTTACTCATGGGGGCCCTTTGTTACCGCGGCGAGGTGCTGGGAAAAATTCTGTGCCGCCATCAGAGCACGACAACGATCCAATCGTTCCACCGCATAGGCCCAGAAATCCTCCGCAGGGTTTTTGTTAGCGTGCTGCACGACGCCCCAGAGCGTCCACAACAGGTCACACATGGCTTTATACATGACCATTCTCCCCACATCGAAAGGGTCGGGATCGTGACCAAAGTAGGCCGACATGAATATATGTTCCTGTTCTGGTGAAAACGCGCCCTCTACAGCCAGGTCGCCAAGATCCCACATGGGGTCATTGTTTCCCGCATATTCAAAGTCGATAATGAAAACCTGGTTTCCATCATCAATACAGTTCTCGACCATTGGGTCACAGTGGCAGGGTCGCTTGGGCAGAGGATGGGACGAAAGGGCGGCACGAACGGTTTTTGCATTATCGTGCACGTTGGAATAACCATCGGGTAGATCCGCATTCAACTGATCCAGCACAGCTAAGTACTGGTCAATTTGCGCAAAGAGTTCAAACTCGCCCACAAACTGCTGGGGGCTGTCGTGTAGTCGACGAAACGCTCGGCCGGCTCTCTCGAGTACCCCTTTGTCTTTGAACTTATCGATATCAAGGGTAATCGCATTTTCAATATATCGCGTCACCATTGTGCCGGCCTTGGCATCAAAGAAGATAATTTCTGCGTTAACGCCTGCGCGAGATGCCACCTGGGCATTCTTTTCTTCGGCACGCCTGTCAATATATTCACCGGTACCCTCACCAGCGAGACGCAGGACGAAATCGCCAGCCGGGGAGTTAACCCGATAATTGATGTTGGTCAGGCCTCCAAGGCGCTCAGCGGCAAGATCTTTGGGGTCAAATTGCACAAAGGGTTCAACGGTCTTCAGAGCTTCTTCAAGCGCTTTATCCATCGCATCATCTTCCTTATTGAGTAAGTATCCGGATCAGTGTCTGGCCATATTGTTGGGAACATTGACGGCTGCGCAGGTGAGGCACAATTGTCGGGATAATGTCGGGCTGATTTGCAGCCTGCTGATGGCATCGAGTTTGTTTTTTCACAATTGGGTGAAGTCTTCGGTCAGACTTATCGCCTCAATAACCTTGAGTCCTGTCGAACTCAACAGCGTTCGGTATTATAAGGTGGCACGCAGGCGGTGCCCCAAACTACCTCCGTAACCGAAAAGCCTTTCTCACAGAGTCTGTCATTACAAGCATAATCGGTAAACACTAGTTTGCCATTCGGTTTAAGTGTAGCCATCCTGGCTACCGCCGGTTAGTGAAAAAAGTGTTCTTTCAAAGCTTATTAACCGTCGGATTCTTTGTCGGCAATCTCCTTGTGGATGTCGATTAATTTGCACAAGACTTTGTTTTCTCCAGCGGGGATATATGCCTCCAGTTCGGTACCTTTCTGATATTTCGCATGCCCAATCCACCCGGAATACAAAAAGTCTGGGTAGAGATCTGCAACGTCAGGACGCCGTACGCCTGAAAAGCCAATACCGACCGTGGACCCTTGATTCGCAAATATAACCACTCTGGGAATCGCTTTTTTCGATCGGTCGATTGCCCAGCCTGCAATTTTTACGCTACGCGTCTCACCGTCGGTAATAATATTGATTTTATCGATGTATCCTTCGCACCTCGGGCTTACGCCAATCTCGGGAAAATCATTAAGAGGCCGCCCAACGACACTGCCGAATTGGCTTCCATAAATACTCAACTGATTCTCTTTAAGAAAAATAGATGTGCCCAAGACCAAAGAAGGGTCTGGGAATATACCGGCCAGGCTTTCGTGGTCATAAACGTTAGCCAGTAGCGCAGATGCTCCAGCCTGCTTTAGGGATATCCAGTGCCTAGAAAAGTCCCCCAGCTTTGCCTGGTATGTGAATAGATTAATTAGGCAAATAAAGATTAAAACGTTTGCAATGAGATTAAGCCGCGCTCTTGATGTAGATATTCGGGGAGTTATCGAGATTAAGGCCCCAATATTTCCAATCCAGAACAAAATTCCAGTCGTCCCATATCTGTTCGCGGTAGCTTGATCCAAACCAAAATCAAGACGGACCAATCCTGTGATCAGCGCAGTGCCTAAGGAAAATAAAGCAAGGCAGATAAAGAGTTTTGAGCCAGCAGATTGGAAGCGATTTGACTTGTTGTCAAAAATAAACAGAAGGCTGGTGAAGATCGTAATGGTTATCCCGATATATCCGATCACACCTGCTAGGTTAGTGGAATAGGGTGCTATTGGAGTGCCAAGATATACAGCACTGTATCGAAATAATTTCCCTGTTCGATGAAAAAGAATCTCCAAAAAATACGAAAAATCTACCGTTGAATTTAAGTTGCTGCCATAGATTACCCAGACCAATGAGGCGCTTAAGAAGAATAAGAGGAATCTTCGGGGTGCCCATCTGCTCTGCAGCCCAATTATCAGTCCGATAACCCAAACAAGTAGCCCGTTTGACATCGAGAAACTCGCCAATGCTGCAAAAATGACTCCTAGGAGAAAATAATATGGGCTAAAGATGTTTCTAAGCGCAGGAGAGGGGTTGCCTACGGCTCCTAGAAATAGGAACGAAGTGGTGGCGAAAAAAAAGACGCAAATAAACTGTATCTGAAACGGCCAAATTAGGTTATTTAATTGAGCTACAGAAAACATCAGAATAAAAAGAAAACTTGTAACAGAAACTTTCCCAAAGAAATCGAGAGATAAAGCAGAAAAAGCAACTCTGGATAACAACCCGGTGTGTGCTACCTGAATGACTAATAAAGTAATAAGGGTGAACAGTCCAGAGCCATTGAAAAACTCGAGATCAGCAAAAAAGAAAAGGCGAGGAATAAGAATGCGGTGCTCGTTATGTTGATGATGCGCCGTTAGCCATGCCGACCGACCATTCTCTTGAGTATCAACCCAGTGCGCAATCGTGCTCCATTCGTCCATGAATGGTATGGGTAAAAAATCATGAAGAATCCAAAAAAAAGTTCCGAACACAAAAATGATTGCAGCCAGGAGCAGCGAAAGGGTCAGAGCAGATTTAATAGCCCAATCTGAAAGACTCTGGTTCTCAGAGTTCTGGAAGATACTGAAGGAGATACTTTTTGGCTGATGGCTATTCATATCCATGAAAACCGAAAAAGGACATAAGCATGTTCTGGCACATCAAGAATAATCCGGAACACCTTATGCATACACAGGCAAAGGTATCATTGCCGTGGAAGCCTGTTTTCAGGATCGTATAAACCTTTGCAGCCCACCATTTCTACTTTTATGGGGAAAGGCTCATCGAAATACTCCAGCAATAGTTCTTGTCCCTCATTGGCGTAAGCCTTGGGCAGGTAACCCAAAGCAATGTTTTTGCCAACTGAGGGCCCATAGGCGATGCTGGTGGCATACGAGCGACGCCCCACTTCATCAACCAGCACCTCTCGTGTTGCTGGGTCGACAATA
>PBSU01000011.1 GCA_002726415.1 Acidiferrobacteraceae bacterium | reverse complement strand
CGAGCAGGATCGGGATGACGCTTTCCATGCATTCCGTCGAGGCAGTCAGGCACGTCCCGGCGGCCATGGTGTGGGCCTGAATATCGTCAGAAAACTTTCCGAAAGATTCGGTTGGCCAGTCATGCTTGAAAGCACCCCAGGGAAAGGCACCACGACTACAGTGGATTTTCCTGATGCCAGCATGGCCTCACGGGCCGGCTTGTAGCGGGCATGAGTGCCCATTGAAATCTGCTACTGGGATGCCATCGCATTGCCAGGAGTAGTTGTGAGCTAAGGGTGGTGGAGTACACTATCGGCTTTGCCAGAATGCACCGCGTTTGTCAGACAGGACTGCCATGTTTTTTCGCCCAACTTTTATTGCTATTTTTCTCCTTATCTCCAGCAGCGCTTTGGCGCAGACTGTGCCCAAACAGGTTCTGGATGTTGCCGCCACCCTGATACCCGGAACGCCACCGGACGAAGTAAAAGCGACACCCGTATCGGGGTTGTACCAGGTCGCTTTTGGCACACAGATCGTTTACCTGTTTGAGGATGGCAAGCATCTGCTCAGCGGAGACCTGATTGATCTGGACGCCAGCGTCAACCTGAGTGAGGATGCCCGAAAGTCCGGCCGTAAGGCGGTGATCGATGGGCTCGATGAAGCCGGTATGGTGGTATTTTCACCTTCGCAACCGCGCAGTCACATAACCGTTTTCACGGATACCGAATGTGGTTACTGTGTACGCCTGCATCGCGAGATGGACCAGTTGCTTGCGGGCGGGGTGGAGGTGCGATATCTCGGTTATCCCCGGGCAGGGGTCCAGTCGCCGTCCTTTGATACGCTGGTGTCAGTGTGGTGCGCGGAGGATCCCCAGCAGGCGATGACAGATGCCAAATCCGGCAAGACCATCGAGTCGCGTAGCTGTGATACAGATATAGGTCGGCATATGGAAGCCGCCCAGCTCGTAGGGGTGCGGGGAACCCCGACCATTGTGCTGCAAGATGGCAAAACTATTCCCGGATATGTGCCAGCGGGCGAATTGATCGGACTGGCCAACGCTGCTGCTGCTGCCATTAACTGAGTTCATTTGGTGAGCGGGCGTTGGAACTGGGTCGGCGCGGCTATCGTGGCGATCTTGGTGGGGACGGCAGACCTGGCTGGTGCAGCGTCACCCGTCACCCGCAGTCTTACCCCCGTACCGGCGGAGCATGCCGCACCCCCCCCACTCGCACTGAAAGATCTTGATGGCCGCCAGCGATCGCTCTCCGATTTTGCGGATAGTGTTCTGCTGGTGAATTTTTGGGCATCGTGGTGCGCACCGTGTATCAAGGAACTGCCTTCCATGCAGGCCACACGCGAACGCCTGGCAGCGGGGCATTTTGAGGTCATCGCGGTCAACGTGGGCGAGAATCGAGCCGAGGTTGAAGCTTTTCTCACGCGCCTGGATGTGCCGGTGGATTTTCCCATACTGCTTGACGAGAATATGGTCGTGGCAAAGAACTGGAAGATCCGAGCTTTGCCAACCAGTTACATCGTAGACCGGCAAGGCTTGGCGCGTTACATCGCTACTGGCGGCCGGGATTTCAGCGAACCCAAAATACTCGACGTGATCGAAGACTTGATGGCAAGAAGCACGATGGCCTCAGATGACTAATATTCTGCGGGATACACCGGTCATACCCATGGCCCGGTTAACGACTCAGCTGGCAGAGCCTCAGACGAAACCCACCTCAACAAGGTTATGAAGTCATTGCGATATCTTGCGCCACTGGGTGTGTTCCTGGTGATCGGTGCATTCCTGGCCGCGGGCCTTAAGCTGAACCCGCGTGAAGTACCCTCGCCACTGATCGATAAGGCGGCGCCGAGTTTCGAATTACCTCGCCTGCTGGTAATGGAGAGTTCGGTGAGTGCGGCAGATCTGAAAGGCAAAGTCTGGCTGCTGAACGTGTGGGCATCGTGGTGTGTGGCCTGTCGAGCCGAGCATTCCCTGCTCAACGAACTTGCGGCGCAGGGGTTGGTAACCCTGGTGGGATTGAACTACAAGGATGCGCCTGAAGATGCGCGGGCCTGGCTGCGCGAGTTGGGCAATCCTTACGACATGATCGCCGTTGATGAAAAAGGGCAAGTAGGTATCGACTGGGGGGTTTACGGTGTTCCGGAGACTTTCGTCATCGACCGCACCGGTGTGATTCGTTACAAACATATCGGCCCGGTAGATCGCAAAGTGCTGCGGGAGACCATTTTGCCCCTGGTCAGCCAGTTGCGCAGCTGAGTTTCGCTTGGCACGAAACATCCGGTGCCTATGCGATAATCCGCAGCCCTTTTTGCAGTCAATCCACATTGCCTCATGAATCAGCTGAAACTGGGTGTGCCCAAGGGTAGTCTTGAGCAGGCCACCATCGCGCTCTTCCAGCAGGCCGGCTGGCGTATTCAGCCTCGCTCGCGCAATTATTTTCCCAGCATTGATGATCCCGAAATCTCCTGCGCGCTGGTTCGATCGCAGGAGATGGCCACCTATGTGGCCAACGGCACATTAGACCTGGGCCTGACCGGACTGGACTGGATACTCGATAGCGGCGCTCAGGTCGAAGAGGTCTGCGACCTTGTCTATTCCAAAAGTTCCGATCAGCCGTGCCGATGGGTTCTGGTGGTGCCGCAGGATTCACCGATTCAGTCGATTGAAGACCTTCAGGGCAAGCGGGTTTCAACGGAACTGGTGAATTTCACCCGTGCTTACCTGAAAGAACGGGGCATCGACTGCGAAGTTGAGTTCTCCTGGGGTGCGACCGAGGCCAAAGCCGTCGAGGGGCTGGTGGACGCCGTGGTTGAGATCACCGAAACGGGTAGCACCATTCGTGCCCACGGGCTGCGCATTGTCTGCGATCTGCTCCACACCCACACGCGGCTGATCGCCCATCCGCAAGCCATGGCCGATCCGTGGAAGCGCCGTAAGATCGAGCATATCGCATTGCTGTTACAGGCCTCATTGGCAGCGCACCAGAAAGTGGCACTGAAAATGAATGCCCCTAGAGATAAGCTCGACGCTATCGTCAAGTTGTTGCCCAGTCTGCACGCGCCGACGGTCAGCGGCCTGGCTGATGAAGCATGGGTGGCCCTGGAAACCGTGGTTGACCGGAATGCGGTCCGATCCCTGATCCCGGCACTGCGCGAGCACGGGGCCGAAGGAATACTCGAGTACGAATTGCGCAAGATTATCTAATCGGGGGTTTTCTCTCGATTCAAAAGTCATTCAGACAGCCGGAGCTAGGTATGTTTATCGATTTCGACGCCATGACGCCCCAACAGGTGTACTTCACCCTGACCCAAACAGTGATTCCACGTCCGATTGCCTGGGTATTATCCGAGAATGCCGATGGTTCCTTGAATCTGGCACCGTTTTCCTATTTCAACGCAGTGTCGAGTAACCCCCCCCTGATCATGATGTCTGCTGGCCTGAAGCCGGATGGCGGCGCCAAGGACACCCGGGACAATATTCGTGACCGGCGCGATTTTGTGATCCATATCCCCAGCCTGGAACAACTGGACGATATGAATGCCTCTTCAGCGAGTTTGCCGCCGGGGGTATCGGAAGTGGAGCACCTGGGGCTTGAGACTACAGCCTTCGAGGGTTCGCGGCTGCCGCGCCTTGTAGACCCCAAAGTGGCTTTCGCCTGCAGCCTCTACGATATCCACTATATTGGCGATGACCCCCAGTCGCTGATTCTCGGTGAGGTTCATGGGGTTTTCGTGGATGATTCAGTAGTTGGAGAAGATGCCAAGGGGCGGCGCAAGATTCTCGCTGAGAAAATTAATCCTGTGGGTCGTCTTGGGGCCGGTGAATACGTCAGTTTTGGTGAACTGCTGAGCCGAACTCGACCCGACTGAGTGGGTCTGCTAACGCAGTTGGGCCAGCAGGCGAAGAATCAGGCGTTCGGCCTGAGGCAGGTAGCCGACGCCAAACAGGTTGAGGTGGTTGAGGACGTGGTACAGGTTATACAGTTCGCAACGAACGGGGTAGCCCTCGTCCAACGGCCAGGCGGCGCGATAGGCGCTATAGAATACTTCGGGAAAGCGGCCAAAAAGCTCAGTCATCGCGATGTCTGCTTCGCGGTCGCCAAAATAAACTGCTGGATCGAAGATCACTGGGGCGCCATCAGCGGTAGCGCCCCAATTGCCGTCCCACAGATCGCCGTGCAGTAAGGCGGGAGCGGGCTGGTAGTCAGTGAAAAAGGCACCACAGGATTCCAGCAATTTTTCGGCTTCTCCTGCCAGCTTAATGCCGATGATCTGGGTCGCACGCGTCAGTTGTGGGCGAAGTCGTGCCTCGCGCCAGAATACGCTCCAGTCGGCCTGGCGCAGATTAGACTGCTTTGCGTCGCCGATGAAGTTGTCTTCCTCCCAACCAAAGGCGGTATCCGTGACGCAATGCTGGCGTGCCAGTTGTTGCCCCAGCTGTGCTGCAGTGTGATCTCGCCCTTGGCCCAGGTTGAGATACTCAAGGACCAGGAAAGCATGAGCATCGGTGATGCCGCAGCTAATAACCTGTGGCACCCGAACCGCCCGGGCACCGTGCAGGACTGCAAGCCCCTTTGCTTCAGCAGCGAAGCGGGAATGGGCGTGTTCCGGGGCATACTTAACAAAGTAATTTTCATGTCCGGCGCTCACGATGTGCGTGTTATCGGTGCAGCCGCCGTAGGTTGGCCTGGTCTGCGGATTGATAAGGGCGCTTCCGGTACTTTGCTTGATTGCATCAAAGATGCCATCCCAGGCTTTCATGTGCGAGCATGCTCCGGTGGTGTTTTTTGAGTGAGATCTGCGATGATTATCTGTCGTGGCAACTCAAGTCTGTGGGCTAAATGCCTGATCCAAAAAGAGCATAAGTGCTTGCTGATGAAAATTGCTGGCCGGGTTTGTGCACACCTGCGGGCCTTTAGGCACACTTGGAGGCCGGTACTTGGGAATATCGAGGCGATCTCGCCTTCGTCGATTGTAAATGACTGAAATACAGTTCAAATTTAGCTGCTTAAAAAATAGGCAGTTGTCAGAATGGCCGGTTGTCCAACTGGCGGCAGGTTCTCGCCTTGAACTTGTACACAAAGTTATCCACAGCTCTTGTGGGCAACCCGGAATCTTCTTGCGCACTCAAATATTTATGCTCGATTACTTGTGTGTGACAAAAACTCTAGCGCCTAACTTGGCCAGCCGGAAACGGGTAACACGAGGATGAGCCATGCGCTGATCGTGCAGGTTGCCCTGCCCATGCCCATGCGTCAGTTGTTTGATTATCGTTATGTAGTGGGTGAACCTTTGCCGGTTGTGGGTGCGCGGGTTATGGTGCCTTTACAGAAGCGCGTTGTGGTCGGGATCGTCTGTGGCGTATCCCATTCGAGCACTGTGTCGTTACCTCGCCTGCGTAGCATCATCCGGTTGCTGGACGATGAGTCTGTATTTGGTGCCGAACTTTTCACCTTGTTGCAATGGGCCGCGCGCTATTACCACCATCCGATCGGCGAAGTCATGCAGGCGGCGTTGCCATCGATACTGCGCCGTGAGCGCCCAGCGCAACCGAGCCGTGTTCGCCACTGGCGTATCCGTGACACCGGCATACAGGCCTTATCCCAAGTGCCACGGCGACACCGGGTGCAGCGTCAGTTACTGCAGGCACTGGCTGATGCCGGTGCAGTTGGACTGGCCGGTGAAGCCCTGGCGCAGCAAGTTCCCCGTTCATCGGCTGCCTTGGCGCGGCTGGTGGAGCAGGAATGGGTTGAATCGGTTAGCGCACCGTCCGATCTGTCAGCACCGAAGGCGCCTCCAGTTCTGAACCCGGCTCAGCAGGATGCCTGTGCGGCCATTGATCAAGCTGCTGGCCATTACGCCCCTTTTCTGCTCGATGGGGTTACCGGCAGCGGCAAGACCGAGATTTACCTGGATAGTGTGGCAAAGACGATTTCGCACGGTTACCAGGCGATGGTGTTGGTGCCTGAGATATCGTTGACACCGCAACTGGTTGCGCGGTTTCAATCCCGACTGGGGGCATCGTTGGCGGTGATGCATTCAGGATTGGGCGCGGCGGAACGCCACCGGGCCTGGTGGCGCGCGCGGGAGGGCACCGCCGCGGTGGTGTTGGGTACCCGTTCGGCTGTATTTGCGCCGTTAGCACGGCCCGGGCTTTTCATCGTGGACGAAGAACACGACCTCTCCTACAAACAACGTGATGGTTTCCGTTACAGCGCCCGGGATGTAGCGGTCAAAAGGGCGCAGCTATGTGGGATGCCCGTGGTTCTGGGTTCGGCCACCCCATCGCTGGAAAGCGTCGCCAATGTCCATAGTGGGCGTTATCGACGCCTGGCATTGCCAGCTCGGGCGGGTGAGGCGCGGATGCCCAAAATACAGGTGCTGGATTTGAACCATCTGGCGGTTAATGATGGGCTGACCGCGCCGGTGGTGGCTGCGATCAAGAAGCGCATGGCACAGGCTGAGCAGAGTCTGGTATTTGTGAACCGTCGCGGATTTGCTCCCTTGGTGGCCTGTGGTGAGTGCGACTGGCAGGCACACTGCCATCGTTGCGATGCCAGACTCACTTTGCACCGGCGCAGCAATCGCTTGATTTGCCATCACTGTGGCAGCCAGGCACTGCCCCCGCCGGCATGTCCGCAATGTGCCGGAGATTCCCTGTATCTTGCTGGAGAAGGCACTCAACGGATTGAGGAGGCATTGAATCGGATTTTCCCCAAGGCCCGTGTGCTTCGCCTGGACAGTGATGCGGCAGGCGGCCCTGATCATCTGGCCCGGACGCTGGATACGGTGCGCCGGGGCGAGGTCGATATCCTGGTCGGCACGCAGATGTTGTCTAAGGGGCATGATTTTGCCGGGGTGACCCTGGTGTGTGTACTGGCGACAGATCAAGGGCTTTACAGCATTGATTTTCGCGGTCCTGAACGGCTGTTCCAGCAGTTGGCACAGGTTGCGGGCCGTGCCGGGCGGCGGGGGCAACCTGGCGAGGTCCTGGTGCAGACGGCGCATCCGGACAATCCGGCCTACGTCCGGCTGGTCCAGCACGACTTTGCCGGTTTTGCCCTAGCTACGCTGGCTGAGCGCAAGACGGCGGCCTACCCGCCTTTTAGCCGCTTTGTCCTGTTACGGGCGGAATCACTACGCCAGGGTATGCCGCTGGCTTTCTTGCGTTTGGCGGTCCGCTGCGGGAAAACCGCCGCAGCACAGATGGGGGTGCGGATCATGGAGCCTGTGCCCTCACCGATGGAACGCCGTGCTGGCCGCTATCGTGCGCAATTGCTGGTCAGCAGCACTGATGAGGGCTCGCTGCATCATTTTCTTGACGGCTGGTTAGTGCAAATCGAGGGCTTACGTGAGGCGAGGCGGGTCCGCTGGTCGATTGATATAGATCCCCAGGAGATGTACTGACCCAGATCCGGGTATCCCAGCCGCTGGCGATACCGTAAATCCTCCGCCGGGCGGGTGGATGCCTCATCTTAGTCGAGCGCGCCAAAGTAGTCGGTGTTCAGGAGTCGTACCACCGGTCGCTGGGCCGACGATGAACAGCGTGGCAGGACATTGCCAGGGCTGGGCCCATCAGGCGATCATAGCCGGGTGATGAGGGGCTAGAAGAGGCCAGTAGCATGCAATCGATAGATATGGCCAACGTACTGCGACCGACCGCTCAGGCCTACACGCTCCCGCCGGCCTGCTACGCCGATCCGGCTATTTTGGCGCACGAGCAGGCACAACTGTTTGTCGGTGGCTGGGTCAGTGCTGGCCGGGGCGACTCTCTGGACAAAGTGGGAGACTATCTCGCATTCAGTGTCAGCGATACACCGCTGATCGCTGTGCGCGGTGACGATTCTCAGCTGCGGGTCTTTGCCAATACCTGCCGGCACCGGGGCATGCGATTGATTGAGCCGGGTCGGGGCAGTTGTCGTCATCTGGTCTGCCCGTTTCATGGCTGGCGCTATACGCTGGAGGGGGTACTGGCAGCAGCCCCGCGCATGCAGGGGGCTGAAAATTTCGATCCGGCCGACTTTGGCCTGGTTCAAGTGCCCTGCGCGCAGCGTAGCGGCTTCCTTTTTGTCAATGTGGACGGTAATGCCGGGCCTATCGACGACTGGCTGGGTGATTTCGACGCCTTGCACCAGCCGTGGGGGCTCGAAAGTCTGGTGACCGCCAGTACCCGGGAGTTCAGCGTCGCCTGCAACTGGAAATCATTTCTGGAGGTCTTCAACGAGTATTACCACCTGCGCAAGGTGCATCCGGGCACTTTCTCGGCTCTGTATGACGAGCCAGATGTACCGGAGGACGCTCGCGGCGCTTTCGTCAGCCAGTTTGGTGTACACCGCCACGTGGGCAGCGTCGGTGTTCTGGAGCAATCCTCCAGCCCCTTGCCGGTATTGCCGGGGTTATCCGGCCGATTGGCAAATGGAACCCGCTATACCTGGGTCTATCCGGGCCTGGCGTTTGCGGCCTCGCGTGATGCCGTCTGGATATTTGAGGTCACCCCCCATGCTGTGGCCGAAACTGGAGTACGCCTGACGTTATTGTTTGATCCCCACAGTGTCGCCAGCGGGGATTTTGAAGCCATCCTGGGGCGTTATGAGCATCGGATGGCTGTGGGTATGGATGAGGATATTGCGATTCTTGAAGCCCAGCAGTTGGGTTTGACTTCTGCGCTCGCCCGGCCAGGGCGATTCTGTCCTGAGCTTGAGCCGAGCATCCACGCTTTCCATCGCTGGTACGCGGGCAGATTGGTCGGTGCCGGGCTCGCGCACGGCTGAGCCCTGGGGTCAGGGGCGGTGGGCGCTGGCGAGATAGTCTGCGGACTGGAATTCGTTCAGCCGGCTGGTGGCGCGGGCAAAGCCCCGAGCCAGGCGCTGGCCGCGGTACAGGCCATCCGGTTGTGTTGCAGCCGAGACGATGACGTTGACCCGCCTGTCATAAAGTTCATCAATCAGCTCAACAAAGCGCCGTGCAGCGTCGTCATGTTCGTTGTCCAGGCAAGGAATCTCACTGATCAGCAGGGTATGGCAGATTCTGGAGATTTCCACGTAATCCGCCTTGGATCGGGGCCCCTCGCACAGCGACTTGAAACTGAACCACAGGACCCCATCCCCGCTCGCCCGCACCGGGATCTGGCGATCGTGGATCGTCACCGTGGTGGGAATCACAGTGGCACAAGGGTCGATATGGCGCAGCAGTGAGGCCATCTGCGCCTCGGTCGCGGCGCTGTGTGGGGCGTGGTAAGTGGGCACCGATCCCAGCGTCTCCAGCCGGTAATCGTGCGTGCCGTCAAGGTGGATCACCTCGGTGTGGGTTTCTATCAGGTCGATCGCCGGCAGGAAACGCTCACGCTGCAGGCCACCCCGGTACAGTGATGATGGCGGCGTATTGGACGTAAATATGAGAGTCGTGCCGTTTTCGACCAGCGCGTGTAGCAGGCCGGACAGGATCATGGCATCGCCGATGTCCGCCACATAGAACTCGTCAAATCCCAATACCCGGGTATCGGCGGCGATTTCGCGGCCGATGCGTGCCAATGGGTCAGTCTGGCTACGCCGGCGCCGCAGCTTTTCATGAATCTCAAGCATGAAACGGTGAAAGTGCACCCGTCGCCATTGGGTTTTGGGCAAGGCTTCGAGCAGGGCATCCATCATCAGGGTCTTGCCGCGGCCAACTGAACCCCACAGGTAAATCCCCTTTTCGCCGAAAACCGGTTGCCGCCGCAGGCGACGGGTAAAGGCCAGAAGCGCCAGTGGCACCATCGGATGCCTTCGGGTCAGAGTATGTTTAAGCCGTTCAACCAGCTGGGTGCAGGCCGCCATGGCCTGTTGTTGATCAGAGTCTGGCGCGGCCCCAGGCCGGGGCAGGCGTCGACTGAATTCAGCAACGAACGGATCGGCTGGGTTCACGCTCAGGGCAACGGGGCCGGGGCAACAATAATGCCGTCGCTGTCAGCCCACAGGTGATCTCCAGGGACAAAGCTGATGCCGGCAAAGCGTACCGCCAGTTGTTGCTGTCCCTCACCGCGTTTGACACTTTTTGCGGGGCAGGTGGCGAGCGCCTTAATGCCGATCGGGAGTTCAGCGAGTTGGCGGGCATCACGGATACAACCGTAGACTACGAGCCCACGCCAGCCATGATCTTGCGCCAGGGCGCCGATCTGGTCGCCAACCAGTGCGCAGCGCAATGAGCCGCCGCCGTCGATCACCAGTACTTTGCCCTCACCATCACCCTCGAGCATCGACCTGACCAGGGTGTTGTCCTCAAATACTTTCACCGTAGCGATAATGCCCTCGAAGCTTTCGGCACCGCCAAAGTCCTGAAACAGGGGGGCTGCCACCTGTAGCAGGTCCGCGTGGCTATCATAAAGATCGGCGGTGCGGGTCATGCGGAACGGGCCAGCGGGTTGGAATGGAAGAAACTGCTGATGTCTTCAAAAGCATGCAGGCCTGTAAATTCCTCAGGATCTGCCGTTGGGCGGGTCGAATCGGGGGCTACCACGGCCAGGAGATGGGCAATCCCGTACTTTCCGGCAGCGCGCAGCACCGTCAGGTTGTCGTCGATCAGCAAAGTGCGGCTCGGCAGAAACGATTCGATCTCCTGCAGGTCGGTCCAGAACATGGGGTGTTCCTTGGGATAGCCCAGTGTGTGGGAACTGACGATTCGGTCGAACATCGGCCTGATGCCAGTCTGATCCATCTTCAGGTCGATGGTAGCCGGCGAGGCATTGGTGACCAGGACGACGCGCCGGTGGTCGGTTTGCAGTGCTGCGAGAAAATCGCGCGCCCCGGGCCGGGTGCGGATCAGGTGGCGCAGTTCGACCTTGAGGCTGACGATATCCAGACCCGTCTCCCGGGTCCAGAAATCCACGCAGTACCAGTCAAGCTTCCCCCGCAGTGATCGCATGCGGGAAAACAACGTGTCACGGGCTTCTTCCAGGCCTATCTGTCGCTCACTCGCATAGCGTTGCGGGATAAATTCGGTCCAGAAGTGGTTATCAAAATGCAGATCCAACAAGGTGCCGTCGAGATCGAGAAATACCGAGTCAATCTGTGTCCAATCAATCATGGCCGTCGTGGTTGCATCTGTGTTTCAGGATATGGGCGCAATGCCTTAGGGGTGGCTGTGGGCGATATTTTAGCGCCCAGCGCCGTCGCGCGGATTTTCTCCCGGGTCTTAGCGTGATGCTGACCCAGGTGCATTGTCTCACCAGCCGGTCTGGGTTAATCTGCGGGCCCATCTGTCCTCAACCGGGTTGGTGCCCGCCCGCCCTGTTATGAGCGTGTTACCTGAAATTCTTAAGATCATCCCGGTCGCACGTAGCCGTCTTTTCAATATCGAGCGTGTGGATCTGCGGTTTGCCAATGGCAACGAAGCCAGCTTTGAGCGGCTGGTGGGCCAGGGCAGCGGTGCAGTACTGGTGGTCCCGCTGCTATCCGATGATCAGATGTTATTGATCCGGGAATATGCCGTGGGGCTGGAGCGTTACGAACTGGGTTTCGTCAAGGGGCGGATTGATGCCGGTGAGACACCGCCCCAGGCGGCCCACCGAGAACTGCGCGAGGAAACCGGCTTTGGCGCTCAATCCGTGACCCTTCTGGCCACCGTGTCGCTTACCCCGACGTATTCGAACTACCGTACCCACGTTTTTGTGGCGCGGGATCTGTTTCCTGCACCGCTACCGGGTGACGAGCCCGAGACGCTTGAGACGGTACCCTGGCCGCTGAGGGACCTGCACGGGTTGCGCCTGCGGGAGGATTTCTCCGATGCCCGTAACCTGCTCGCCACCTATCTGGTCGCAGAGGAACTGGCGCCATGACCGGGCACCGGGATTCGTTGCTGACGCAGGTCATTGATGTGGCAAGGGCTGCCGGTACGGTGATCCTGGATGTTTATGAGAAAGAGTACGAGGTTATCGAAAAAGCGGATGGCTCGCCGGTCACAACCGCTGATCACCGGGCCCATGACGTCATCGTTGAGCAACTGCAGGCCTTGACCCCACAAACCCCCATTGTCTCCGAGGAATCCAAGGATATAGATACTGATCAACGGCTACAGTGGTCGCAGATGTGGCTGGTGGATCCACTGGATGGAACCAAGGAGTTTATTCGCCGCAATGGCGAATTCTCGGTCAATATTGGCCTGGTCGAAGATGGCCAGCCGACACTTGGTGTGGTGTACAGCCCCTGTTCCCAGACCAGTTACTTTGCTGCCCAGGGCACTGGCGCCTGGCGGCAGGTTGCCGATGCGTCGCCCGAGCCGATCCAGGTTGCACCCTACGATCCGGCCCGGCCACGCATGGTAGCAAGTCGATCGCATTCGGGTGCGGCGGTCAGTGCATTTCATGATGCGCTGGCGACCTCGAGTGGTCACACACCCACGATTGTCAGCATGGGCAGTGCTCTGAAGGTGTGTGTCGTGGCTCAGGGCGATGCCGACATTTACCCACGACTGGGCCCCACGTCGGAGTGGGACACCTGCGCATCGCACTGTGTGCTGAGCGAAGCCGGCGGCCAACTGCTTGACTGCAGCGGCGCCGAGCTGGGTTACAACAAGGCCAGTATCCTCAATCCCTGGTTTCTGGCGATCGGTGATCCGAATTTTGATTGGCTCGCACTTTGCCCCCCCGAACCGTCCGGATAAACAGGCTTGTCATCAGCCAGCCTGGGTAACGCATCGCCCGGGACTATAATCATGTTTGTGTCAGGCTGAGCGGATAAAGCGTTCGAATCATCGCGCCCATGTTGCCCTTTACCAAGATGCACTCACTGGGCAATGACTTTGTCATGCTCGATGGGGTGCGCACGCCACTGGAATTGAACGAGGCCCAGGTTCGACAGATGTCGGATCGGCATCGGGGGATCGGCTGTGACCAGTTAATTGTTGCGCAGCCGGCCACTGACGGCGCTGACTTTTTCATGCGGATCTTCAATACCGACGGCAGTGAGTCAGGACAGTGCGGAAACGGCGCCCGTTGCTTCGGCCGTTTTCTGATAGAGCAGGGCCTGACTGAGCAGCGTGAACTTGAGATACAGACTATGAGCACACGTTTTCGGCTCGGGGTCGGCGATCATGGGCAGGTCAGCGTTAATCTTGCCCCGCCTATTTTTGAGCCTGGGGAAATCCCCTTTGATGCCCCCGCTGCTGCGGTTGATTATCCAGTCACGGTAGCCGGGGAATCGCTGCGGATCGGCGCGGTATCCATAGGTAATCCCCATGCCGTATTGATGGTCGAGGATATCGACAACGCACCAGTAGATCAGCTCGGACCTGCGCTTGAGCGTCATCCGGATTTCCCACAGCGTACGAATGTGGGCTTCGTCCAGATTCAGAGTCGGCACAGCCTGCGGTTGCGGGTTTGGGAGCGTGGCGTGGGTGAAACCCTGGCCTGCGGCAGTGGTGCTTGTGCAGCCGTTGCAGTGTGCCGTGCCCGGCAGCAGGTAGAAGAAGTGGTCGAGGTTTCGCTGCCAGGCGGCACGTTGGCAATATCGTGGCCTGGTGTCGGTGGTATGCGTATGAGCGGCCCGACGGCGCGGGTCTTCGATGGGCAGTGGTCGGCCGCCTGATATGACCTCACGCCCGACAACAGATGAGCCGGTACGGGTCGGGGTGGATGAAGGTGAGGTGGCGGATTTTCTCCGGACCCATCCCGATTTTTTTGAGCGTCATCTGGCTTTGTTGACTGAACTGGTGGTGCCGCATTCAACCCGTGGCGGTGCCGTGTCACTGCTGGAGCGCCAACTGGCCGCACTGCGGGATCAATTGGGCGCTGAGCGCGGCCGGTTGAAATCACTGATGAATGCCGCGCGGGAGAACAGTCGGCTGCAGCAGCGCCTGCAACGCTGCTTCGAGATCACGGCCCGCGTCGATGATCTCGATGATCTGCTCAGCACATTGCCCGAGGCGCTGCAGACCGAGTTCGGCCTGGAAAGCGTCCTAATCCGATTTCTCGATAGCGCAGTGGTGCCGGTGGATTCTCTGGTGACGTCTACCGATGAAACCGTACAGACCCTGATACAGCGTTTACAGGGAAAACGCTGTCTGGTGGAGGCGCCCCCTTCGTTGGAGATTGCCCACCAGCTCTCTCCAGGTAGAGCATCACGGGTCGCTTCCTGTGCGGTACTGCCGGTGCGCAGTGCGGACGAGGCGCTTATTGGCTGGGTGATCCTGGCGGCACGGGATCCCCAGCGTTACCGTCCCGATATGGACACGGTCCTGCTGGAAGGGCTCGCCGGCCTGGTCGGCGCGGCCTGCAGTCGGATGGGTCTTGCCTGAAACCCGCCCATGACTGGCAGTAACAGCCCGGTCGATGCGTTTCTCGATTACCTGCGTTATGAGCGACGCTTCTCGGCCCATACTGTGCTGGCGTATCAGCGCGATCTGGCACGGCTGATGGCATTTGCGACCGAGCGGGGCGTGAGCAACCTGGCCACGCTCGCACCAGTCCAGGCGCGGCTGTTTCCCGCCCGTTTGCATCATGCCGGGCTTTCCAGTCGCTCGATCAGTCGGTGTCTGTCGGCGGCGCGGTCGTGTTATCGCTACCTGTTGCGAGAGAAGCGGGTCAAGGCCAATCCCTTTGAGGGTGTTTCAGCACCTCGGGGTGAGCGCAAGTTGCCCAGCACGCTCAATATCGAACAGGCGGCGCAACTGGTCGCCATTAAACCGCGCTCGGATCTGGACTATCGCGATCATGCCATGCTGGAACTATTCTATTCGTCAGGCCTGCGCCTGTCTGAACTGGCCCGTGCCGATCTGGGGGATATCGATTTTAACGCTCGCACTATCGTGATCACGGGTAAGGGTGGCAAAACCCGAATCACACCGGTCGGACGCCATGCTATCGGCGCAATCAGTGCCTGGCTGGAGCACCGCGAGGCCCTGGTTCAGCCCGGGGAAACCGCAGTTTTTGTTGGCCGTGGCGGTGCTCGCCTCGGTGCGCGGGCGATTCAGAAGCGGGTTCAGGTATGGGCCGCACGACAGGGCCTGGGCCGGGGGGTACACCCCCATATGCTGCGCCATTCTTTTGCCAGTCACATGCTGGAATCGAGCTCAGATTTGCGTGCGGTGCAGGAGTTATTGGGGCACGCCGATATTTCGACCACCCAGGTCTACACGCATCTGGATTTTCAGCACCTGGCCAAAGTCTACGATCAGGCTCACCCACGAGCCCGTCGCCGCCGGCGTTGAAGTCCGGCTTCAGTGCTTCCCAAGCCCCTGTCGTGAGGTGTGCCTGCGATGTTGGTGTCCGGATTTTGGCTTAATGGCGCTGGTCGCCGGGACGGTGAGCTTGGCCGGTACCGTAAAGTCTGGTGACCGGAGATTGACGATCGCCGGGTGTATTTACTGGTAACGGCAGGGGTTGGCGGTGGGGTAGATGCGACTCGCGAGGCGGGAGTTGGGGGTGATCAGAGCGCCTCTTCCAGGGCGCTTTTATCTCAGAAGAGGAATAAAGGCTTGACCCGCATGCTAATATCAGCCCCTTTGCCGGCCAGCCCCGGCTGGCAAATACCGGAATAAACCCCCCATCCTGAGAGGATTTCCCATGTCTTCTGTTGCTCTGATTCCAGTTATTCTGGGTATCATCGGTCTAATTGCGGCGTTTGTGATCTATCGATCTGTACTTGCGTATTCTGCCGGTACTGGCAAGGTTTCCCAGATCGGCGATCAGATTCACGACGGTGCGCTGGTCTTCATGCGTCGTGAGTACACCTATCTTGGCGTATTTGTGATTGTGGTAGGGGCGGCGATCTTTTTCTCCGATCTGGGCTGGCGCACGGCAGTGGCCTTTTTCGTCGGCGCGATCGCGTCGGCCACCGCGGGTTATATCGGGATGTTTACCGCGACCCGGGCTAATGTGCGCACCACGACTGCCGCTGCCGAGAGTGGCGCTGCCGCTGCGTTGACTGTCGCATTTTACGGGGGCTCGATCATGGGCCTGACCGTGGCTGCGATGGGGCTGCTGGGTCTGGGCATTTTGTACCTGGCTTTTGGTGGTGACCCTCATACCGCTCACGTGATTCACGGCTTTGGTATGGGCGCGTCGTCGGTAGCCCTGTTCTCGCGAGTGGGTGGAGGTATTTTCACCAAGAGCGCAGATGTCGGGGCTGACCTGGTCGGTAAGATCGAGGCGGGTATTCCCGAAGATGATCCGCGTAACCCCGGCGTGATTGCGGATAACGTGGGCGATAACGTAGGCGATGTCGCCGGGATGGGCTCGGATATATTTGAGTCCTACTGCGGCGCGATGATCGCCTCAATCGCGATAGCGGCCACACTGAGCCCCGAGGTACTGGCGTCTTTAGCCGGGGGCGATCAATCCAAGCTTATGTTTTTGCCGCTGGCATTGGCCTCGGTGGGTATCCTGTGTTCCCTTGCCGGTATCGCCCTGGTCAAAGGGTCCTCACGCAAGGCGCCAGATAAGGCACTGCGCACCGGGACAATCGGGGCATCGGTCATATTTATTGTTGCCGCCGTGGCGCTGATCTGGTGGTCGGATCTCAGCCTCAATATCTGGTGGTCGGTACTGGTAGGCGCGATTGGCGGCATCGTCATCGGTCTGGTGACCGAGTACTACACGGCTGGCAGCCCGGTTCGCAAGATCGCGGGTGCCGGTGAGACGGGTCCGGCTACAGTCATGATTGCCGGCTTATCAATCGGTATGCAGTCCGTGGTGGTGCCGGTCCTGATGCTGTGCGTGATTATCTGGGTATCCAGCTCTTTGGCCGGACTCTATGGTGTGGGGATTGCCGCGGTGGGTATGCTGGCAACGGTGGGCATCACCATGGCTATTGATGCTTACGGACCGGTCGCCGACAACGCGGGCGGCATTGCCGAGATGGCAGGACTGGGTGAGGAGGTGCGTGAGATCACCGATACGCTGGATGAACTCGGCAACACCACAGCGGCTATCGGTAAGGGCTTTGCCATTGGCGCTGCCGCATTAGCAGCGCTGGCGATCATTTCGGCTTATATCGAGACGGTCGCTCAACGGTTGCCCGATTTCAGCCTCCAGATCAACGATCCGATCGTGTTGGTTGGCATGTTTCTGGGTGGCATCTTTCCGTTTCTCGTCAGTAGCATGACCATGACCGCGGTCGGAGATGCCGCCTTCGACATGATTCGCGAGATCCGACGCCAGTTCAAGGAGATCCCGGGTCTACTGGAAGGTACGGCCGAGCCCGATACGGCCCGCTGCGTAGATATTGCCACGACAGCGGCGCTTAAACGTATGGTATTGCCCGGCGTACTGGCGGTTGGTGCCCCGGTTGTGGTCGGGTTCATCCTGGGCCCGGCAGCGCTGGGCGGTATGCTCGGCGGTGCATTGCTCGGGTGCGTATTGTTGGCATTGACTATGGCCAATGCGGGTGGTGCCTGGGATAACGCCAAGAAGTACGTCGAGAAGGGCAACCTGGGTGGCAAAGGATCCGACGTGCACAAGGCTACGGTGGTCGGGGATACCGTGGGTGATCCGTTCAAGGATACCTCGGGGCCCTCTATGAATATTCTGATCAACGTCATGGCGATTGTTTCTCTGGTGATCGCTCCACTTCTGGGCTGAGTGATGCCGTTTTGAGGCTGTGATCCCAAGGAGGAGGGGAATGACAGGGCCGGCTTCACGCCGGCCTTTTTTTTGTGCGCCAGGCGGTTAACAATAGTGAAGGACAAGGCAGACAGGAGATCACAACATTATGGCGGATATGATCACCCGGGCCGCGGTTGAGGCTGATCTAGTGGCCGTGCACGCAATTTATGCAGATGAAGTGCTGCAAGGGACAGCCTCTTTTGAGCTTGAGCCGCCGGATCTGGAGCTGATCCGGGAGCGCTGGCACGCCAGCCAGGCGGTGGGGCTGCCCTACCAGGTTGCCCAGATGCATGACGAGGTCGTCGCCTTCGCCTACGCTTTACCGTATCGGCCACGGCCGGCCTACCGTTATACCGTGGAGCACTCGATCTATGTTGCTCCGCCCTGGCGTCGCCAGGGCATTGGCGCCCGGCTTTTTGGTAACCTGATAGAAGCTTGCACTGCGTGGGGGGCCCGGCAGATGATCGGCATTATCGGTGATAGCGCTAATGCTGCCTCGTTGCGCGCTCACGAGGAAGCTGGTTTCCGGCAGATCGGCATACTGCACAGTGTCGGCTGGAAATTCGACCGGTGGTTAGATACCGTGATAGTTCAGCGCAGCCTAGGCCCCGGCGGTGGTGAACCACCACAGGTTTGCCCATGAGTGCGATCCTGCCGTGCATAGTTGATCACCTTGTGGTGGGGGCAACGTCGCTGGAGCGTGGATGCACCTTTGTCGCTGATCTCCTGGGAGAGCGCCCCGTTAGCGGTGGGGTGCATCCGCACATGGGAACCCACAATGCGTTACTGTCACTGGGCGGGTCAGTTTATCTGGAGGTGATCGCGATCGATCCCCAGGGCAAGGCACCTGCGGGGCCAAGGTGGTTTTCCCTCGATAACGAGCAAACCCGTGCCACCCTTGCGAACAGTCCACGCTTGCTGACGTGGGTTGCAAGCACAACGCAGATCACAGCGTTAAGCCAGTTGACGGCCTATAGGGGCTGTGAGGCAAAGCCGATGTCTCGGGCCCACCTCAAGTGGCAGTTTGCTTTTACTGCTGATGGCAACTGCCTGGCTGGCGGGTTGTTGCCTCATGTAATCCAGTGGCAGGGTCCAGCGCATCCGAGTGATTCACTTCCCCCGTCTGATTGCATGCTCACCGGGCTGCAGGGGGTTTCGCCCGATGCGCACGCGATCAACCGAACTCTGGGCCAGATGGCCCTGTCAGATACGATCAGATGTAAGCCATCCCATACCCCAGGCACTGCACTTTCTGCTTTGATCGACACCCCGCGTGGGTCAGTTCGCCTCTGACCTCGCCGACTTTAATCCAGGCAGGTAAAGACTGAATGCAAGCCCATCGCCCCGGCTCAAAAATGCGCCCGGACTGGCTTGGGGCAATGATGCTTTTGTTTGCCTTTCAGCGTGGCCGTACTAAGAGCACACCCCAGACCGTAGAGCACAGTGGTACCTGGGTCGATATATACCAGCCATTGCGACCGCCATCGGCAACTGTCATTTTTGTTCCGGGTCTTGCGATTCGTGGGCGGGAGGACCCGCGTATCCGGAATCTGGGTTGGGCTCTGTCTGCAGCGGGCCTGAGGGTGCTGATACCCGATGTGCCCAGCATTCGGAGCCTTAAGATTTCGTCTGACCAGCCTGAGGAAGTACGCCAGTTACTCGAAAACTTGGTAGGTGATCCGTCAATGGTGACGACGCGAAATATTTCCCTGATGTCGGTGTCGTTTTCCGGCGTTTTTGTCCTACGCGCTGCGCTGAGCCAGGCGCTCGCTGAGCGGACCCGAGTCTTGTGCCTGATTGGGGGTTATTTTGATATTGAGCAGGTCGCCTCGTTTTTGATCAACTCGAATCGTGCGGACGTTTACGGCAGGCTGATTATCGCCAGCAGCTATTTCAGCGATATCGAGCCGGCCAGCCCAGCAGCACAGGTCGCGCTGGTGCGGGCGGTCGAGGCAGCGGCGCACGATAACTCCGGCCCGAGCGATCTGGGTGCGCTGTTTGATCTTGCTGATCCGCTTGAGAAATCGCTGCATCATGTTCTGTCAGATCCATACGAGCGGGAACATTTCTGCGGCAAGGTTATCGCGGGCTTTGATGAGGCCTGGATGGGGTACCGCGTGCCCATTGAGCTGCCGGACAATATGGCACCGGTCTTTTTGCTTCATGGCCGGGGTGACCGGGTGATTCCGCCGGGTGAGTCCCGCCGTCTCGCGCGTCTTTTCAGCGACAGTGGAATCTCCCATTATCTGTGCGTGACTGATTTTCTAGGGCATGGTGATGCTGCTATTTCGTTTTCCCAGGTGTCCGAGTTGTACCGTCTTATAGCCGGCTTTGCCTGGTTCCTTGGCCACTGCCGTGGTTGATGCGTTTCGGGGGTAGCTGTGGGGTTAGCGTTGTTCGCGTTTACCAGCGCAGTTCACGCAGCAGGGCTGGGTCGGATCCAACGCAAGCCGTGCCGGGGCAATAGACTCGCCACAATCTTCGCACAGCCCATAGTCCGGATCCTGGTCGATACGGATCAGGGTCTGGTCAATGGCTTCCAGCATGGCTTGGCGCCGCCGCGCCATCTCAAGCGACATCTGGTGATCCTGCATTGCTTCGGCCCGCGACAGTCGCCCAACGCGTGTCTGGTCCAGTTCTATCGTTTCCACCCGAGCCAGTTCGGATTCTCGGGCCAGGGACGTGCGACGTAGCAACAGGGCTTCACGGATTTCTTTGCGGTTAACCATTTTCGCCGACTCCAAAAATGCAGTATGCCTGCGGCGCATTCAATTCACCACGCAAAAAAAGAGGGCACCATGGTGCCCTCTTATTAGATTTTACTTAAGACGCTAAAGGCAACAAACGACACCGGCCATCAGCACAGTCAGCACCACAGAAGAAGTGATGACACTGTTGACTGACTGGATAGCCCCGTTCATCTTGCCCCAGATCGCATTGGCCTCGATGATGACAACGATAACCAGGCCTACCAGCAACGCCAGAGTGCTCATGGCGATATCATCGGTGCCGCCCCACAGACCGCCGTTGGCCAGCGGGGTGGCGTGCGCAGATGCCACCATGAAAAACAGCATGGGCAGGGAGAACAGGGTATTGGTACGCGAAGCCAGTGCCGCCTTAGGTCCTGCCGCTGCCTTATCGCCAGCCGCCAGGCCGATCACGATTTTCTGATTCGGCCAGATGATAAGCCAGACATTGAGCATCATCAGCGTGCCCATCAGTGCGCCGAGAAGGATACCCAGGCTCAGGCGCATATGCAGGATATGGCCAAGCAACAACAAGCCGGTGAGGAAGGTAAACATCGCCGCCCAGCGGAACCACCAGAGAGCTCGTGGCGCCAGTTTGGCCATGACATCCGCCTTGGCGCCATCATCTGCCTCTTTAACATACTCTGTCTGGATAAAATTGAAGTAATACAGCAAGCCGATCCAGGTCACGCCGAAAACGATATGACCCCAGCGCATCACGACATCTAGCAGGTAACTCATTTATCTCCTCTCCCAAGCATGGGTTTAATAGGTAGGGTCTCGCGCCAGTGACAGGCCCGAGGCCGCCCGATTGCGGTTAACTCTCCGTGAGATAACCACACGTTTTTCAGGCTGATTGCGCATCCTGAAGCCGTGATTTTAGTGCAGGCTTGGAGCAAGCGCCAACCGGGGCTGCGCCAGTTCAGGCCAAAGCTCCGGTTTCTGTTTTGGCCGCTTAAGCCACCCAAGGCAGATCGGCCAACACCATCGCCGCTTCCCCTTCGTCATCCGTGCTGGGGTGAGGGTTGGTGCGCCGTTTCCTCGGTAGCGGGTACGACGTCCGCCGGCACGCAAAAAGCCTGATTTAGGCTTGTGAGTGCCTGTTTCAGCAGGGCATAAATTAATGCACGAGAAGGGTTCGTGTGTCAGCGAGGGGTGCCGGCACAGGGGGAATGGCGGGGGGGATTACCGGCAGGCCTCATCTCACAGTGAAGTGATTGATCCCAGAGCCTGTCGAACTTTTTGCACCTTCTCCAAAGAGCGCACCCAGATGAGATGACTCGGACACGGGCAATCTGAGGCACCAAATCCCGCAAGCGGTATGATGACGTTATCCTGTGACAGTATTAATCGTGCCCAGCGATGCTCCAGTTCGCGCTCGGCACTGCGGTACCAGATCTGGCGGACCGGGCAATGATCGAGCAGGGTATCGATATGCCAGTGTCGGCGTTTGGTCGTGCGCAGGTGTC
This sequence comes from Acidiferrobacteraceae bacterium, assembly GCA_002726415.1. Taxonomy (GTDB): domain Bacteria; phylum Pseudomonadota; class Gammaproteobacteria; order Arenicellales; family UBA868; genus UBA868. Next base: position 22,437 of record PBSU01000011.1, on the reverse strand, counting down.
GACCCAGCCGTGCTTTGAGACCACCCGGGCCAAAGGCCGAACCCACATACAGGTACCAGCCGCAGCGCAGGAGCATGTGATCTCGCGCGCCGACTGCAATTGAGCCGGGTTTTTGGCAGCGAAGCACCAGTACATAGGTGCCCGGGGTACACGGAAGTTGCGAAGGGTTGACCGTCAGGACTCCAGGGTTTCACGATAGTGGGCAAGGTATTGAATAATATCGCGTGACTCGCCCATCCACTCACTTTTCCCATTGGCAGATTGTCGAAGCAGCACCGGCACGGTCGCCCGGCCGCGCGCCTGTATCAGATCATTCTGCCATTGGGTGTTATCCCAGATATTGCGTTCCTCCAGTGCCAGCCCAAGGTTTCGGGCAGCGTGCCTGACCATCGAGCAGTAGCCGCACCAGTCGCGCATGTAAAGAATCAGCCTGTCTTGGCCGGATTCACCGATTGCCATGGGACCCGAATCAGGCCCGTAAGCCACGGCTGCGTGCCAGCAGGGTTAGGCTCAATGCAAAGAGGCACACAATGAAAAAAACAATCATGCCGTAGGAGAAACTCAGATTGACGTCGCTGACACCCAGAAAGCCATAACGAAACGCATTAACCATATACAAAATTGGATTTGCCATAGATACCCGTTGCCAGAAGTCTCCCAGCAGGTGAATAGAGTAGAACACCCCGCCAAGATAGGTCAGTGGCAGCAATACGAACGTCGGCACAATCGAAACGTCATCGAACGTCCTGGCAAAAATGGCATTGATAAAGCCTCCCAGAGAAAACAGGATTGCCGTCAGGATCACGACGCTGGCGAGTACCGCGACGTTATGAATATTGAGATCGGTAAAAAAAAGAGATACGCCGGTTACGATCAGGCCGACCAGAACGCCACGGGCCACGCCACCGGTGATATAGGCCAGCAGGATGATACTGTTAGGCGTGGGTGAGACCAGCAGTTCTTCGATAGATTTGCCCCACTTGGCGCCAAAGAATGAGCCGACCACATTCTGGTAGCTGGCATTGATGACCGACATCAGGATAAGCCCGGGGACCAGGAAATCCATGTAGTCAAAGCCGTCCATCTGACCGATCCGCTTTCCAATCAGGCTGCCAAATATCACGAAGTACAGCAGGGTTGAGATCGCCGGTGGCACCAGGGTCTGTTGCCAGATGCGCATAAACCGTGTGATCTCTTTGATCACGATCGTCGCATAGGCTGTGAGTTGTTGGAGCGGGTTCATTCGCTGTCCTGGGGCGCTTGGCCGACAAGGCTGATAAATAACTGCTCAAGCCGGTTGGCTTTGTTACGCATGCTGTGTACGCTGATGTCTGCTGAGGAGAGCAGTTCGTATAGATGGTTAAGACTCTCACCCCGGTTGAGTTCAATTTCCAGGGTGGTGGGATCGGTCAGCCGGGCATTGCCCGCCAGCGATGCAGGCACCTCGTCCAACGCCCGCTCCAGATCAAGGACGTAGGTCTCAACGTTGAGTTGGCGTAGCAGCTTCCGCATCGACGTGTCTTCCACCAGCATGCCCTGGTCGATAATGCCGATGTTGCGGCACAGGCTCTCAGCTTCCTCGAGGTAGTGCGTCGTCAGGATGATGGTGGTGCCGGCGTTGTTGATCTGCCGAAGAAAGTCCCACATCGAGCGGCGTATCTCGATATCTACCCCGGCTGTGGGTTCATCGAGGATCAGCACACGTGGTTCGTGTACCAGCGCCCTGGCTATCATCAGGCGGCGTTTCATGCCCCCGGAAAGTTCGCCTGCCCGCTCGGCGCGCTTGTCCCACAGGCCCAGCAGTTTCAGATACTTCTCAGTCTGCGCCAGTGCGGTTCGCCGGTCGATACCGTAGTAGCCAGCCTGGTTACGGATAATCTGTAGTGGCGTCTCAAAGATATTAAAGTTGAATTCCTGGGGCACCACGCCAAGAAAAGATTTTGCCCGGGGGAAGTCTGTGTCGATATCTACGCCGAAAATCTCAACCTGACCCGAAGTCTTATTCACCAGCGAACATAGGATGCCGATCACGGTTGATTTGCCAGCCCCGTTCGGGCCGAGCAGAGCATAGAAATCTCCCTTCGCAACGGCAAGATCAACGCCTTTGAGCGCAAAGACGCCGTTAGCGTAGGTTTTGGCCAGTTGGGTGGTTTTTAGGGCGTAGTCCAAAAGGGTACGGCAAGAGTAGAAAAAGATGACAAGTTTTTAGATGGTTGCCTGAGAAGTCCTTTTCAAGGGCGCCACCACTACTGGCGTAGTACGCACTTGTGGTAGAGGTCTTTCAGCACCCCATCTGGGTCATAGCGTGTTTTGAGGGTGCGGTAGTTTTCGCCACCGTATGCCTGATCGAATTCATCCTGGCTGTAAAAGCTCTCTGAGTAGAGTGATTTTATTCCCCCCAGTTCAGTAACCTTGGCCTCGATCAGGCGATTGAAATACCCCGGCGGGTACGTCTGTCTGGAGCGCACCCCATCCCAGAAACCGAAATTGATATAGAGCGTGTCCTCAAGCATAGGGAAAAGCGGGTAATTCCCCCGCAAGCGATCATGGCGCGTCGGGCATATCCAGACCGGTCGTATGCCGATCTCACGTTCAAAAAATTCGAGGAACGCTGCAGCGTTCTCCACCGGGATATCGACATCCTGGATGACGGATTCGCGATGGATGCCGGTCGCGGCGTTAATCCGGCGGGTTAGACCTACCCGGGCGTTCCAGCGCATCACTTTCTGGTACGTGACCGAATTTAATCGCTCGCGTCCCAGCAGGCGGCGCATCAGGGAATTTTGCACATAGAGATTTTTTGAGCACCAGAACCAGTCGGTATCCCACCGCCAGAGGTAATCGCGCACACTGAGATAGTCCTCGCTGCGGTTGCGGATCGAGCGGTAAAAAATCTGCAGATAGGTGTAGTCACTGGTATAGGGGGCTTCGTCACAGAATTCACCCAGCACCAGGTAGTGCTCACCTGGGGCAAAAACCACACCGTCAACAAAATCATAGGGCCCATCACAGGCAGTTGTGATCCGCTCGAAAAATTCATCGGCAGACGGGCATCGCACATGGGTCAGTCGCACATAGGGTTTGGTAGGGATGCCCTGGATTTTCAGGCGCAGAATGTAGCCCAGTGTGCCATAGGAATTGGCGATGCCGAAAAACAGATCACGGTGTTCATTTTCACTCGTGCAGCACACTACCTCACCGTTGCCGAGCAGAACGTCCATCTCCAATACCGTTTCGTGGGGCAGTCCGTAACGAAACGACGAGGACTCAATACCGATACCGCCTACCGCACCGCCAATGGTGATGGATTTGAGTTGCGGTACCACGGCAGGCATGAGGCCATGTACCAGCGCGGCATCAGCCAGTTTTTCGTAGGTCACCATGCCTTCAGTTTCGATAATGTGGCTGATGGGGTCCACCGAAAGCACGTGCTGAAAATCGCTGACATCCAGCGCTGCGCGCTGTGTGGCGCGATGACGAAAAAGATTGGAAGTCTGTTTGGCCAGGCGAATATCGCCACCGGTATTGGTTCGTATTTTCTGGGCCAGGCACTGCTGGCGCTGTTCATAACTCATCGTCTGCGGCGATCCTTAAAAGCCCACCGCCTGGCCGTCTTTGCGTGGATCTGAGCCTGCCGCGTAACCGCCCTCTGTGCGCATGATCACCTGGCCGCCCCCGAACAGTCCTGGACGATCGTGTTCAACGAGGTGATGCCCGCGTTCAGCGAGAAGGACGCTAAGGTTTGTCAGGCCGCTTTCCAGCGTGACGGTGAAATCCTCCCGCACGTGCCATCGTGGTGCGTCGAGTGCCTGTTGTGGTGACAGCCCATGATGGACAAGATGATTGAGTACCTGAGTCTGGCCCTGTGGCTGGTGGTGCGCACCCATCACACCCAGCGCCATGTGTGGTTGCTGTGCACGCGTGACAAAAGCCGGGATGATGGTGTGGTAGGGCCTCTTGCCGCCGCCAATCTGGTTGGGGTGGCCGCTTTCCAGCACGAAGCCCGCGCCGCGATTATGCATGTTGATACCCGTGCCAGGTACGACCATACCGGAGCCGAAGTTGGAGTAGTGTGACTGAATCCAGGATACCATCATGCCTCCGGCATCAGCCGTCGCAAGATAGACCGTACCTTTGTCAGGCTTGAGCGTTACCTTTGGTGTACTGGCCCGGTCGAGTCGAATTTCACTGGCACACCGGGCCAGTAGATCGGCATCGAGCATGGCATCGGTCGAGATGGCCATGGCATCAGGGTCTGCGACGTGTCGGTGCGCGATATAAAAGGCGGTCTTGATGGCTTCTATCTGCAGGTGAACACTGTCCAGGGATAACGCGTCGTAGCGAGCGATGTCCAGATGCTCGAGAATTCCCAGCGCGATCAAGGTCACAATCCCCTGGCCATTGGGTGGAATCTCATGGACTGTCAGCCCGGCAAAATCCTGAGACAGGCAGTCGGTCCAGAAGCCCTTGTGTTGGGCGAGATCATCAGCGTTCATCACGCCGCCATGGCGATGACCATCTGCTACGATTTGTTGGGCCAGGGCACCGCGGTAGAAACTTTCTCCCGTTGAGGCTGCGATTTCACTCAAGCTATCTGCCATGGCCGGGCAACGAAAACGTTCTCCTTCGTGCGGGGCACGCCCATCCAGCGTGAANGTGTCGCGAAAACCGTCCTGGTGTTCAAAGAGTCTGATGTCCCGGCTCCAGTCCTGGGCCAGNACNGGCGATACCGGATAGCCGTGACGGGCATACGAGACAGCACTNTCAAACAGTTTCGCAAAGGGCAGGGTGCCAAAGCGTCTCCAGACCTGGACCCAGGTATCGACCGCCCCGGGTACGGTTACGCTGTCCCATCCGTGTTCAGGCGCCCTGTCGTAGTCAGCGAAGCGCTCAACTGTCCATCCTTGTGGCGAGCGGCCGCAGCCGTTAAAGCCGTGTACGCCGCTCTCATCAGCGATGATGGCAAAAGCATCACCGCCGATGCTGTTCATGGTCGGCTCCACCACAGTCAGGCAGATGGCAGTCGCAATAGCCGCGTCGACCGCATTGCCCCCGGCCTGCAGAATCTGAAGACCTGCCTGCGCGGCGAGTGGCTGCGAAGTGCTGACCATCTGGCTGGCATGCAGTGTGGAGCGACGCGACGGATGCTGGTGGTCAGTGTCGATCTTTTCAAACATGACAGTTGCCTTTACCGAGTGGTCAGAGTTTTGTGGCAGCGTTGATAGCCGGCCTTTTGCGGTGTACCTGCCGTTGCAGGGAAAACTGGCGGCAGTCTAGCACTGGCGGGTAGATCCGGCAGTGCTGCGACGATGATGTCTAATCAGGAACTACCGGCGCACAGGGTCTGCAGATGAGCCAGCAACGCATCGAAATGACCCCGCTCCTTAGTCATGTCAACTCGCAGGCGCTGGTTACAGTGTGCCGCCAGCGGCATCCCCAGAGAATCCCAGCGGTATTGAACCGGCCGGCCCGGCAGCACCTCGCCAATCAGAATCTGCGCAATGCGCTGCTGAGGGTCGTTAAACCAGGCCACCTCCCCCCGGCTGGCCACAATGTCCAGGTGCGCCATCCCTTCACCGGCGATATAGGTCAGCAGGCCGCGATCGTCTTTCTCCAGGGTATTGTGAATATGGCCGTTGATGATGGTTCGGGCACCCCGGCGCAGCAGTTCCCGGTGCAGCCATTCTCCTTCCCCCAGGTTTTCAATACTGTGGTTAGTGGGCTGGTCTCCCGGTCGCCGCAGATCAGTAATAGGACGGTGGGTGAATACCACGTAATCCCGGATACCGGGGTTGTTCTCCAATGCCGGAATTCGCCGTAACAGCGTTCCGCGCGCACCGGCGGACCACGGTATGGTGTCCGCTGCCGTGTCGAGGTTAATAAACTGTATTCCTCCGAGACTGAAACTGGCGTTGCGGGGCCCGACGCGACGTTCGAACCAATGCATAAGCTCCCTGTCGAAGCCACGGACGATGTCGTGGTTGCCGATCGCAGCGTAAGTGGGTAACGCACTTTGGGACAAAGCGCGCACCACGTTGTGGTCATCACCCACCTGGTAGTACAGATCGCCCAAGTGCAGTAGAAAGTGTGCCCCCAGTTGCTCAGCCCGATGTAGCACCCAGGCAAGTTCGCGATCTCCGCCGCTGTCACCGATGGCCGCAAACCGGTAGTGTTCCGAGAAAGGCACGCGCCAGTGCAGTGTCAGTCCGGCCGGTTCGGCGTTACCCCGCACGGTTCTCAGCAGACCATTAACACTCTCATCCTGAATGGTGCCGTTGCCGGTATGTTGTAGTGTGGCAAGCGGATGTACATTATCCAGCGTAATCTTGAAGTTACCCCTGACATGTAGAATCGGTTCTGGGGCAAAGGCCCGCCAGGCCAAAGTATCTTCGCGCACTTCCAGTGAGAAGGCGCCATTACCTTGAACAAAGAAAAGTTCTCTTGGGTGTTGTGCCGTGTGGGCGACGCGGCGTGGCTCTGCCATCAATGGCATGCGCAGGCCGCGCATGGCCAGTGCGTTGACGCCGACACCAGCACCGACCAACCCCAGATAGCCTAAGAATTCCCGGCGATTGGATCGCGTACTCATGAACTGCGTCAGTAATGCCGTGAGGTTATCGCTTCCACCTATTACCCCTTGTCGCAAGGGCGGGGTTAACGTGTAGCATCAGGTTCAGTCGATTCGATGTTGCTCAAGTGGGCTGCAGCCGACTTTAAGACGGTAAGATTGTATCACCGCACTCCAGGCCCTCTTGTGAACGTTCGCTTAGTGGCGATGACGTCAGTCGCCGGCGGTATCTCGAATCAGGGTTGCCAGTGCCTCGAGATCATTAATGGTAAGGCATTGACGCGTCGCGTCGATCAGGCCGTCGTTTTTCAGCCGGTTAAGCGCTCTGGTGACGCTTTCGCGGGTAGCATTCGTGCGGCTGGCAAGGTCCGCGTGGGTGGGCGGGGGTGTAATCTGCACCCTGTTGTCTTCAGCGGGATAGGCTCTGGCCAGGCGGAGCAGTTCGGCATGAATCCGATTGCTGGTATTCAAGGTGCTGAACTCAAATACTTTTTCATCGGCCAGGCGCAAACGGTGGGCAAGTTCGACCATCAGTGAGCGCATGACCTGGTGATGATCATTGAGAAAATCATTGAATGCCTTTGCGGGAAGCGAAGCGAGCAGGCTCTCCTCCAGCGTCACGACGAAGCTTGATCGGGGTTCACCATCCAGTGCCGACAACTCACCAAAGACATCGCCGCTGGATAATTCGGCGAAGGTGATCTCTTTGCCTGCACCGGAGAAAGTTTTGGCGCTGACCCGCCCGCTACAAACAAAGTAGACCTGATCGCACGGTGCATCCTGTGCGAGGATTTCGGTGGCCGTATCACAGCGTGACCAGGTGCACTGTTCAGCTAGGCGCGCGAGCTGTTCGTCATTCAGTGAGGCGATTATCCGAATCTGGCGAAGGGCAGTAACACTGATGCTGCCGGTCGGTTGCTGCGTCATCGTACGATCCTGGTTGCAGATTCAGCTTGTACCTTAACTGATTCACTCCTGCCTTGCGACTATTGAAGCACGCAAAAGGGCATAAGCATGGGCTTTGCCCCAGTGGGGGGCTATGATCTGGCGATATGGATTCCGCATTGCCAAGCCGCATTGTCTGCCTGACCGAAGAAACTACCGAAACGCTCTACCGGATCGGCGAGGCGGATCGCATCGTGGGTATCTCGGGTTTTACGGTGCGGCCGAGGCAGGCACGAAAAGAAAAGCCCCGGGTCAGCGCTTTTACCAGCGCCAAGATAGACAAAATCCTGGCGCTTTCTCCGGATCTGGTGCTGGGATTTTCCGACCTGCAGGCTGATATTGCCCGCGAACTGATCAAAGCCGGGGCGAGCGTGATGGTTTTTAACCATCGCTCAATCGAGGGCATTCTCGGCATGATGCGAACCCTGGGTGCGATGGTAGGAGCAGCCGAGCGAGCCGAGGCATTGGTCCACGAATGCATGCAACACCTGGCGCAGGCCCGCTCTCACGCTCAGCTACCAAGGCCACGCGTGTATTTCGAAGAATGGGATTCACCCCAGATCTCGGCCATCCGCTGGGTCTCCGAGCTTATTGAAGCGGCAGGCGGTGAAGATATCTTTCCTGAGCTGGCCCGATACCCCGATGGCAAGAGCCGTATTATTTGTGATCCCCAGGAAGTGGTACGCCGTAAGCCCGATATCATTATCGGTTCATGGTGTGGCAAGAAGTTTCGCCCGGAAAAAGTGGCTACCCGGCCCGATTGGGGATCGATTCCAGCGGTGCGCACCGGCGCGCTTTATGAGGTCAAGTCTGTTGAGATTCTGCAGCCAGGCCCCGCGGCACTCACCGATGGCCTGGCGCGTTTATGCGAGATCATTCATCACTGGCATGGGAGTCCGGGTGAAGGTGCCTCGGTAGGTTAAGCCTCTCGTTCTACTGGGCTACTGCGTTCTCGTTCCAGACCTCCAGATCCATGGCTGCGGCTATCAAGGCGCGGGTGTAGTCGTTCGTCGGTTGACTGAAGATGGTGTCAGCGGGACCGTGTTCCACCACTTTACCGCCTCGCATGACCATGATGTCATCAGCCAGTGCCCGCACGACTCTCAGATCGTGACTGATAAAAAGGTAGGCCAGCCCATGATCAGTCTGCAGACGCACCAACAGGTCGATCATCTGTGCCTGTACCGCGCGATCCAGTGCCGAGGTGGGTTCGTCGAGCATGATGACCGACGGTTTCATGATCAGCGCCCGGGCCAGCGCGATCCGCTGACGTTGGCCGCCTGAGAACTCGTGTGGGTAACGATGGCGGGTATCCGGGTCGAGGCCCACCTCGCGCAGGGCATCGATAACAGCTGCTTCATGGCTGCGGTCGTCGCTAATCTCATGTGCGAGGAGCCCTTCAGCAATGATCTGACCGATGTTAAGTCGTGGGCTGAGGCTGCCGTACGGGTCCTGGAATACCACTTGCAGTTCACGGCGCAGCGCCTTGAGATCACGGTGGGCAAGACGGTCAATTCGCTGATCGTCGAACAGGATCTCACCATGGCTGCGCATGAGCCTCAGCAGTGCCAGGGCCAGTGTCGTCTTGCCCGACCCGCTTTCGCCCACCACACCGAGGGTACGGCCGCGGTGCAGCGATAGGCTGACGCCATCGACTGCCTTGACATGATCAACCGTGCGCCGTAGTACACCGCGTCGGACCGGGAACCAGACGCGCAATTGTTGTGCCTGTAGAACAGGCTCACCTGCTGGCGCCTGTTGAGGACGATGGGCCTGCGGTTCAGCTGTGATCAGTTCACGGGTGTAAGCCTGTGCGGGTTTTTGGAAAACCGTCTGAGTGGTGCCGTGTTCGATGATGGTACCGGCGCGCATCACATGCACTTGGTCGCAGATTTTCTCGACTACGCCCAGATCATGGGTGATCAGCAGCACGGCCATGCCGAGTTCACGACGCAACTCATTCAGTAGCGCCAGGATCTGCGCCTGGGTAGTGACATCGACGGCGGTCGTCGGTTCGTCGGCGATCAACAGGTCGGGCTCGTTGGCCAGCGCCATCGCAATCATGATCCGCTGGCGTTGCCCGCCCGAGAGCTGGTGCGGCCAGGCCTTGAGCGCACGTTTGGGATCACGAATGCGTACCCATTCCAGCAGTTCCAGCGCACGCTGGCGCGCCTGGCTGTCGCTCAGCCTTTTGTGCAGTACCAGTGTCTCGCAAATCTGCTTCTCGATAATATGCAGCGGATTCAGAGATAGCATGGGTTCCTGAAAGATCATGCCAATTCGATCACCGCGGATAGTTTGCAGGGTTTTGGCATCTGCGCCGAGCAATTCCTCGCCGCGAAAACGGATGCTGCCGCTGGGGTGACTTGCCCGCGGATAGGGCAACAGCCCCAGGATTGACAAGGCCGTGACAGATTTGCCTGAGCCTGATTCGCCGACCAGCGCCACACGTTCGCCCCGGTCTAACTGCAGGGAGACTTCGCGCACGGCATCGATTGCGCCACCCGGCATAGCGAAGCGTACCGACAAGTCATTGAGCGTCAGCAGCGGGCCAGTCGACGAGGTATTTTCAGTCATCATGAATCCAGTGTCTTGCGCGGGTCGAAGGCATCGCGAACCGCTTCGCCGACAAAGATCAGCAGACTCAGCATTGCGCCAATCACAATAAAGCCTGTCAGCCCCAGCCAGGGGGCTTGCAGGTTGGCCTTACCCTGTGCCAGTAATTCACCCAGGGATGCAGAGCCCGGCGGCAGGCCAATGCCGAGAAAATCGAGCGACGTGAGCACGGTTACGGAGCCGGCAAGCGTGAATGGGATAAAGGTGATGGTGGCGACCATGGCATTAGGTAGCACGTGCCGGAATATGATGGCGCCACTGCTGACACCCAGTGCCTGGGCGGCTCGCACATATTCGAAATTGCGCGCCCGCAGGAACTCAGCGCGTACTACGCCGACAAAGCCCATCCAGGAGAACAGCAGCAGCAGGCCCAGCAGCCACCAGAAGTTGGGTTCGACTACGCTGGCAAGAATAATCAGCAGATACAGCGTGGGTAAACCGGACCAGACCTCGATGAAACGCTGTGCCAGCAGATCGGTCCAGCCGCCGAAGTAGCCCTGCACTGCCCCGGCAGCGACTCCGATGATGGCGCTCACCACCGTTAGCGTGAAGCCGAACAGCACCGAGATGCGAAAGCCGTAGATCGCCCGTGCCAGCACATCGCGGGCCTGGTCATCGGTGCCGAGCCAGTGCTGATGATCCGGTGGGGCTGGTGCCGGTACGGGCAGATCCCAGGCGACTGTGCGGTGGTGATACCGGATGAGTGGCCACAGCATCCATCCTTGCGCATTGATCAACTCCGCGAGATAGGGATTGCGATAGTCCGCCTCGGTAAGAAAGTCGCCACCGAAGGTGGTTTCAGGGTAGGCCTTGAAGATCGGGGCATAGACCTCACCGCGGTAGACCACCACGAAAGGCTTGTCGTTGGCGACGAACTCGGCAAACAACGATACGGTAAACAGTGCCAGAAAAATCCACAGCGACCACCAGCCGCGCCGGTTTGCGCGGAAATTGTGTAGGCGCCGGCGCGTCAACGGGCTAAAGTGCTGCCTCTTCACTCAGGTCTCCCGGCTTTCAAAATCAATCCGGGGATCAATGATCGTGTACATCAGGTCACCGACCAGGCTCATTAACAGACCCAGAAGTGAGAAAAAGAACAACGTACCGAACATCACCGGGTAATCACGGGCGAACGCGGCTTCAAAGCCCAGCAGGCCCAGCCCGTCCAGTGAGAAAATAATCTCGACCAACAAAGAGCCTGTAAACAAAATGCTGATGAAGGCGCCAGGGAAACCGGCGATGACGATCAGCATGGCGTTGCGAAAGACATGGCCGTAGAGCACGCGGTGCTCGCTCAGACCTTTGGCCCGTGCCGTCAGCACGTACTGCTGGTTGATCTGATCCAAAAAGGAGTTTTTGGTCAACATGGTCAGCGTGGCGAAGCCGCCAATGGTCATCGCGACCACTGGCAGCGTGATGTGCCAGAAGTAGTCGAGGATGCGTGCGGGCCAGGACAGAGTCTGCCAGTTTTCCGAAGTCAGCCCTGCCAGCGGAAACCAGTCGAGATAACTGCCACCAGCAAAAAGCACCAGCAGGAAAACCGCGAAAAGGAAGCTGGGAATTGCGGTGCCGATGACCACCGCCAGGCTGCTCCAGACATCGAAGCGACTGCCGTCACGCACCGCCTTGGCAATGCCCAGTGGTATCGAGATCAGGTAGACCAGCAGCGTAGTCCACACACCCAGCGAGATCGATACCGGCATCTTATCCAGTACCAGATCGACTACGGCCCGATCCCGGTAGAAGCTCTCACCGAAGTCCAAGACCAGATAGCGCTTCATCATGGTAATGAAACGGCTGTGCAGAGGCTGATCGAAACCAAAGCGTACTTCCAACTCGCGGATAAAGTCCGGATCCAGGCCCTGGGCACCACGGTATTTACTACCGAAAGATTCGCTGGCGGGAGTGCTCGACAGGGTTTCACCTGTGCCCGAGCGCGTGACCCGCTCGGTGATGTCAGCGCCGATACCGGTGACTTGGGAGATGATCTGTTCGACCGGCCCGCCTGGCGCCACCTGGATGACCACAAAATTGATTACCATAATCGCGAACAGCGTCGGTATCATCAATAGCAACCGGCGGACAATATAGGCAGTCATGGCGCTTGAATGTGGGTCCTTGCCCGGTATGGGGCCTGGCAACGTGGTTCAGGCCAACGGGGTGCGCTACTGGCGTGCCTGGGCCAGTGCGCTAGTACGGGCCTCATCAAACCACCAGCGACTGGTCATCACGCCGGTGCGCACCGGGGTCGACGGGATACCGAACTTATCCCAGTACAGTACCCTATCAGCACGGATATGCCAGTGCGGCACCACGTAGTGCCCCCACAGCAACACCCGGTCAAGCGCGCGGGTGCGCTGGTTGAGTTGCTCGCGTGAGTCAGACTGCAAGATCAGCTCGATCAGTTCATCTACCACGGGGTCGCGAATGCCGGCCAGGTTACGACTGCCGTCAGTCTCGGCTGCACGCTGAGTCCAGTACTCACGCTGCTCGTTACCCGGGGTCTCACTTTGGCCCCAGACCCACACGATCATGTCGAAATCAAACTGGCGAAACCGGTTGATATATTGGCTCTCGTCCACCAGGCGGATTCGCGCCTCGATTCCGAGGCGCTTAAGGTTGCGGATATAGGGCAAAACGACCCGCTCAAAGGCGGGGCTGACCAGCAGGATCTCGAAACGAAAGGGTTCCCCCCCCGCGGCATCAACTAGTTTCAGGTCCTGAACCGCCCAGCCGGCCTCTTCCAGCAGGGTGCCGGCTCGAAGCAGGTTGGCGCGCAGCCAGCCGCTGCCATCTGTTTTGGGCGGTGCATAGGCTTCGCCAAAAATGGCGCCGGGCACCTGGGCGCGAAAGCGCTCGAGGATCGCCAGTTCTTCACCGCTCGGTTTACCGCTGGAGGCCAGGTCGGAGTTTGAAAAATAACTCGTGGTACGCGTGTACTGGCCGTTAAAGAGGGTGCGGTTGGTCCATTCAAAGTCAAAGGCCAGTCCCAGCGCCTCACGTACCCGGGGATCGGAAAAGCGAGTGCGGCGGGTGTTCATGACGAAAGCCTGCATACCCGTGGGCATGCGATGGGGCACCAGTTCTTTTTTCAACCAGCCTTTTTCGACCATCGGGACCCGGTAGTCCTCAGCCCAGGCCTTGGCCTGGTTCTCGGCACGAAAATCGATGTCTCCGGCCTTAAGCGCCAGGCGGATTGGTGTGGCATCGCGGAAGAAATCTGTGCGGATGGTGTCAAAGTTGTCCAGCCCGCGTCGCACCGGAAGATCACCACCCCAATAGTCGCTGACTCGTTTCTGTACAGTGAAACGACCGGCTTCAAAATCGCTTATCCGATAGGGTCCGCTCCCAAGCGGGGGCTCAAGCGTGGTGGCACCAAAGTCACGCTCAGCCCAGTAGTGCTTAGGCAAAATGGGTAGCTGGCCGACAATCAGCGGCAGTTCGCGGTTGCCCGACTCGCTGAAATCAAAACGCACCCGGTGCGGATCAAGCGCACTCACCGCACTCACCGCGCTGTAGTAAAAACGGTACTGGGGACTACCCTGGCTGATCAGCGTTTCGAAGGACCAGACGACGTCATCGGCGGTAATGGCGGTGCCGTCGTGCCAGCGGGCCTGTGGGCGCAGATGAAAGATCACCCAGGAGCGGTCGGCGGGCCATTCGATCGTTTGCGCGATCAGGCCATAGCCGGTAAAAGGCTCGTCGGCACTGGTGACCAGTAGCGTTTCGACCGCCCCGGTACCGACCGCGTTACCCTTGGGGATAAAGGGGTGGAAACTGTCATAGGTGCCCTGAGACGCCAGGCGTAAGATGCCACCCTTGGGTGCATCGGGGTTGACATAATCAAAGTGAGTAAAGTCCGCAGCGTAGCGGGGTATTTCATTGTCGAACATCGTGATCGCATGGCTGCGTACTACCTCTTCGGCCATTGCCGTGATCGGGCCCAGGGTGAGTAGCAGGCAAAGAAACCATCGCATGACCAGATCATTATATCCGCGCCGGGGTAACCTCCGGCTGAGCCCAGGAGGTTGAAGGCATGACGGCCCGTGAAGTTCATGATCCGATCACCCCACCATTGAATGTGCGAAGGGGCGCTTTCAGTCGTGCCGTGTTGCGCTGGTACCGGGTACACGGGCGTCATGATTTGCCCTGGCAGGCTGATCGGGATCCCTACCGTATCTGGGTTTCAGAGATCATGCTGCAACAGACCCAGGTGGCGACCGTGATCCCTTACTACGAGCGATTCATCCGTCGGTTTCCTGATATTNCCAGTCTGGCCGGCGCTCCCATCGATGCGGTGCTGGATTGCTGGACTGGNNTGGGCTATTACGCTCGNGCGCGCAATCTGCATCGAGCGGCGCATTCGATTCAGCGCCAACACGNCGGCGTTTTTCCGCGGGCCCTGCTGGCGGTAATCGCGTTGCCGGGTATCGGCCGCTCTACGGCGGGGGCAATCCTGAGTTTTGCCGATCAGCAGCGTCACCCCGTGCTTGATGGCAACGTGCGTCGTGTACTGGCGCGTTATTTCGCCGTGGCCGGGGATCCGACCCGCAAAGCGACCCAGAACATTTTGTGGGATCGGGCTGATCTTGTGCTGCCCCGGCAAGGTGGCCGGGCGGCAGATTTCAACCAGGCGATGATGGATATGGGCGCCTTGGTGTGCACACGGACTCGACCAGATTGCGGGGCGTGTCCACTGGAGCCCGGTTGCCTGGGGTATGCAATGGGGAATCCCCTGCGTTTCCCGGGCCGCCCGGCACGCCGCCCGCGCCCGGCGCGCCAGACCACCATGTTGATCCTGATCGATCCGGGTGGCCGGGTTCTGCTGGAGCGACGCCCGGCCCCGGGCATCTGGGGTGGGCTCTGGAGCTTTCCGGAATGCCCGGCAAAAGTGATGCCCCAAGCCTGGTGTCGTGATGTTTTCGGCATCCCTGTGCGGCCATTGGCGCCATGGGCGCCGATTGAGCAGGGCTTCACGCATTTCACCCTCACCATCTGGCCGCAGCTGTTACGGGTCAGCGGGGCAGACAGCGTTAAACTAGGGCATCGGGGGAGCTGGATACGGCCGGGGGCACCCGGCCGCCGTGGCCTGGCTGCCCCCGTAACGCGTTTACTTAAACAACTGGATAGTGCCTTATGAGTGAGATGGTGCATTGCGTAGTATTGGATCGGCAGGCTGAAGCGCTGGAAACTGCCCCCTGGCCAGGGGAATTGGGCCAGCGAATTCTGCGCGAGGTATCACGCGAGGGCTGGCAGCAGTGGCTGGCTCGTCAGACGATGCTGATCAATGAACACCGCCTCAGCCCCATCAACCCTGAACACCGTACCTACCTGGAACAGCAGATGGAGGCTTATCTTTTCGGCGAGGGGGGTGATGCGCCCCAGGGCTGGGTGGCTCCCGAAAACACCGATAATTGATATACTCAACTGCTTGACCGTTGACTCGTTCGGCACAACGCCGACCCATCTCGCAAATCACATCACACCGCGCCAACGTGGCTTCCGGCCCGGCACCGTCCGCGCTTATACCTTCGCCGCCTGACCGAAATGGATCGGTTTCCTGCCGTCTCTTGCCGAGCGCTGTGTCCGTGATCGAGAATTTTGATGCCAGCACATCGTTTTTGGCCAGTCTGTAACTAAAGGAACAATCATGAGCGACCCCAAACTCCACAGCCCCTTCACTCTCGAGAACCATGGGCTTCACAACCTCGGCACGGTGTATTGGAACCTGTCGCAGGCAGTGCTAACAGAGCATGCGATTCGCAAAGGCGAAGGCGTGCTGGCCAGCAACGGGCCACTGGTGGTGGAAACGGGTCAGCACACGGGCCGTTCGGCCAATGACAAGTTTGTGGTGCGCGATGAAAATACCGAAAACGAAATCTGGTGGGGCAAGATCAACGTACCCTACGCACCAGAGCGCTTCGATGCGTTATTCGCCCGGATGGTGCAATACCTTGAGGGGCGCGAACTGTATGTACAGGACTGTTTTGCCGGAGCAGACCCCGATCGGCGCCTGCCGGTACGCATCATCAATGAACTGGCCTGGCACAGCGCGTTCGCCCGTAATATGTTTATCGTGGGCAGCGACACTGAGCAGGCCAGCCACGAGCCCGGCTTTACCGTGATCAATGCACCCGGCTTCAGCGCTGATCCCGATGTAGATGGCACCAACTCACCTACCTTTATTATCGTCAACTTCAGCCGAAAACTGGTCATCATCGGGGGCACCAGTTACGCCGGCGAGACCAAGAAGTCGATCTTCAGTGTGATGAACTATCTGCTGCCACGTCAGGGTATCCTCTCCATGCATGCCTCGGCCAACATTGGCCGTGATGGCAGCACCGCGGTATTTTTTGGCCTATCAGGTACCGGGAAAACCACGCTATCGGCAGACGCCGCGCGTACGCTGATCGGTGATGATGAGCACGGCTGGAGTGAGAGCGGCATCTTCAACTTTGAAGGAGGTTGTTATGCCAAGGTCATTAATCTGTCGGCCGAGCAGGAGCCGGAGATCTACCAGACCACCCGTACGTTCGGCACCATCCTTGAGAATGTCGTGCTGGATGATCGTAGCCGCACAGTAGATCTGGATGACGGCACCCTGACCGAAAATACCCGCGCGTCCTATCCGATCTCGCAGATTCCCAATGCGACCCCGACCGGCCGCGGCGGCCAACCAAACAACATTATCTTTCTGACTTGCGATGCCTTTGGTGTATTGCCCCCTGTCGCCCGGTTAACACCGGCACAGGCGATGTACCACTTCATCAATGGTTACACGGCTAAGGTCGCGGGTACCGAAAAAGGGGTCACCGAACCTTCACCGACCTTCAGTCCCTGCTTTGGGGGCCCCTTCCTGCCACTGCACCCGCGCCAGTACGCTGAACTGTTGGGCGCCAATATCGAAAAGCATAATGTGAAGGTCTGGTTCATCAACACCGGCTGGACAGGTGGACCGTACGGCGTGGGCAAACGCATGGCGATCAACCACACGCGCACTATCGTCAATGCTGCGTTAGACGGCAAGCTTGATCATGTGCCCACGACCACCGATCCGGTGTTTGGGCTCGAGGTACCGATCGAGTGCCCAGGTGTGCCGGTGGAAGTGCTGAACCCACGAACGACCTGGTCGGATGCACAGGCCTATGACGCCCAGGCCCATAAGCTGGCGGGTTTGTTCCAGGAGAACTTCAGCAAGTATGCAGATGACGTCCCGGAGGCCGTGCGTACGGCGGGACCGCTGGCGGCCTGAGATCTGATGCTCGGTGTTTTTCCGGTGCACCCGGGACGCGATGTTGGCCTACTCTGCTCGGAAGAGGTCGCGTGAGCCGCCCGCCGTCAGACCTGGTGACGCGACTGTGGGCACGTGACAGTTCGCTCTGGAGTGAAGAAGATAAAGTCCAGTCAGCGATCTCTGATCGTCTGGGCTGGCTTGATAGCCCGCAGTGGCTGGCAGGTAACCACGAAAGACTGACACGTTGGGCAGCTGAGATACGCGCTCGAGGGTTCAGCCGCGCCGTGCTGGTGGGCATGGGTGGTTCCAGTCTTGCCGCCGAAGTGCTGGTCGAGGTTTTCGCCTCAGCCAGTGATGGTCTTTCATTGACCGTGCTGGACAACACCCACCCGGATGCGGTGCGCGCGGCGTTGCAGCATCAGTCCTGGGCCAGGATTCTTTTTATTTTTTCATCCAAGTCTGGCACTACCGCAGAAGTACAGGCACTTTGCGCCTGGGTCCTTGAAAATCTCGAAGAACAGGGTGTTGCCGAACCGGGGTCGCAATGCATCGCTATTACTGATCCGGGCAGTCCACTGGCGCACCTGGCTTTGCAGTGCCATTTTCATGATTGCCTGCTGAATCCGAGTGATCTGGGAGGACGTTTTTCGGCACTGACCACTTTCGCGATGGCACCTGCAGCGCTCGCGGGGATCGGCCTGGGCCCGCTTGAGACCAGCGCTACGGCTATGGCGCAACACTGTCGGGGTGAAGAGCCAAAGGACAACCCCGGTTTGGCGCTTGGGTTCTGGCTGGCCAAGCAGTACCAGGGGGGGCGCGACTGTCTGGAGTTGTGTATCGATGATCGGCTCGCACCGCTCGCCGGGTGGATCGAGCAGTTGGTGGCGGAAAGCACTGGTAAGCAAGGCAAGGGGATTTTGCCTCTGGCGAGCGCACGCCAGGCAGCACCGCCAGGCCGTCTTGCCCGGATAGCGATCGGGGTGACGGAAGACACGTTTTTCTGGCAGGGCATCGATGCCCTCGCTAACGAGAATGTGCCGCTGCAGTGTATCGAATTGGCGAGCAACGCCGATCTGGGCGGGGAATTTTTCCGCTGGACGTTCGCAGTCGCGGTTACGAGTGCGTTGTTGGGTATCAACCCCTTCGATGAGCCAGACGTTAATGCCAGCAAGCAGGTAACACGTGATCTGCTGGCCGGTGAACTTCCCACCGAAGCGGCGACAACGCCCTTACTTGCGGGGCTAGTTCCGTGCCTGCGTGATGCCCCGGCAGACAGCTATCTTGCGATTTTGGCCTATGCCCCGCCCGACCCGGCGGTGCAAGATGCGTTGGACGATTTTGCTCAGGTAGTTCGCGACGAATATGGCCTGCCGGTCAGCATTAGCACCGGCCCGCGTTATCTGCATTCGACTGGCCAGTTGCACAAGGGGGGACCCGTCCGTGGGATATTTCTTTTTGTCCGCATCCTGCCTGAGCGCGATCTTTCTATTTTCTGTGAAGACTTCAGCCTGGCTGAATTGAATCAGGCCCAGGCTGATGGGGATCGTGTGGTGTTGATGCAGCAGGGTCGACCCGTCTTCTCGGTTGATATCACGGGAGCAGGTCAGGCCGGCGCTCGGCAACTGCGGGAAAAACTGTTCGCGAGCCTGCGCTCGTGAAGCAGGTGCGGGGCATCTCGTTGGATCTGGATGATACTTTGTGGGCGATCTGGCCGGTGATCGATCGAGCTGAGACCGTGTTGCACCGACATATCAGTGAGACTTTTCCGCGAATAGGGGAGCGCCATGACGCACAGGATCTGCGTCGGGTCCGAAATGAGATTCACCAGACTCGTCCCGATCTCGCCCATGATCTGACCGAGTCGCGCCGTGTTTCTTTTGAGGTGTTGCTTGAGCGCTACGGTTATGACCCCCAGGCCTCGCACGATCTGATGGGCCGTTTTCTCGACTTGCGCCACGATGTGACGTTGTATCCGGATGTGGTACCGGCGCTGTCTGCATTAAGTGAACGCTTTGCGGTGGTGGCGGTCTCCAATGGTAATGCCGATATCTCACGTCTGGGGATCGGTGATTATTTCCAGGGCCAGATCAGCGCCAGTACAGTCGGAGTGAAAAAGCCTGATCGCCAGATTTTTCACATGGCCTGTGAACTGCTCGAGATGGATCCGGCGCAGGTGCTGCACGTGGGTGATCACCCCCTGGAGGACGTGATCGGGGCGCAGCAGGCCGGGCTTTGTGCGGCATGGGTTAACCGTAATGGTGATGACTGGGAATATGAGGAGACTCCGCACGCTGAGGTGTCTGATCTCGCGCAACTGGTCCGGTTGCTAGACACCGCAACTTGACTGCCTGATTTTCGGAGTAGTCTATGCACGAACGCAAAGTTGATGTGGCCGTTATTGGGGCCGGGACAGCCGGGCTCAACGCGATGGGTCAGGCCAAACATGCCGGTAAGGATTTTGTGCTGATCAACGGGGGTGAGTTGGGTACGACCTGTGCCCGGGTGGGCTGCATGCCCTCAAAGGCCTTGATTCAGGTGGCCCATGATCTGCACCGCCGTGAGATTTTTGACCGCGAGGGTATCGTTGGTGGCGATGCCTTGTCGGTTTCCCTGCCTGATGCGCTGGAGCACGTACGCGATCTGCGCGATATCC
Organism: Acidiferrobacteraceae bacterium; assembly: GCA_002726415.1. GTDB lineage: Bacteria > Pseudomonadota > Gammaproteobacteria > Arenicellales > UBA868 > UBA868. The sequence continues at coordinate 2,421 of PBSU01000011.1, read as the reverse complement.
TGGTAGATCGGGTGCTGGGCGCTACCACCGATACTCTGGGTGAGGCGTTTGTTGAGGGCTATGCGCGTTTTGTTGAGCCCGGGGTGCTGCAGGTAGGCGAAGACACCATCCATGCAGCCAGCATCGTAATCGCCTGTGGCACGCGGCCTGTCGTGCCTCCAGCCTGGGTAGATTTTGGCGATCGCATTCTGACCAGCGATACCCTCTTTGAGCAGGATGATCTGCCGGGTACGATTGCCGTGGTGGGCTTGGGTGTGATCGGCCTGGAGATCGGTCAGGCGCTGGCACACCTGGGGGTTTCGGTTACCGGAATCGATGCGCTCGATACGGTGGCGGGTCTGACTGACCCCGATGCACGCCAGAGCGCGATCGAACTGCTGGGGCGCGCTTTTCCGATCTGGCTGGGTCATGGCGCCGAACTGGCACAGGCTGACGGGCGCATCCGCGTCAGCGCAGGTGAGCACACGGTGGTGGTCGATAAGGTGCTGGCCGCCATGGGTCGCCAGAGCAACCTTGACTGGCTGGCCATTGAAAATGCCGGCATTGAGCTGGATTCACATGGCATCCCGGTGTTTGATGAACACACCATGCGTTGTGGTGACAGCCGTGTCTTTGTTGCCGGGGATATCAGTGCCAACCGCGAGATTCTGCACGAGGCTGCCGACGAAGGCCGTATCGCCGGGTATAACGCCGCGCGGGCCGATAGCACCTCGTTTGCCCGCAAGACCCCGTTGGCGATCTCCTTTACCTCACCCAATATCTGTACTGTGGGTGTACCCTTTGCGAAACTCGATCCCGACACTACGGCCGTCGGTGAGATGCGGTTGGGGCCACTGGGCCGGGCACTGGTGATGGGTGCGAACCGGGGTATCGTGCGCGTTTATGCTGATCAGGCCAGCGGCGTGATTCTGGGCGCCACTCTGGTGGCCGAGCGGGGTGAGAATCTGGCACATCTGCTGGCCTGGGTTATTGGGGAGAAGATGACGGCACTGCAACTGTTGCGCAAGCCTTTCTATCACCCGACGATGGAAGAAGCCCTGCAGGGCGCCCTGCGCGATCTTTTGCCCAAGGTGGATCTCGCCCCCGATCCGATTGATGCGCCGGCAGATCTCGAAGTGTTGTGCTGAATATTCCTAACGGTTCAACGGTTCAACGGTTCAGCGGGGTTACGGTATCGACAAACGGGGGAAAGGCATTACGGGGCCGATCGCTAAAGAAGCGCTCTAATGCCTGCACTACGACCGGGAAGGCCATTTCTGACCAGGGAATTTCTTCTTCAAAGAAAAGCGCGGTTTCAAGGCTTTCAATCCCCGGGGCAAATTGACCCTCTTGCAGTTGGGCCCGGAAGATCATGTATACCTGGCTGACATGAGGTATGTTGAATACCGCATAGAGCCCGCTGATCTCAACATGGGCACAGGCTTCTTCCAAGGTCTCGCGCATGGCGGCCTGCTCTACCGTCTCGCCATTCTCCATGAATCCGGCCGGTATGGTCCAAAGCCCGTGACGCGGTTCAATGGCACGACGACAGAGCAGGATGCGACCCTCCCATTCGGGGATGCAGCCGGCAACGATTTTTGGGTTCTGGTAATGAATCTCCCCGCATTCATTACAGACGTGGCGTTCCTTGGTATCGCCGTTTGGAATCCGGATCGTGACCGGGGAAGCACACTGACTGCAGAATTTCATCAGGATGGGTAACTTATTGCCTGGTGGCACTATAGCACCACCGCGCAGGGCGTAAGGCAAGACCTCCTGGCATGCCTTACCTTAGAAAAGCTGTCGTTGAAAGTATGGCGCCACTGCATTAGAAATGTGGCTGGATAGTATTGATCAAGTCTGGAAATCACCGATGTCTGAAATAGTAAGCCCAACCCAGCAGAACGTTTTTGGTGAGCCCCTCGGCGCATGCTCCGAAGAACCCCTGACAGGATGGTTTCGAGATGGGTGCTGCAATACAGACGAGGCAGACCACGGGGTCCATACAGTGTGTGCCAAGGTGACAGACGTGTTCTTGCAGTGGCTCAAGACAGATGGCAACGACCTGTTAACACCGCACCCGGAGTTTGGGTTTCCCGGGCTCAAAGAAGGCGATTGTTGGTGCGTATGTGCTGGGTCTTATGCCAGGGCACTTGAGGCAGGCGTTGCCTGCAAGGTGTATCTCACCCGCACGCACATCCGGACATTGGATGTCATTCCCATGGAAAAACTCAAAACCTACGCACTCGATCTATCTTGAACAAGCACGGTCCGTTTGCCGTGCACCCTTGACGAAACAGCGTGGGTGCTTTGTAATCCAGACCCCGCCTGTGGTATCCCCGTGGCCAGGTAGCTCAGTTGGTAGAGCAGTGGACTGAAAATCCTCGTGTCGGTGGTTCGATTCCGCCCCTGGCCACCAAACTACTCGCTATGGAACGCCAG
>PBSU01000010.1 GCA_002726415.1 Acidiferrobacteraceae bacterium | reverse complement strand
CGAATACAGCGGCTGCGAATGGTCGCAGGAAGCAAGTAGGGCTGGGCGCTGACAAGAACAAGGTGGGTGTCCGGCGTAGGCTCTTCGAGGAGTTTAAGCAGGGCATTACCGGCGTTATGGTTAAGGTCCTCTGCGTTGGCGATGACGCTGAGCTTGCGTCCGTTTTGAGTCGCAGTTGAAGTGAGCGTTTCTGCCAACGTTCTTATCGCATCGACCCCGATTACCTGGCTAGGTTTACGGGCCGCACTACTCTTTTTGCTGGTCCAATAGCGCTGAGCGTGTTTGTACAAGCTGGAGGAATCGGGGGCGGAGAGTGTTTCGGGCGCCAGCACATGGAAATCCGGATGGATGCTGGAGTCAAAAAGCTGGCAGGCGGCGCACTGTCGACACCCTCCTTTCTGCTCTGGTTGATGGCACAGCAGCAAACGTGCCAGATCCAGCGCCAGAGCCGACTTGCCAACTGCCGGAGGGCCGGTGATGAGGAGGCCATGAGGTAATTGTTCCCAGCGGTGACTGAGTTGTTGCCACGTCGGGGCTAACCAGGGGAGCGCTTCGGAATCATTCATCTTCTTGTCCGAGCAGCGCGGAGACCAGGCTCCACACCTGAGCTTGGACCACATCGACCGATTCAAGAGCATTCACCAGGCGAACCCGACCGGGATCGCTTTGCTGACGCGCTTGGTAAGCGGCACGAATCCGTATCTTAAAGTCCTTTTCCTGTGCCTCGAACCGATCACTCCCCTCTCCCCGTCCCACGCTGCGTTGTTCCCCGTACTCGACGGGCATGTCCAATAGTAGCGTGAGGTCTGGCAGGAGGCCGGCTGTCGCCACCGCCTCGACCTGTTGGATTGTCGCGCCAGGGATCCCCCGCCCGCCCCCCTGATAGGCATAACTGGCGTCGGTAAACCGATCACAAAGAACCCACTTCCCAGAGGCCAGGTTGGGCTCGATCACTTCAATAATATGTTGGCACCGTGCTGCAAAAATCAGCAGCAGTTCGGTGACGGGAGCGATCGCTCCTTTGTCGTGCAGAACCCAGCGTCGGATTTGTTCCGCTAGAGCGGTACCCCCAGGCTCTCGGGTACATAGAACCTGTTTTCCGGCAGATGTCAGGCCGTCAGCCAATAGCGTGAGTTGAGTGCTCTTTCCCACACCGTCGCCGCCCTCGAAACTAATCAGCTTGCCTCTCACTTTTCTTTGCTGAGTCGTGTACTCGATGTCAATTCCGGTACCGCTGGACAGCGATATTATGGTCCTTGAGGGTTTCGGAAAACTGGTGGGTTCCGTCGCCTCTCGCCATAAAATACAGTTCCTTACTCTTAAGGGGGTTTACCGCGGCCATCAAGGCCGCGCGTCCCGGCATCGCAATGGGGCCAATGGGAAGGCCGGAGCGGGTATAGGTATTGTACGGTGTGTCTGCACGAAGATGGCGTCGCTTCAGGCGACCCTCAAATTCGGGGCCGAGGCCGTAGATTACCGTTGGATCTGCTTGAAGACGCATTCCCCGGTTGAGCCGGTTGTGGAAGACACCGCTGATTCTTGGCATTTCATTCACCCGCATCGCTTCCTTTTGGATAATGGAGGCCAAAATCAGCGCCTGGTAGGAGTCTTGAATCGCAAGCGATGGCCCTCGCTCCTCCCAGATGGCGTCAAGTTCGTGAGACATTTTGCGTGCCGCTTTGCCAAGAAGATCAATATCCGTTTCCCCTCGGACGTAAAAATAAGTATCAGGAAAAAACAGCCCCTCCGGAGACCCATGGCTCAGAGACAGCCTTATGCTGGCTTTCGAGTCTGTTACATCAGCAATTGTCGACAGGAGCACGTTTTCTTGGTTCAAACGAGTTTGCAAGTCCCAAAGATTCCACCCTTCAATAATGGTGACTTTCCTTTGATGTACTTCCCCGCGCCCTACTTGCCCAAGAATCCTGGCGGGTGAAGCGTTGGCCATGACTCGATATTCCCCAGACTTGAGAGATCGCGCCGTTCCGCTCAGCAAAGCCCATGCGGTAACAGGCCAGGACGATCGTGCCAAGCCTTCCTTAACCAGCTGGTTTGAAAATGCGGTGAGTCCGGTTCCTGGTTTCACGATCAGGAATGCGGCGGGGTGCGTTACGGGAGTGCGGATATTTTGATGAAGAAAGAACAGCAACGCACCGGCGCAACAGATTGCCACTGCACTGACCGTAGTCAGAATCGCCCGAATCGGCCAGCGACTGTTTCGAGGAGTGGAGAGATCGGTAGGCTGGATCAACAGGTCGTGACCGATAGGCCTCAGCCAGGGAATGCACTAAAGACAAGCGACCCGTTGGTTCCTCCAAACCCGAAAGAGTTGGAAATTGCGGCTCGGAGGGTCACCGGCTGCGCGCTGTTAGGAACGTAATCGAGGTCACACTCTGGGTCAGGCGTCTGGAGATTGATAGTGGGCGGCACCACCTGATCGTGCAGGCTCAGGACCGTGGATACCGCTTCGACCCCCCCGGCCGCGCCAAGCAGGTGACCGATCATCGATTTATTTGAACTCACCTTAAGTTTAGGGGCATGGTGTCCAAAAGTGGTTTTTAGAGCGATGGTTTCCGCCAGATCCCCCAGCGGGGTAGAAGTACCATGGGCATTCACGTGGTCAATCTCCTCCGACGCGATATTGGCGTTGTTCATCGCGTTTTGCATGCATCGTGCCGCACCATCCCCGCCGGGAGCGGGTTGAGTCATATGATGAGCATCCCCGCTCATGCCGAATCCGCGAAGCTCCGCGTAAATCCTCGCGCCTCTCGCCTTTGCGTGATCCAGCGATTCCAGCACCAGAACGCCAGCACCTTCCCCCATAACGAAACCATCGCGCCCGCTATCCCAGGGGCGACTGGCCTGATCCGGCGCCTCATTGCGTCGACTTAAAGCTTTGGCTGAGGCAAAACCAGCCAGTGAAGTGGGCGTGATCGCAGCTTCCGTGCCACCGGCGATCATGACTTCCGCGTCACCGAAGGCTACCAAGCGGCCGGCTTCCCCGATTGCATGGGTCCCGGTAGTGCAGGCCGTCACAATAGCCAGGTTTGGGCCCCGAAGTCCCAGCATGATCGAGAGGTTGCCCGACACCATGTTGATGATGCTACCGGGAATGTAGAATGGCGAAACTCGGCGTGCGCCCTTCTCAAGCAGAACCGCGGTAGTGTCTTCTATCGTTTGCAGGCCCCCTATTCCAGCACCAATCAACACCCCGACTCGATTGAGGTCTACCTGTTCGAGGTCGACCCCGGAGTCCTCAAAGGCCTCCAAACCGGCACAAAGGCCCAACTGAATGAACCGGTCCATTTTGCGCACATCCTTCGCTGGCAGGCGGTCCAGTGGCTCGAACCCGGTTGCCTCCCCGGCGATCTGCACTGGAAGGTCGGAGGCATCGAACCGTGTCACCGGTCCAATCCCATTTTTGCCCGCCAGAAAAGCATCCCAGGTTTGTCTGGTATTGAGTCCCACCGGGGAAATACATCCCAACCCGGTCACTACTACCCTTCTCGCATTCAGCATGTTCTGGCCTTAAAAAATAAAGCCGCCTGACGCAAAGCATCAGACGGCTGTACCCAGTGGGTCGTTAGATTATCTGGAACGCACCTAACCGCTAGCGCTCGCTTGAATGAATTCGACAGCTTGTTTAACGGTGGTAATTTTTTCCGCTTCATCATCTGGTATCTCGGCGTCGAACTCCTCTTCCAGCGCCATAACCAGTTCTACGGTATCTAGCGAGTCGGCCCCAAGGTCATCCACAAATGACGCTTCGGCGGTCACTTGGTCTTCGCTCACTCCGAGTTGCTCCACGACGATCTTCTTGACACGTTCTTCGACACTGCTCATGGGTTCAATAACCTCCTGGTAAAAAATTCTATCGCCGGTCGGTGTTGCCCGCTTATAAATCGGTTAAACACGGGACGAAGCGCGAATTAAACCGTATTCGCTCTCCCAAGTCCAATGGGGCTGAGGCCGCCGTAAAACCGCTCCTCGGCCCCCCTCCATTAATCAACTTAGAAATAGCATATTAGAATCAGGAAGATAGGTAACTTATCTCAAGAAGACATGTACATCCCTCCGTTCACATGCAGGACTTGCCCGGTGATATACGCTGCGTCGTCAGAGGCCAGAAATGCCACGGCTTTGGCAATGTCTTCGGGCAGCCCTAATCGCGCCTGAGGAATAGCCTCAAGCAACCGCTCTTTGCTCGCCTGCGCGAGGCCCGCCGTCATGTCGGTTTGGATAAAGCCCGGTGCTACCGCATTCACAGTGATGCCCCGGGACGCAACTTCAAGTGCGAGGGACTTGGTAAAACCCACGATTCCAGCCTTCGTCGCGGCGTAGTTTGCCTGCCCCGCGTTCCCAGTCGCTCCAACGACCGAGGAAAGATTGACTATCCTTCCGTACCGCGCTTTGGTCATACCTCTAAGGCAGGACTTACTGACCGAAAAGATGGCCCGAAGGTTTGTATTCATGCACTCATCCCATTCATCGAATTTCATTCGTAATAAGAGGTTATCCCGGGTGATGCCCGCGTTGTTTACCAATACGGTCACCGGACCCAGTTCTGCGGTAATAGTGGAGATCAGATCCTGAACGCCTTGCGGGTCAGTAACATCGACCACTGCGCCGCGCCCTTTCCCGCCCGCTGTTTTCAGTGCCTGATCGAACTTAAGTGCGCCCGCTTCGGTGGTCGCGGTCCCTACCACGGTGCAATCATGCCGGGAAAGCTCTAACGCGATCGCGTGACCGATGCCACGGCTCGCGCCGGTGACCAGGCAGACGCGAGGGGATGTCGGTTCATTCATGGGTATCTCCTGTCAGGTTTGAATCAGCATACTGCCCCAGGTAAATCCTCCACCGAAAGCCTCGAAGATGATTTTTTGGCCAGGTTTGATTCGGCCATCCCTTACTGCCTCATCGAACGCCAGCGGCACCGAGGCGGCCGACGTGTTTCCATGTCGGTCAATCGTAACCACCACGTTATCCATACTTAAGTCGAGGCGTCGTGCAATGGCCTGGATGATTCGAATATTGGCCTGGTGTGGCACCAACCAGTCAATCTCACCTCGATCGACGCCATTGGCCTCAAGAACTTCAATAACCGCATCCCCCAGGGCGGTCACGGCCCAGCGGAATACTTCTTTCCCCTGCATCTCGGTATAGGCCTTCCCAGCGAGCATTTCCTGATGAGCAGTAGAGACCCCGATAGGCACACATAACAAATCCTTAAAGGATCCATCGGCGTGCAGGTGACTGGAAAGAATGCCGGGTTGAGTGGCTTCCTCAACGATCATCGCGCCGGCGCCATCGCCAAACAGGACACAGGTGGATCGATCTTCCCAGTTTAAGATTCTGGAGAAGGTTTCCGCACCAACGACCAGCGCACACTTGCTCCCTCCTGTGCGAATGTAACGATAGACCACGTCCAAGGCATAAATAAACCCCGCGCACACCGCCTGAACATCGAAGGCCGGACAGCCTTGAATACCCAGTCGGTTCTGGAGAAGACAGGCTGTGCTCGGAAACACCTGGTCAGGGGTTGTTGTGGCAACCACCACCAGGTCAACCTCGGCTGGGGTGCGTCCTGCCCTTTCGAGCGCAGCCCGTGCTGCCTTCTCTGCCAGATCGCAGGTAAACTCATTCTCCGCGGCAATATGTCGTTCACGGATACCACTGCGGGTATAAATCCAGTCCTCTGTGGTGTCAAGAAGCCCTTCTAGTTCCCGATTCGTCAGTATCTTTTCGGGAAGATAACTCCCACTACCGGTAATGCGTGCGTAGGTCACGCGTTCGCGCGCTCGACCGGTGCGAATTCTTCAAGATCCGACCTGATATGGGAAACCAGATCATTTTGAGCCGCGAGGCGGGCTACTCCGATCGCGTGATGGAATCCCAGTTCATCGGCGGCGCCATGGCTCTTTACAACCGCGCCATTCAGTCCTAACAACATTGCGCCATTGTAACGACGGTGGTCAATGCGATCACGAAATGATCTCAACACCGGAGCTGCAATGAGTGCTGCTATCTTGCTGAGCAGTCCGCGGCTAAATTCCTCTCGCATGACGCGAATCAGCATCTGCGCTAACCCTTCGCTGGCCTTCAACGCGATATTGCCTGCGAAGCCATCTGACACAATGATATCAACAGAGCCATTAAAGATATCATCGCCTTCGACATAGCCTATGTAGTTGAGGCGGCTGGTTCTCAGTAATTCTGCTGCCTGCTTGATTGTCTCGCTTCCCTTAATTTCTTCACTGCCCACATTGAGGAGTCCAACCGTTGGTCGTTGAACTCCCTCCAGCGTGCGGACCATGCTGTCACCCATTAATCCGAACTGCAACAGAATCTCAGCCGGGCTGTCCACGTTGGCACCTAAATCCAAAACATGCACATGCCCATCAGGACGCGGTAACGCTCCGATGATCGCGGGGCGATCGATCCCGGGTAGTGTCTTCAGGACGAAGCGGGCGGTCGCCATCAGCGCGCCGGTATTACCTGCACTGACACAAGCGCTGGCCTGTCCTTGCGCCAAGAGGTTTATCGCCACTCGCATTGACGAGTCTTTTTTAGAACGAAGCGCAGAGGCCGGTGATTCGTGCATATCTACCGACTCGGATGCGTGTACGATTTGGACACGCTCTTGGGCCTCAATCCCCTTGATGGCTGTGCGAATCCGGTCCGCATCTCCTACGAGAAGGCAGTGCAGGTCAGGGTGTTGGGATATGGCCTGGGCCACTCCCGGAGCAGTAGCTGCGAGCCCGTTGTCGCCGCCCATCATGTCGATGGCCAGATTAATCTTCAAGCGGGGTCCACGATGCGGTGAGGGTAGGCACCAGGCAGGCCCGCCGGTCAGGCTGTCGCCCTACTCGGCCTCCTCTCGGTCCTGGACAACTTTGCGGCCGCGGTAATAACCGTCGGGTGTTACGTGATGTCGACGGTGCAACTCCCCGGACACCGGGTCGGTCGACAATGTTGCCTCGCCCAGGGCATCCTGGGAGCGGCGCATACCCCTCTTCGAAGGAGTCTTCCGGTTTTGTTGTACGGCCATATCGTTACTCTTTGGTTAAAATAAGGGCTTCACCGGTTCCGCGTGGGCGCCAAGGCGGCCCGGAAGGACGAGGGTGGAGTTCACTGGACGCAGTCCAGCAGGCGTAATTTTAAGTTCCCTGGTCGTTTCATGTCAAAAACCAATCAAATTCCGAAGTTAACACTGGCATCTTCCTCTCCTTACCGGAAGGAGCTTTTGGCTCGCCTGGGCCTCCCGTTTGCTGTTCAAGCCCCCGACATTGATGAGAGCCCCAACCCAGGAGAGAGCGGTCGAGCTTTGGTGATTCGATTGGCGCTAGAAAAAGCAATGGCGGTGGCAACTCAGCTTCCAGAAGGCCTGATCATTGGGTCTGATCAGGTCGCTGTAAACGCTGGGCAGATTATTGGGAAACCTCGAGACCGAGATGATGCGATCGCCCAGCTTACCCAGGCATCCGGGCGCGAGATCTGTCTGTATACGGGCGTTGCCCTGATTAATGCCGCTTGTGGGCGGACTCAGTCCGATGTCGTCATCTATCGGGTCCGGTATCGTACTTTGAACCCTCGCCAAATTGTGCATTATCTGGATCTTGAACAACCCTATGGATGCTGTGGTAGTTTGCGCTCAGAGGGTCTGGGAATTGCGCTATTGGATAGCATCCGAGGTGACGACCCTAGCGCTTTAATCGGCCTTCCCCTGATTCGCTTAATCGGCATGCTCGAAGCTGAGGGGGTTGAGTTGATTCCCGGACTGGGCTCAGTCTAGGGTTGAATGACCCGCCAATCTCACAATTCCCAAAAGGCCTGCCGGCTCTGCGTGAGACGATCGCCATTACATGATCGGTTCGCGCCAGGGCCCTCGGGATGATGGGTTGTCTCACTTGTCTTTTTCAGTTGTTTTGGTCGTCCCGCTGCTCATACAGTGCTTTGAGCGTTCAGTTTCCATCGGGTGTCGGAGAGGTAGACGACGTCGCCGATTTCGACCACATCTAGACGGGTTAAGGTCTCCCCAGCGCATGGACCCGCCAGACAAAAGCCATCGACCGGGTCATAGCGTGCTCCATGGGTAGCGCAAATAAGCTGGTCTCCTTCAGGATCAAAAAAATCGCCGAGTGTCCAGTCGAGTTCTAAATCCCGGTGTTTGCAACGGTTGATGAACGCCGAAACACCCAATTCGTGGCGTATAACAAAAGCCGGCAGTGTAAGCCGATCCCGCTCGATGACGAATCGAAAACCCCGGCCACCGCGTTTGATCTGGGCTGAATCACAAAGGGCGATGTAAGGGACATCTTCCAACTCACGACTCTCGGCGGCTTGTCTCAAGGCAGGCGAGCACCCCGGCAAGATCCTCTGGGAGTGGCGCTTGAATATCGACCTTGCGGCCGGTCACCGGATGGGTAAATCGCAGGCGATCGGCATGGAGAAACTGTCGGTGAAGCCCGAGTTTACGCAACGCCCGATTCTGGTCGGAGTCTCCGTATACCCGATCTCCGGCGACGGGGAGCCCGATAGCCTGTGCATGCGCTCGGACCTGATGAAGACGGCCTGTTTTGATCCCCACCCGCATCAGTGTGTGTTCTGAGTACCGCTCCAGAGGGTCGAATACACTATAAGCCTCCCGTCCCCTTGTATCGACCTGAGATCGCTTGACCCCACCGGGTCTTCGGACAGTCTGCAAACGGTGACTGAGCGCGCGCCGTCCGCCACGCCACTGCCCGACTAACAAGACCTGATAGCTCTTGCGAATCCGGTTTTGGGAAACATTCTGGCGCAGGGCCTCATGCATGCTTCGGAGCGTCGCCATGTCTTTGGCAAGTACCAAGACACCCGACGTCTCTTTGTCCAATCGGTGGACGAGTTCAAGGTATTGTTCCGAGCGTGAGCGTAGGAATTCAATGATCCCACCCCTCAACCCGCTCCCCCCGTGAACCGCAATACCGGGCGGCTTATCAATGACCAACAGGTTCGAATCTTCAAAAAGGATGGAGGCGCGAAAATCGGAATTGCCCCGGCCTACACCGGCATTTTGGCTGACGTCCCGTCGAAGTGGCGGCACTCGCACGCGATCCCCCTCGGAAACCCTTACGGATGGTCGCACCCGCCCGCCATTGAGCCGAACCTGCCCATCGCGAACGATACGATAGATGTGCGTTCGGGGCACCCCTTTAAGGTGGCGGACAAGATAGTTATCCAGTCGTTGCCCTGATTCCACTTCCGTTACCGTGCGTGTTTCAGCAGGGCGTTTTCCGGGTTGGGATGGAGATTGCAGATCGGCCATTATCTGATTGAAAAAATAGTATGTTTTGGCTACAATTGGTGGGTCTTCTGTTGAGCAGAGACAAGCCAGCACGGTAAAGACCGGGTGCGTGTTTCCCGCGGGAATAAGACAGCGAGGTATCTCTCGCTACCACCCCCGCGTAAGAATGCTTGTATTTTAGAGCATGTCTGCACCAGCGACCGATACGCAGTCGCCGTAGCGAGGTATCAGCGCCCCAGTTATTGATTCGGGCGCGAAAAAACGAACAGGATACTGCTCCTGTGGAACCACAAGAGCAGTCAAGTTGGGCTGAACATCCCGCCGCTTATCACTGACGGGATCGATGCAAGGGATACACCTCTGGGGGAAGTAAACACCCCGGATAAAACCCCGCCAGGAGTCCTAAGCCGGCCTCTGGAGGGCGCCTGTGGCATGCCGGGGCACGGCCCCGTCAAGATAGCACTGGGCGCTCGCATCCGCCTCCTGTCTGTTGTACCTCGCCTCCTCTTGCCCGCTCGTTTTTTTCGCTCCAGAAGCATAAAACGGATAATTATCCGGGTTGCAGGCTGAAAAACAGATTCCGTACGGGCTGTTTAACGCGGCCACGCCCCGGTCTACGCGGAACATAAAAATGAAACGAATGCTTTTTAACGCAACTCATCCAGAAGAGTTGCGCGTCGCTATTGTTGATGGGCAAAAACTTCTCGACCTAGACATTGAGTCATCCACCCACTTCCAACGCAAGGGCAATATTTACCAGGGGCGGGTCACCCGGGTCGAACCAAGCCTTGAAGCCGCTTTTGTGGATTATGGTGCAGAGCGCCAGGGTTTTTTGCCACTCAAAGAGATCTCCCGGGCTCATTTCAAAAATTTCTCCCCTGCTACTCCGATGGCTCAGGTACGCATCAAGGACGTCATCCAAGAGGGTCAGGAGCTGCTCGTTCAGGTTGAAAAGGATGAGCGAGGCACCAAAGGGGCGGCTCTGACGACTTTCGTCAGTCTCGCGGGGCGCTACCTCGTCTTTATGCCGAATAACCCCAAAGGGGGTGGTATTTCCCGGCGAATTGACGGAACGGAACGGGCTGATTTACGCGATGCGATGTCCGGACTCGAGGTCCCCGCGGAACACTCGTTGATCGCGCGTACCGCAGGAATCGGCAAATCTGCTGAAGAACTGCAATGGGATCTGAACTTTCTGATGCAACTCTGGGGCGTTATCGAGGATGCCGCCAGCACACAAAAGCCCCCTTTCCTGGTTTATCAGGAAAGTAATCTGATCGTGCGTACCATCCGAGACCACCTGAGAACGGACATCCAAGAGATTCTCATTGACGAACGGTCCGTTTTTGACCGGGCAACACGCTTCATGTCACAGGTGATGCCACAAAACGTCGTGAAACTGAAACATTACCAGGATACTGTGCCGTTGTTCTCCCGTTTTCAGATAGAGCACCAGATTGAGAGCGCCTACTCCAGATCGGTCAAATTACCCTCAGGGGGTGCACTCGTTATTGATCATACCGAAGCGTTGATCTCAGTTGATGTCAACTCGGCGCGAGCCACCAAGGGAGCTGATATCGAGGAGACCGCCCTTCAGACCAATCTTGAGGCGGTAGATGAACTCGCCCGTCAGATGAGAATCCGAGATCTCGGCGGCTTGGTCGTAATAGACCTGATTGATATGACCTCGACACGTAACAAAAAGACCGTCGAAACTCGTTTTAACGAAGCGGTATACAACGATCGCGCGCGGATACAACTCGGTCATATTTCTCGTTTTGGACTGCTGGAATTGTCAAGGCAGAGGCTACGATCATCGATCAGTGATTCAAATTACCGGGTCTGTCCGCTGTGCGATGGCACCGGGCAGGTACGCCATGTCACATCATCCGCCCTCAGTTTTCTTCGCATTCTGGAAGAGGAAGCGCTTAAAGAGAACACCGAAGCCGTCTTCGCTGAATTACCTGTTGATATTGCGACCTTTTTATTGAATGAAAAGCGCCATGAGGTCAATCAGGTCGAGGCACGTCTTGGTACCCGGGTCGTGCTGATCCCCTCGCCACAATTGCAAGGGTCTCAGTTTAATATTCAACGCCTGCGCAGTGAGGATTTAGATGCGGTGGAGAACACCCTTGCCAGCCATAAAATCAAGATCGCCCCTGACAGCGAAAATGAGGCCGAATATTCGTTAACACGTCACAAGAATCGCCCCGCGGTTAATCTGGACGAAATCGACACCCCTCCCCCCCCAACCCCAAAAGCAGAAGCCCCTGCCCCTCGGGCTGGCTTCATCGCAAAGCTCTGGAAATCTCTGACCAAAGAGGGCCAAGAAACCAAATCAAAGGAGGACGATCAAGCCGGGTCCGCGCAAAGGACTGGCCGTCCTCCCCGAAACCGCTCTCGCGGGCGCCGACCCACCGGCCGCAAGGAGGGCCAACGACAGGGCCGACAGGAGCAACCGGATCAGGGGCGCAACCGGAATTCGGCCTCAAGAAGAACCCAGAGCGGTGGAACCGACTCAGCCTCGGACGGAGCCTCAAAAGGTGGCCAGCGGCGCTCCCGCGGGGGTCGAGGGCGCTCGAGCGGCCAAGGGGGGCGTGCTAGAAGCTCACAGGGCCAACCTAGTCGCCCCGTAGAGGATCGCAGCGACTCGAATCGCAATAAAAGCGCCGGCGCGACCGAAAAAACGGGGACCGGTGGTTAAAGATTAGCCCTTTTCACTGACGCCCGTACCGGGGTTGTCTACACGGCGAAACAGCGCCGCCGACTCGATGTGCGCGGTGTGTGGAAACATATCGGCAACCGTTAGGCGCTCCAGTCGATAGGATTGGCTTTCGGTCAGGAACCGTGCATCCCGAGCCAGCGTGGCCGGATTGCAGGACACGTACGCCAGAAGTTGGGGTTTAGGCCCGTTTATCACCCGCTTCAAAACTTCGAGCGCACCCGTGCGTGGTGGATCCAAAAGCAACCGCGAGCACTCAGGCAGGCGCCAGTGATTAAGCTCGGGGTCGAACAGATCCCGAGCCTCGAAAACCGCGTTTTTAACCCCGTTCCACCGAGCATTCTCGGCGGCCAATTGAACCAGGGTTGCATCGCCTTCGACCCCGATGACCTGTCTCGCTAGGCGGGCTGCGGGTAATGAGAAATTTCCGATCCCACAGAAAAGATCCAAAAGCCTGTCGTCGGGCCCGATAGCCAGCCAGTCAATCACGGTACCGACCAACTGTTGATTTACTAAGGCGTTAACCTGGACAAAACTAGTGGCTCTGAAGTAAAAGGTCAGCGAAAAATCCGGTAATGCATACTGGAGCAGGGCTGGATCGGGAGGGTACACCGGCTGAATAGAGTCCGGTCCGTTTGCCTGGCCATACATCAGCATATTATTGACCCGGCCGAAATGGGTGAGTTTGGCAACGTCCTCCTCCGTCAAAGGCGACAGATGGCGGAAGATCAGTGCGGTGGCATTTTCTCCGGCCGCCACTTCGATCTGTGGGATTCTGCTCGGGACACTGAGACTCTCGACAAGTTCTGGTAATGCCGCAAGAATCGAATCAACCGATGGATGTATCACAGGACAAGTCGTCAATGGCGTGATGTAGCTACTATGCCGCTCGCGAAAACCCACCAAAATTCCACCCTTTTTGGGAACGAGCCTCACCCCTAGGCGGGCCTTGCGGCGATAGTGCCAGGGCTCGGCACTAATCACCTCAACCGGTGCAGTCCAAGCAATCCCCTCTTTCTGCAGCGCCTCCAATAAGGTTTGCCGCTTGAAGTTCACCTGGGCGTTGTGCTCCAAATGTTGCAGTGCGCAGCCACCGCAGGTTCCGAAAACCGGGCAGCACGGAGTGCACCGTTCGGACGATTCACTAAACAACTTCTCGGCGCGACCCAGAGAGTAGGATCGCCTTCCCCGCATCGGGCGAACCAGTACGGTCTCCCCCGGCAGTGCACCCTCGACAAACCAGACTTTGCCTTCAACCCGGCTAATCCCGCGCCCATCGTGGGTCAACCCTTCTATTTCTGCAGTGAAAGGCGCGGCCGGCCTACGCTTCACGCCCACCAGCCTGCCATCGCTCCAAAAAGGTCACTAAGTGACTTTCGCTACTTTGTGCGAGCAGATCGCAGAGCCGTTGCTGCTCATGCATCAGCGCCGCCTCGTCAAGGTGACCCCGCATACGTTCGAACTGAAGGAAAATAAGGTAGGTATTGAGAACATCGGTCTCGCAGTATGCGCGGATACTTTCGATCTCTCCTGCCTGAAACGAATCCCATACGCCTTCACCGCTCACGCCCATCTTCCCGGGAAATCCAAGTGTGACTGCAAGCTCGTCGAGCGGAGCCCAGGCGCGGGGCTGATATCCCGATAAAACATCCATGAGATCAAGGTGGCGGGCATGAAAACGGCTGAGATAATTGTTCCATTTAAAGTCACGATCATGGTCACCGCTATCCCAGTACTTTACCGACGAGATGCCATGTTTAAGCGCCCGGTAGTGTATAACGGGCAGATCAAAGCCACTGCCATTCCAGCTGACCAAGGTAGGCGTGAATTTCTCGATGCCATCAAAGAAGCGTCGCAAAAGTTCTGCCTCGGATGATTCTGCCTCGCCCAAGGACCAGACTTTAAGATTGTCGCCTCGGCGCAGCACCGCCGAAATCGCAACGATTCGATGCTGAGGGTGAGATAGAAAATCGTTGCCCCCGGTTTTTTGCGACCGAAGTGTGCGCATTGCTCTTGCGACATCTGCGTCATCAAGCCCCACCAGGTCGTATAGCCGCCTGCCCCCCGCGACGTCTGGGACCGTCTCGATATCAAATACCAGAATAGTCTCCCCGGACAAAGTGACCTCTCTGCGTGATTCTCAGCTCGGAGAAGCCGGGCTGGTATGGGCTTCAATCCAGGATAGCGTCATGTACGGCGTCAATTTGTGGCGAGACCCGCTGTGGCTCGGGGCACTGGCTAATGGCAGTATCGGGGTCTTTGAGCCCCTGACCGGTCAGCGTGCACACGACACACGACCCGTTGGGAATAGCGGATTCACCAAGCGCAAGCATAACGCCAGCGACAGAAGTCGCCGATGCTGGCTCACAAAAGATCCCTTCGTTCTGGGCCAGATGGCGTTGCGCTGCAAGAATCTCCTCGTCGCTTCGGCCGAGAAACCAGCCGGCGGACTCCTCGCATGCCGCCTGCGCCAGGGCCCACGACTGGGGTTTACCGATGCGAATGGCAGTGGCAATAGTGTCGGGCCTTTCGATCGGGGTTCCTTGTACAAAAGGCGCCGCCCCGCTGGCTTGGCAGCCTACCATCACCGGCCGGCGTGCCAGATCTCCCGTTTCGAGGTACTCCGAGTAACCCATCCAATACGCACTGATATTCCCAGCGTTCCCTACCGGCAAAAAATGATAATCCGGGCAGCGCAGGAGAGTATCTACGATTTCAAATGCAGCTGTTTTTTGACCATGCAATCGGAAGGGATTGACAGAGTTCACCAGGGTCACTGGGGCCTTTTGAGAAATCGCCTTGACGATTTCCATGCCTTGATCGAAATTACCGGCTATTTGGATCACGCGGGCGCCGTGCATCATTGCCTGGGCAAGCTTCCCCAAGGCAATCTGACCATCGGGGATAATGACAATGGCCTTCATCCCGGCCCGTGCCGCATAGGCCGCCGCCGCAGCAGAAGTGTTGCCGGTTGAAGCGCAGATTACCGCCTCGCTGCCTTCATGAGCTGCCATCGAAATCGCGACAGTCATTCCCCGGTCTTTAAAAGAACCGGTTGGATTTGCGCCTTCAACCTTGGCGAATATTTCAATTTCGCGTTGATCATCAGACAACGAGTTCAGTCGTACGAGCGGCGTGTTGCCCTCGTTAAGACTGACGGCGGAGGCATTGTGCGGTATCGGAAGCCGCTCGCGGTAGCGGGCGATCACACCGGCGTCAGTGGGGCGCATGTTCAATGCCCCTCGAGTGTCTCAAGGCGAATCCGAACAACGGGGTGGGCACTTGCGGGGAGCGCTTCTATGCCCGAGACAGCGGCCGCCACGGCAGCCTCTTGGGCGACGTGGGTCACGATCACGACAGGTACCTTACCGTCTTCATCTCCGGTACCATGTTGGTGGATGGCCTTGATGCTCACGCCATGGCCCCCCAATATCTTAGTGATATCTGCCAATACGCCGGGCTGGTCCTGCACTGTCAATCGCAGATAATGTGCACAGTAAACCTCAGCCAGCGGAATAATCCCCGGTTTCGCAAGCGCGCTCGCCTGAAATGCCAGGTGGGGTACCCGGTTGCCTGGGTCGGCGGTCAGAGTCCGCACGACGTCGATCAGATCTGCAACGACTGCGGAGGCGGTGGGCTGTGCCCCGGCGCCTGCGCCGTAATACAGCGTTTCACCGACTGCGTCACCCTCCACGACAACGGCATTCATGACGCCCGTTACATTGGCCAACAAGTGGTCTTCCGCGATCAGGCAGGGGTGGACACGTAAGTCCAAACCCGTGGTTGACCTTCTGGCCATCCCGAGGTGTTTGATCCGGTAGCCCATCTCCTGGGCAAAAATGATGTCATCTCGCGTCAGGGCGCTAATACCTTCCACATAGACAGATTGGAAGTTTAGGTGCACCCCGTACGCGATCGAGGCGAGGATAGTGAGCTTATGGGCCGCATCGACGCCCTCTACGTCGAAATACGGGTCCGCTTCAGCATAGCCCGCCTGCTGCGCCTGGGTAAGCACTTCGGCGTAATCGGCGTCTTTTTCCTGCATTTCGCTAAGAATAAAATTGCAGGTGCCATTGAGGATACCAATCAATTTCTCCACGCGATTACCCGACAAGCCTTCCCGGAGAATCTTGATCACTGGGATTCCGCCAGCGACCGCAGCTTCAAAGGCGACGACCAGACCTGCTGTCGACGCTTGCTCGAAGATCTCGTTACCGCGAGTTGCTATGAGCGCCTTATTGGCTGTCACCACATGCTTGCCTTGGGCCAGTGCTGCGGTAACCAGATCGAACGCCACTTCGCACCCGCCGATCAACTCCACCACCACATCAATGCTCGGGTCCGAAACGATCTCGTTCGGATCAGTGGTCAGGGTTATCCCGGCTGTATCACAATGACGCCCACGGGAAAGATCCCGTACGGCAGCGCAGGTGACCTTGATTTCGCGGCCGGCGCGACGTGTAATCTCTTCTTGGTTTCGGTGCAGCAGGTCGACGGTACCCGCGCCGACGGTACCCAGTCCGATCACTCCGATATTTACAGCTTTCATATACCTTTAATCCGGCGGGAGGGATTGAGCGCAGTTTCCGATATTATCTACGCTCGCCGAGCGCGGGATTGTATCGCAAAGCAGTTGGGTTGTTGCGCGCCGTACCATGAAACCGGTCACTGCCCGAAAACGGAGCGGGACCGGAGCCACTGTGAATCAAATGGAATTACGTCCTGAAAATTCTGAACACCTCCAATTGATACGAGCTTACGAGGCCGGCTCGGTTCAAATCGGAGAATCGTTCTACGCAAGCAGTTTCCTGTTGGCACCCGCTCGCAGCCCGGTTGAGTGGCAGGTCGAGCAATTCTCGCAAATCAACGAATCGGATTTTGCTGAAATTCTGACCCTATCCTGGGATGTGCTGTTGGTCGGGACTGGGGATCAGCACTATCTCCCTGATCTACGTTTGCAGCGTATGCTCGCTAGAGCCGGCCGCGGCATCGACTTCATGAGTTCCCGCAGTGCATGCGCGACATACAACTTACTTGCCCTGGATGGCCGCGCCGTTGCGGCGGCAATTATTCTCCCGCTACGGGCCTCAGCCGTCACCGGCAGGTAAAAAACGTAATGGGTCTACCGGTTGACCATCTTTGCGGATTTCAAAGTGAAGGCGTACCGATTCCGATCCGGACTGCCCCATCTCGGCGATCACCTGGCCGCTGTGGATCTGATCGCCTTCGTTCACCATTACGGCGCGGTTGTGGGCGTACGCACTGAGGTAAGTGTCGTCGTGCTTGACGATCAGCAATAGTCCATAGCCCCTTAGACCGGTACCGGCGTAAACCACCCTACCCCCGGATGCAGCCCGAATGGGACTCCCGTCCACGCCTGCGATGTCTATACCATTCTCGCCCGAGGCACCATCGAACCTTCCCACCAACTTGCCCTGCGCGGGCCATATCCACTCGCGTGAGCCCAGGGAATTTTTAGATAAGGACAGTTCGGTGTTGGGCTTTGCCTTAGCAACAACCGGAGTTGTGTTCTCGGAAGCCGCAGACCTCGCTGATTTAGCCCCGGACACAGCTTGTGTTTTTGGCAAGGCAGTAATTGAGGAGGTTTGCGATCGGGCGCCCGCTGGCCTTGCGCCCCCGAGAAAAATCTTCTGGCCGATTTTTAACGCAAATGGCGCTTCCAGTTGGTTCCAGCGGGCTACGTCCCGGTAGTCGAGACCGGATTCCCAGGCGATCGTATAAAGTGAATCTCCCGCCCGTACGATGCGGGCAGTGTACTGTGTCCGCCCGCTGGTCAGATCACTAACCGGCACCACCGGCCTACCGGTACAGGCCGATATAAGGGTTGCCATCGCAAGGAGGGCAATCGCCTTAGCTGGCTTCAAGCTATGCCGGTCAGCCACGAAGCCAGACCGCCACGGTGATGATTACAATTACCACGGCCCATCCCAGGATATCGGCATAACGGCGTAACTGGCGCTCAAAAGGCTCTCCTCCCAGGTAAATCAACCCGGCCACCATAAAAAAACGTGCGCCCCTTCCGACTAACGATGCTACAACGAATGGCACCAGCGCCATACCGACCAGTCCTGCCGTTATAGTGAAGACCTTATAGGGTATTGGGGTGAAGCCCGCAATGAAGATAATCCAGATCCCATAATCACGGAACCAGGTGCGGGTCTGCTCGAACCCCGCTTGGGCGTGGTAGAAATCAATAATGGGTTGGGCCACTAACGCAAAAAGGTACTGGCCGATCAAATATCCCACGACGCCGCCGACCACCGACCAGACTGTGGTGAGGCTGGCCAAAAACCAGGCCTGGTTCCTTCGGGCGAGCACCATCGGCGCGAGCATCACGTCCGGGGGGATCGGGAAGAATGACGACTCAGCAAACGACAAAATTGAAAGGTATCTCGGAGCGTGGCGGTGTGCTGCCCACCGAAGAGCCATGACGTACAGCGAGGAAAATATTCTCATTGCGTCACTCCCAGGACCAACGGAACAAACACGACGGGAATTGACTCATGCCGCTGGATGCGGCCATTTTTTTTAACCCAATAGGTAAGTGTCTGGTTCTGATCGTCACCCTCAGGTGCCACTAGAATTCCTCCCTCTCGCAATTGATCAAAAAGTGTCGCCGACACCTGGTGCGGTGCGGCTGTCAGCATAATGCCATCGTAAGGCGCCCTGGCGGGCCAACCGTCCGCCCCATCTTTGTGAACTAGGTGCACGTTGTTGATCTCGAGCCTTTGCAAGCGGCGTTTAGCACTTATGTACAACTGGCTTACCCTCTCGAGCGAATACACCTGAGTAGTGAACCGCGACAGCACGGCTGCGTGATAGCCCGAACCAGCCCCAACTTCCAGCACCCGGCCGATCATTTCCTGGCCACAGAGGAGAATCTGGCTCATGAGCGCCACTACAAAAGGCTGAGATATAGTTTGTCGGTATCCGATCGGTAGTGCAGTATCCTCATAGGCACGCCCTTTCAACGCGTCCTCAACGAACTCATGACGCGAGGTATCTGCGATTGCTTGGAGCACGGCCTCGTTAACGATCCCTTTAGCGCGCAAACTGTCCACAAGGCGTTGACGTGTGCGGGAGGAGATAAACCCTCCCGAGTTAGGCACGTGCCGAGAATTCACGTCTATGGGTGGTCCAACCATTCCTGGAAATGTTGGAGCTGTTCATGACGGGTAAGATCAACCTGTAACGGTGTCACCGAGACAAAGCCTTCCCGAACCGCCCAGAAATCAGTCCCTGGCCCGGCATCCTGTTCGGCTCCTGCCGGCCCGACCCAGTATATGTCTGCCCCGTGGGGGTCCTGCGACCGGACCACTGGTTCGGACTTGTGACGGTAGCCCAGACGGGTCGCCTTGAACCCTCGAATCTCGCTAAGTTCCCGATCTGGCACATTCACGTTGATAATGCTGTCCGCGGGAAGTGGGTTTCGGGCAATCCGTTCCAAGACCTGCAATACCACCTGGCCCGCGGTACCGAAGTGGGTGGGATTCGACCCGGCCAAAGAGACGGCTATTGCCGGGAGGCCGAGGAAACGGCCTTCCATCGCAGCGGCCACGGTGCCCGAATAAATTACGTCATCGCCGAGGTTGGCGCCGTGGTTAATACCGGCAACCACCATATCCGGCTCGTCATCCATTAGACCGGTCAATGCAACGTGGACACAATCGGTTGGTGTGCCATCTAGATACAAGAAGCCATTGGGCCCTTTATTCACTCGGAGCGGCCTCGTGAGGGTCAACGAGTTACTCGCGCCACTGCGGTTGCGGTCAGGTGCGACTACCAGAGTCTGTGCAACCGTATCGATCGCGCGATGCAGGGCGGTCAGGCCGGGTGCCAGATAACCATCGTCGTTGCTGATCAAAATTCGCATGGAAAGCCTTCCTACGGGTGTGAACCGAGAAGGGCCGGTCCGAACCCCTTAATTATCACAGAATTTGAAAGATTCCGGCAGTCCACCGGTTCAGATCAATTTCTCTAATCAAACGTGGCGTGATGGTGACGGCCCCTTGGGTTGAAACTGATACACTGTTTTTCCTGTCGGCATTGACCCCAAAATGAGCTATTCAACCGCCCCAACAACCCCCCGTGATGATGACACCCGTTACCGGGAACTTCGAACGGTCACTCTGGTAGGCAGCGTCGTCGACGTACTGCTCGCGCTCGGCAAGGTGTCTGGGGGCCTAATAACGCAGTCCCAAGCCTTGATTGCAGATGGCATCCACTCATTTTCTGATCTGGTAACCGATCTTTTCGTGCTCTTTGCAGCCAAGAAGGCCAGCCACCAGGCCGACCTGGAACACCCTTACGGCCATGGTCGGATCCAGGCCATCGCTACCGCAGTATTGGCCGTCTCGTTGGCTCTGGTAGCAGTGGGAATTTGCTGGGACGCATTGGCCCGGTTAAGGGGTTCCAACGTACTCCTACAGCCGGGTTGGGGGGCGCTTGGGATCGCAACCGCATCAGTTGTTCTCAAAGAAGGGGTCTATCAATACACCATTCGGGCAGCGGCGCGATTGGAATCTCACCTCCTTCGGGCCAATGCCTGGCACAGCAGGTCGGATGCGCTGTCTTCTTTGGTCGTGATTGCAGGGGTAATCGGCGTCCTCGCAGGCTATTCCTGGGCGGACGCTGCAGCCGCCATTGGCGTCGCAGCAATGATTCTCTACGTTGCCTACCGGATTGGCAAAGAGGCCGTTGACGAATTGATAGACACTGCTGTCGACCCGGCGACCCAGGCTGAGATCCGCAAAACCATCAATAATATTCCCGGGGTTTTGGACGCTCACGAATTAAGAACGCGCCGAATGGGATCCCAGGTACTGGCCGATGTGCATATTCGGGTAGCCCCCCTTATCAGCGTCTCCGAAGGTCACCGGATCGGCGATGAAGTCCTGCAAATCCTAAAGCAGCGCTTCAGGTCTTTGACGGATGTTATTGTTCATGTCGATCCCGAAGATGACACGGTATCCGCCGGCGTTAACACCCTTGCGCTACGCCCAGAGATTGAACAATCCGTGAAGCAGATCCTGATCCGACACGGCCTATCCGAATGGGAAATCGGCGGGTTGCATTACACAAACTTGGTACTTCACTTTCTAAAGACCGAGATCCAAGCACAGCTTACCTTGCCATTACCTTCGCAAGATACACGGAGTTCGATCGAAGCCAAAGCGTCCACGATCGCGCAGGATATCATCGGCTCAACGCAGATCGACACCCTTGAAGTCTTATTCTCCGCTGACCTTGAGTACCATGCCAAACCTGGGGAATGAATTCCTACGCAGGCGCATTATTTAACGGACGGATACTTCAACCCCAACTGGGAGGCGGTATCAGGCTCGCGCGCAACGAGCACTTCATGTATTCGTCTTGGTGTCGCTCGTTTGACAGTAAGCTTTAGACCGTCTAGGGCGAACTCCTCCCCACTGCAGGGTATCCGCTGGGCATGCTTAAGTATCCAACGGCTCACTGAGTCTGTTGGTTTACCCGAGAGTGCAAGTTCAAAGTACTCAGAGAGCACCCGCAACTCCAATGCCCCTTCCACGGTCACCAGATCTGGTCCATGCACCGTCAGGTCAAGCGGAGCGATGTCACTCTCATCATAGATTTCCCCGACCAACTCCTCAAGCAGATCCTCAAGGCTTACGACTCCCTCCATCACCCCATGCTCATCAACCACCACAGCAAGTTGGTGTCGTTCTTGTCGTAAGGCGGAAATGGTATCGGTCAAAGTCTGTCGATCTGGCACGAAGTAAGGCCGCCTCGCCAGCTCCCCGATCTGGGTTTTGGTATTTTCGGACATCAGTACCGACAAAAGATCACGCACATGAAGAATGCCGGTGACTTCGTCCGGGTCAGCCCGGTACAATGGAATGCGGCTGAACGGTGTGTCTACGAGCTGGTGCAGAGCACGATCAGCCGATGTCTCTTCGGGAAGTCGAAAAACCTTGTGGCGCGGCGTCATGACGTCGGAGACCGCCAGGTCACTGAACGCAAACGCTCTTTCAATCAACTGCTTCTCACTTTCTTCAATAGTTCCTTCTTCCTCGCCGTAACCTGCCATGCTGATCAATTCTGATTCTGTCACCAGTGGGTCCTCGCCTGACCCGGGCGCGGCTTTACTCATGACGGCTGTCATATGTTCAAAGACCTTCCCGATCGGTGCGGTGAGATAGACCAACCCGAGTATGACCGGCGCCACCACGAGCGAGATTCGTTCGGAATATCTCGTCGCTAGGCTCTTAGGCGTAATCTCCCCGAAGACCAGAATCACAATCGTCAATAATCCAATCGCGACACCCGGACCGGCACTGCCAAATTCCCTCGTGGCAATCACAGTCGCGAGCGCAGAGGCACTGATGTTGGCGATGTTGTTGCCAATGAGAATCGCGACCAGCATGCGCTGCGGATTGGCTTTTAGCGTTCGCAATGCCCGAGCGCCGGACCTTTTCTCATGACCCAGCGAATCAGCCCGACCGCGGGACAACGCCACCAATGCCGTTTCTGCCCCGGAGAAAAATGCAGAAAACCCCAGTAGTAACAGCAGTAATAGAATTTCACTCATACTAGGTTCTGACACCACCCCACCGTACGCTCCGACCGCCAGCCGCGGAACCGACCAGACTCAAAGGCTGTACCTGGACCCTTGATCATCGCCTGCCCCTCTTGACGATCATTCAGCGCGTTTAGACAGCGGGTTGTCATCCGCCTCACCTCAGTGTTCCGGCATATTCGGTAATCAACTCTATCTCGTGCGGTTTAATCTCAAAAGGGGGATAGTACGGATCGACATCCGACCAACGCGGGTACCCAGGAACCCGAACAAATACGGGGTGAGGCCTGCGAGTATAGAAAGTTCGGAAGCGTTCTTCCCAGTCGAGGCTTTTGACCATCCACGGGAAAGAAGGGCTATTGCCAATGCCGCCCATTCGGTTGTAGTCCCCAATCACGTGACAGCGCGAGCACAACGCACGGGCAAGTTCAAAACCTTGTTCTGCCTCAGTCGTTGCCTGAACATTGGTCGCAAAACACGTTAACAGCACGGCCAGTCCCGGCCCTAGCGTGCGCGCCGGCGGGGAGATTATGGGCACGGTGGGTCTATCCGGTTTCAACAAGCTGAGTCCATCCGCGCGGGTCAGCCGCTTCGCCATGCTGAATGGCCAATAGGTTCTCACAAAGGCGCTCGGATAAAAGTGCCGAACCTCCGGGACGACCCTGGATAACGGTGTCGCGGAAAGTAATAGACTGAATGGGCACCACTACTGCTGCAGTCCCAGCGCCGAAGATCTCAAGTAGGGTCCCGTCCTGCGAAGCTTTGGCCAGTTCCGCGATGGAAATCCGTCGAACTGAGGTAGCAATGCCCCAATCCTCCAGCATCGTCAGAACGCTTTCCCGGGTTACCCCGGGCAAAATCGTGCCCGAGAGATCGGGCGTGACGACTTCGTCTCGAAGGCGAAAGAATATGTTCATCTGCCCGGCTTCTTCGGCGAAAGCATGATCGTGAGCATCAAGCCAGAGGATCTGATCGAAACCCGCACTACCGGCGTCGAGCATCGGCCTGAGTGTCGCCCCGTAATTACCCGCGGTTTTAGCTGCCCCGGTCCCGCCTGGAACAGCACGGGTAAAGGTGGATTCTGCTTTAAGTCGCAGCGCTCGGTTGTAGCGAGCAAAGTATTGCCCTACCGGCGCGGCGACGATGACAAAGGTGTAACGAGTCGCCGGCCGCACGGCGAGATGGCCTTCATTAGCAAAAATCATCGGTCGGATATAAAGCGCCTCGCCCCTTGCTCTGGGTACCCACTCGACCTCTGCCGCTACCAGCCCCGTGACGCATTGACGGAATGCGGATGCCTCTATAACCGGGATACAGAGTCGCTCACAGGAACTCGCCAATCGAGCAGCATTACGTTCCGGCCGGAACAATCTGATTTTACCATCGCGAGTACCGTGATAGGCCTTAAGCCCCTCGAACACACTTTGGCCGTAGTGAAGGCCTAGCGCCGCCGGGTCCACCGCCAGAGGCTGCCGGGGGATAATTTTAGGTGTTCCCCACCGTCGATCTTCCCACTCGCAAATGAGCATATGGTCAGAGAAAAAATCTCCAAAGCCAAGATCATCGAAACTCACTTCTTCCCGTCGACTGACTTCCCGACGAGTCACCACGATTTCTTCCATCGACGACATAGGTCTCCTCGGGTTACGGGCTGATATGTTTGTGAATGGTCTCGATCAGGTTGGTGACCTGTTTATTGGACAGCTCGTTTGCGACAGAAAAAATGACTTCGCCGTTCGCAGACAGCGCCAGTACGTGATAGCCCTGATCGACCAGGCCCCATTTCGTTACAAAGGCCCGATCCCTATCCCGGACATAGATGGTGTTGGGGTATTTTTCCTGCTTGCCCTTAAGGATCAGGTCGATCGCGAAATCCGGTTTCCAGGATGCCGCCATGTTGATCACCGCGACACTCGCCAGGAGTTGCCGGTCGAATTCCTCTTTCGCCAGGGCCTCTTCGACATGGCGATTGATCTTGACCTTGTCTGGGTCAACATACATCAATACATGTGCTTTTCCCTCAAGGCTCGCGCTTGACCACAGGCCACCCCCAACCCGCCCTCCCGCGTCCCCTTCAAGAATTAACACGGGAGGTGTCTGGCCTAGAGCGAGATCAGCTGACACGGGGTTTGGCTGCAACAGGAGCAGCGTCGTTAGAATTGCGAGGCTTTTTCTCATCTTTTCTTCTCCCAAAACTGGGTTGCGATCGCTAGGCTCACGTTTGCCGACAGCGTTTACTCGGGCCTCTGGTGTTTCGAAACCGCTCTCCCGCCCTAAGGTCTACGTCTTTTGAAGCACTCTACAACAGCTTCTGCGCCTCAGGTCGTATTTCCGAGGCTTGCCAGTCTGAGTCAGGCCTATCAGCCTGGGGTTGAATGTTTCGGCGTTACTCTCCAAGAGGAACCTGATCCGATGAGGGTCAGCGCGTAATCTTGTACACCGCAGTAAGTACGGGGAATAAGCGAGAAATGGTCGGGGCGAGAGGATTTGAACCTCCGACCACCACACCCCCAGTGTGGTGCGCTACCAGGCTGCGCCACGCCCCGATATATCTCAATAAACTGTAGAGCCCTATTTGCCGAGAAGGGCAGAGATCTGCCGGAGTTCGTCGACAAGCTCCTCGACATTGGCCTTCCCGGAAAAACCGTCTGGGCCGCTGTGGCGTCCACCCTCTGGGTCTTTAAGTTGATTACACGCACCGCTGATTGTGTAGCCCTCGATATAAAGCAGTTTGCGAATCGTTCTGATCAATTCAACCTCGTGGCGTTGGTAGTAACGACGGTTGCCGCGACGTTTCACCGGCTGTAATTGCGGAAACTCTTGTTCCCAGTAGCGGAGCACGTGTGGCTTCACCGCACACAACTCGCCGACTTCGCCTATGGTGAAATAACGTTTCCCAGGAATCGGCGGCAAATCCTCCGCATTAGGATCCAGCATCGTCATCAAGTGCGGGCCTCGGCATCGGAGGGATCAGATGCCGCATCAATCACAGCGGTGTTTGACCCAATTAGCTCTCTGACTTTCTGGCTGGCGCGATAAGTCACAACGCGGCGAGCCGATACCGGAACGGCTTCACCGGTTTTTGGGTTACGCCCAGGTCGACTGTTCTTTTCTCGAATAGTAAATCCACCAAAACCTGAAAGCTTCACACTTTCTCCCGTCTCAAGTGCCTGACGGATTTTTTCGAAGAATAATTCGACGAATTCTTTCGCCTCACGTTTATTCAGCCCGAGTTCATCGAAGAGCGTGTTGGCGAGGTCGGCTTTGGTGATGGTGTCGGTCATCGGTCGGGCGAAGATCAGGTTAATTAAAGGTCGGTTATCGTGGTTATCTATGAGCTTGCGATTTATCAGAAATCTTTACTTTGCGCCTGACGTTCTTTTTTGCGCTTCGCCCACTTAGGTAGTGCGTAGCATGCCGGCCAAAATGTCCTCGACGGTTCCAACCACACGGCCTGTAATCTCGTCAGCTTCCTTATCTGTAAGATTGCGGTAAATAGATTGCAACGTCAAGCGATAAGTGACAGATTTTTTTTCTTTTCCCACTCCGGGGCCTCGATACAAGTCGATCAACTCCAGCACCGTCAACAAGTCGCCTCCCGAGTCTCTAATACATCCCTTGACCTGGTCGACGCTGACCTGCTCGTCGATAATAAAGGATAAATCACGGTTGATCGCCGGAAAACGGGACACGGCGCTGTATCTCGGGATTTGCAGTCGGAAAATCTCATCCCATTTAAGCTCAAATGCAAAAACCGGTTGATCAAGGTCCATATACTGTTGTAGTTCCATCGACAGGCGCCCCACCCAACCCGCCGGCCTGTCTGCAATTACAATTCTTGCGGTTTGACCAGCTTGGTAGGCCGGATGGGTATCGGGCACAAACGTCGCGCCTGGTGCACCGCGCCCGCGGTGCAGAAGCGTTTGGACATCCCCTTTAATATCGAAAAAATCAACCGTCCTACGGGTCTCGCTCCAACATTGATCTGCGGGGGTTCCCATAATCACCCCCCCTATGCGTTGTTCCTCATGCCGCGCTCGACCCTTCCGAAGGAACACATGGCCGGTTTCGAACAGCGCAGCGTCCCTCACCTGCCGGCGTGCGTTGTTGGCCAGTGCGCCGATCAGCCCAGGTAGTAGCGTGAGTCGCATCTGTGCAAACTGAGTGGCGATTGGATTGCGAAGATTGATCGCGGGCGTGCCAGGCGATACCAGAACCTGAAGGTCGGGATCAACGAAGCTGTAAGTCACAACCTCGCAGTAACCTCGATCCACTAATTGGTCACGTGCGCGATCAAGGGCCAGTGTCCCTTCCGGCGCCAGCGCTCGACCCGCAACGGCACGAGGCCTTCGCGGCGTAAATTGGTCGTAGCCCACCAGCCTTGCGACCTCTTCGATCAGATCGTGCTCACCCGCAAGATCAAAACGATACGTTGGGGGTGCGATCAGCCAGCGATCCCCCTGGCGTTTGATTTCAATCCCCATCGCCGTAAACACTTCTCGCACCTGCTTTGCTCTCACCTTTGCACCCAGCATCCGGTCGAGACGGTGCCTTCGGAGGACAAGGGGTTTGCGGTTGGGTAGCAACCGGTTATCGCTTTTGCCGAACAATGGGCCGCAATTTCCTCCGCAAATCTCGGTGATCAATTGACTGGCACGATGAAGCGCGACAGCAGGCAAGGAAAAATCGACACCTCGCTCGAAACGATGTGAGGCGTCCGTGTTCATCTGGTAATGGCGCGCGGTGCGCGCGACTGTACCGGGGTTAAAGAAGGCCGCTTCCAACATGACCACCTTTGTTGCGGGTGTGATCATGGTCCCGGCGCCACCCTTCACTCCGGCCAGTGCCACCGGTCCCGATTCGTCGGTAATCACCAGACTATGGGGCTGTAACCGAATCTGCGCGCCATCAAGCAACTTAAGCCGTTCCCCCTTTGAGGCGAACCGAACAGTGATAGCCCCGTTCAGCCGATCACCGTCAAATGCGTGCATGGGTTGACCAAGCTCGAGCATCACATAGTTGCTGATGTCCACTAACACATCAACTGAACGAATCCCGGACCGGCGAAGCCGCTCCCGAATCCAATCCGGGCTTCGGGCACCGGTTTGGACTCCGTCAATAAACCGGCCCATATAGCGCGGACAATCGGAAGGCGCGTCGAGTCTGACCCGGACGGATTTGCCGGTTACTGATCGAATCCGACGCCGCTTTGGCGGCAACAATTTCCCCGCTGTCACAGCTGCGACCTCTCGCGCAATGCCCAGGATGCTCAGACAATCGCCCCGGTTAGGCGTAAGATCGATTTCCAATACGCGATCTGGGAGATCAAAATGCAAGTTCAGCTCTTGACCCGGCTCCAGGTCAGAATCCATTTCCAGGAGTCCAACCGACTGCTCCTCAAAGCCCAAATCAGCAGCAGAGCACAGCATTCCAGCGGAACCCTGTCCCCGTATTTCGCTGGCTTGCACTTCGTGGCCACTGCGCAATATGGTGCCCGGTAGCGCCAAAGGAACAACGGCGCCGGGGCGGGCGTTGGCAGCGCCACACACAATTTGGGCCGGGATGCTCGACCCAGAATCGACGCTGCACAACCGCAGATTATCTGCACCGGGGTGCTTGGCGCATTTAACGATGTGTCCGGCAACTACGCCCGCTGGCAATGCGGGCAAGTCCGTTACNGCNCCGCATTCCAGGCCAGCGGCGGTAAGNCTCTCCCCCAGGGATGCGAAGTCGGGGNCNAACTCTACCCACTCGCGAANCCAGTTTTCACTGATAATCATTCTAAAGTTGAGGGATCAGGANAACTGACCCAGAAAGGCCACTTCATTTTCAAAGAAGAGCCGCAGATCATCGACCCCATACCGGAGCATGGCTAGCCGTTCAATTCCTANCCCGAACGCGTATCCAGTATAGGTTTCGTTATCAATCCCGACGTGGCGAAAAACCTCAGGATGGACCATACCGCAACCAAGTACCTCCAGCCATCCGGTGTGTTGACAAACACGGCAGCCTTTACCGTCACAAAACACACAGCCCATATCGACCTCGGCCGAAGGCTCAGTAAAAGGAAAAAAAGAGGGCCTGAAACGCACCGGCAGGGTCTTTTCGAAGAATTCCTCCAGGAAAAAGATCAATACACCCTTCAGATCGGCAAAAGAGATATCCGTATCGACCGCAAGGCCTTCCACCTGATGAAACATGGGTGTGTGGGTCACATCGGAGTCACAACGGTAGACCCGACCTGGCGCGATTACCTGCACTGGAGGCTCAGTACTTTCAAGATGGCGGATTTGAACGGGAGAGGTATGGGTTCGAAGAACCGTGTCTGGCGATATATAGAAGGTATCGTGCATGGCCCGCGCTGGGTGGTCCTTGGGAATATTCAACGCTTCAAAATTATGGAAATCATCCTCAATTTCAGGTCCATGAACAGTTTCAAAACCGGCTCGCGAAAATATTTGTTCAACGCGCCGAATCGTACGTGTTACGGGGTGAACTGATCCGGGCTTGATCAAACGCCCCGGAAGTGTGACATCAACCTGCGTGCGCTTGTGTCCTGCCAGGCGTTGGGATTTTGTGATCAAATCGGCCTTTAATGAGATCGCCTCGCTGAGTTGATCTCGGGCGTGATTGACCCTTCGCCCAAACTCGCGCCGCTGATCCGCTGGCAGAGTTCCGATCATCTTTAAAAGCGCCGTGATCTCACCCTGGCGGCCAAGCAGTGTTACCCGCACGTGCTCCAATTCGCGCGGCTCAGTGGCCTTTTGGATCTTCGCCAACCCACCTTCAAGGATTGATGCCAGATTCTCAGTTTTGGGCCCGCTCATGGCAACGTCGGTTACTCCAAATAAAAAGGGGAAAGGTTTTTTCGGCCTTTCCCCGTGTTTTGGACCCTCAGACCAGGCCCCTAATAAATGTCCGTTGTTAAGCTGCCAGTGCCGCTTTCGCCTTTTCGGCCAAAACAGCGAAGGCGCCTTGGTCGTTTACCGCCATGTCCGCCAGGATCTTGCGGTCCATGACGATGCTCGCCTTACCTAATCCATCAATCAGTCGGCTGTAACTGAGGTCGTGCGTGCGGGCTGCAGCGTTAATCCGGACGATCCACAACGACCGGAATTGCCGCTTGCGTTGCCGTCGGTCACGGTAAGCGTACTGATCCGCTTTCATCACGGCCTGATTCGCAACACGGAATACGTTCTTCCGGGCTCCCCGGTATCCTTTTGCACGCGCGATCACTTTTCCGTGACGGGCTCGTGCGGTGACACCTCTTTTTACTCTTGGCATGTTAGTTGCTCTTGGTTAAACGGGGGTTGTTGCATTCAACTGTAGGGAAGCATTTTTCGGACGGCAGCCTGATCTGCTGCGTCGACCAGCAGCCCCTCCCGGAGGTGACGCTTTCGTTTGGTAGATTTCTTCGTCAGAATGTGATTTAAGTAAGCTTGGGAACGCTTAAATTTGCCGCTGGCCGTTTTGCTGAACCGCTTCGCAGCGCCTCGATTGGTTTTTAATTTAGGCATTCTCGTATTTCCGTATTCAGGGTTTTGCTGGGGCCAGCACCATTACCATCTGCCGGCCTTCCATTTTAGGCATTTGCTCGACGATTCCAATTTCTTTCAAATCCTCTTCGACCCGCTGGAGCATCTCCATGCCGAGTTCCTGATGAGCCATTTCCCGACCGCGAAAACGTAGTGTCACCTTAACTTTATTTCCAGCCTCAAGGAACTTGGTGAGATTACGGACTTTTATGTCGTAATCGCCGGTATCGGTTCCGGGTCGAAATTTGATCTCCTTTACTGTGATCTGCTTCTGCTTCTTCTTAGATTCCTGTTTCTTTTTTGCGTTTGCGTAAAGAAACTTTCCGTAATCCATCAAACGGCAGACCGGCGGCTCCGCGTTGGGTGCTATCTCGACCAAGTCCATGCCGCGCTCTGCAGCCACTTCTCGCGCTTCGATTGCGCTAAGGATTCCTAGTTGCTCTCCAGAGTCACTGACCAGTCGGACCTGCCCATAGGTGATGTCTTCGTTGAGCTTTTGCTGTTTTGCTACTGCTATCGTTTTATCCTCCAAATATTAATGCCGCGCGACGGCTTCGAGACGAAGGAACTGCTCGGGCAAATCATCAACTGCAACAGTGCCCAGATCCTCCCCTTCCCGTGTACGCACGGCGACGAGGCCTTGCTCCATCTCCCGATCTCCCACGATGAGGAGATAAGGTACCCGTCGCAAGGTTGACTGGCGGATTTTATAGCCAATTTTCTCGTTTCTCAAGTCACATTCGACCCTGAGAGCCTGTTTTTTAAGAGATTTTTCAGTTTCGAGCGCATAACTTTGTTGTCGATCCGTGATATTCAGAATGACAGCCTGCACCGGGGCGAGCCAGAATGGCAACTTGCCTTCCGTGTCTTCAATCATAATCCCAATAAATCGCTCCAGAGATCCCAGGATCGCCCGGTGAATCATCACCGGAACTTTCTTTGAGCCATCTTCACAGACGTACGCTGCCCCCAACCGGCCAGGCATTGAAAAGTCGACTTGAATCGTCCCACATTGCCAGCGGCGACCGATTGAGTCACGCAAGACAAACTCGTGCTTAGGGCCGTAAAACGCGCCCTCCCCCGGTTGTACCGTGTAGGCTATTGCTTTATCGTCTAACGCTTGTGCCAAAGCCTTTTCCGCACGGTCCCAAAGGGCATCTTCACCAACGCGCTGAGCTGGCCGTGTGGACAAAGCCACCTCAATATCCTCGAACCCGAAATCCCGGTACATCCGGTAAGTCAATTCGATCAGGGTGGAAACTTCCTCTTGAAGCTGATCTTCGGTACAAAAGACATGGGCGTCATCTTGAGTAAAGCGCCGTGCCCGTAGTAGCCCATGCAATGTGCCAGATGGTTCGTTCCGGTGCACGATACCAAATTCGGCTATCCGGATTGGCAGGTCCCGATAACTTCTCAGACCCTGATTAAAAAGTTGAATATGCCCGGGGCAATTCATAGGTTTGATCGCGTAATCACGGTCATCGACATGAGTCGTAAACATATTGTCGCGAAACTTATCCCAATGTCCTGAACGCTCCCACAAGCTTCGATCCAGCATCTGTGGAGTATGTACTTCCTGATAATCATAATCCCCAAGAAGCTCGCGCACATATCGCTCGACTATCGTGTACAGCGTCCAGCCGTCCCGATGCCAAAACACCATTCCCGGGGCTTCTTCTTGAAAATGAAAAAAATCTAACTCTTTTCCAATCTTCCGATGATCTCGTTTTTCGGCCTCGGCCAGGCGACGAAGATAATCTTTAAGCGCCTTCTTGTCAGGCCACGCAGTACCGTAGATTCTTTGCAACATTTCATTCTTCGAATCACCCCGCCAGTAGGCGCCCGCCAGTTTGGTCAGCTTAAAGGCCTTGAGATATCCGATGTCTGGAACATGGGGCCCACGACAAAGATCAACGAAATCGGCTTGATGGTAGACGGATAAGTCTTCGTCTACCGGAATATCCTCGATGATCCGGGCTTTGTACTCCTCGTTCCGGTCACGAAAAAAAGTAACCGCGTCATCGCGACTCAGCGTCTCGCGATAAACCCGGGCGCCGCCTTTGGCCAGTTCCTCCATGCGCGCCTGGATCGCATCAAGATCGTCTTGGGAGAAGCCGGGTGGGTATGCAAAATCATAGTAAAACCCGTCTTCCACCACCGGGCCGATCGTCACTTGGGCGTCGGGGTATAGTTCCTTCACCGCCTGGGCGAGCAAATGGGCGCAGGAGTGACGAATGATTTCAAGGCCTTCAGGATCTTTGCTCGTGATGATCCGAACCTTGGCGTCATGATCGATTGAATAATCCGCATCTACGATCTCCCCGTTTACTTCTGCAGCAAGGGTCGCTTTTG
>PBSU01000009.1 GCA_002726415.1 Acidiferrobacteraceae bacterium | reverse complement strand
CGGTTTACGTACCCGCAGGATTGCCAGGTCATCCAGTCGGGGTCTGCGTAACGCGGTTACCGGGCCCCGGGTCATCTGCAGGTACGTTATGGTTACCTGCAGCGTGCCGTCGGGTTGCGGCTGCGGTGCAGTGGCAAAAGGTTTCTGGGATTGGTTCATGACATGGCCTGCTCTTCAGACGTTTTGATCCGACCGTTCAGTGGGGGATGGCTCGCCTGGGTGCGTTTTGCGGTCAACAAGTAACGCCAGTCCTCCCAGAAGTGACCAGATAGCGGTCTGTACCCGATGCAATACTGACAGGGCAACACCGCGGGTACGCATTACCTGCTCCGCGTCCGGTACTCCCGGTAGGGCAGCAGCCCCGAATTTGCCAACCAGAGCGCCATAGGCTGCCTCGCCGATGCCCCAACCTGCAGGGGCGATGGGGATGCCCTGGATTACCGATGCCACCGGGACAATGAAGAAAAGGTCTGTCAGTGTAATGCCGACCCCCAGCGCCTGGCTCATGCAGTAAAAACTGCCGACATAGAGGGCATAGATGAAGGGGCTGGCCAGAATCCAGCCGCCGATTCCACCCAGGTGTCCACGATAATGCAGCACTGCCTGATCGAGTTCAGCCACAATGTGGCCAACGCGCCCGGGCAGGTGCGCGACCAGCGCGTCGAATCGCAATAATGCCCGTAAGCCGGGGCTGATGAGCAAAAAGCAAAAGCACAGCACGCCCAGGCCGGTCAGCCACATGGTGCTGGCAAAAACCGGAAAGCGGTCCATTGCCAGCATACTGGCCAGACTGCCGACAAACAGTAACGATAGTACGCCCAGGATTCGATCGACCACGATAGATACCACGGCCCGGACTTTGTCACCGGAGCACCGGCGCGCAATATAGACCGCCTTGATGACATCACCGCCGGTGGACCCCGGCAGGATGTTGTTGAAGAAAAAACCGATCCAGCCGAATTTTTGTGCCTCGATAAAGCGCACCCCCAGGCCGTTCGCCCGCATCAGAAACCACCACCGGGTATTGATGATCACCGCGAACATAAAAAACAGGGCGGCACCGGCCGCAAACAGGCCAAAATGCAGATTGCGCAGATAAGTGAGAAAGCCCGGCGACACGTTAATCCGGGTGCCATCTGCCTGAATCCCTCGTTGTAGCTCGATGGTCGCTTGTGACCCGTCTGCCTGGAAGCGTATCGAGTCCTGATCCCAAGACCCCAGAATCTGGCCATTGATGCTTTGCAGTGTTTCCCCGTCTGCAGAGACATGGCTATAACGATCCACCCAGTCGATATTGTAGAAGATGACCGCGAACAATCCTGCGACCATGATCAGTTTCAGGGTTGTAATCAGAAATTTTTTGTTCATGAGATGTTCGGGTTTTTACCGGCCTACCTTGTGTTCAGTCCAACACGGGTGGTGGGTTTTCTTTGCCCAAGCCTTACCCGTATACTGGCAGCCCATTGGAGTGAAATAACACAGCCTCCAGTGGTTGTCGTTAGTCGGCTAAAGCTGTCGGGTATTATTTCTCTCTAACTTATGTAATATATTGCGTTGTGGAGTGCCTATCGCTTTTAAAGCAGGGCATATAGTTTTGACTCCCCTATGAGTGAATTGTAAAGGAATCAGACATGCATAAAGCGCTGGTAATGAAAGCCGATGCCTGCACTGGCTGCCATCAGTGCGAGATGATGTGTTCTTATGGCAAGGTGGGCGCATTCAATCCTGCCAAGTCGGTTATGGATATAACCATCTTCGATGGGGGGGCTGTGAACGTGCCCTCGACCTGTACCCAGTGCGAAGATGCCTGGTGCATGGTGGTCTGCCCGGTTCAGGCGATTACGTGCAACCCGGCAACCGGTGCCAAGGAGGTTTCTGCCGAGGCCTGTGTGGGCTGCAAGGTCTGTTCCATCGCTTGCCCCTTTGGCGCCATTAACTATGATCCTGATTCGGGCGTGGTGAGTAAGTGCGACCTGTGCAAAGGTGAGCCCATGTGTGTTGAAGCCTGTCCGACTACGGCACTGGCTTACGTGGCGCAGGACAGTACTGGCTATGAACGAATGCGCCACAACGCCCTGTTGGCGGCAGGCCTTTAAGTCGGATAGATAGGCCACGTAGCGCTCGAAGGTCGCCAACGCCATGGAACGAGGAGATTTGCCGATCAAAGCGAGTTAAGTTAGAAATACGAGGCGCCAAACCCCAACGAGATGTCCGGGTATTGGCACGGTTGATGCCTGCCTTTGCCTTAGATCACACGTGACACCGGATAAGTTGGTAGTATGGGCCGCTACCAGGGCCCTTTGCATATTAACGGGATGCCCCAGGCCTTTTGTGGGTCAACCGAACTGGAAATAACCGCCGGAACATAGTTCCCAAAAAAATAGGAGGATACAAAGATGAGCTGGACAGGAAATATTCTGAGGGTAGATCTCGCTGCAGGCACGTGTACCAGCGAACCCACCAATATGGAATGGGCGCATGATTACATGGGTCAAAGAGGCCTAGCGACCAAATATCTGGTCGAGGAGACCGACCCCAAGGTGGATCCTCTTTCCCCTGATAATAAGATGATCTTTGCTACCGGCCCCCTGACGGGAACCATCGCCCCAACTTCCGGGCGTTGGTCAGTGGTCTGCAAGGGCCCGCTGACCGGCGCGATTGCCTGCTCAAACTCCGGTGGCTTCTTTGGTGCGGAGCTGAAGAATGCTGGCTGGGACATGGTGATCTTCGAGGGGAGGTCGGCCTCGCCGGTGTACCTGGACATCACCAACGACCAGGCCGAACTTAAAGATGCCTCGGACCTTTGGGGCAAATCGGTCTGGGATACTGAGACCGCCCTGCGGGATCGCCGTGGCGATCCGGACGTACGGGTAGCGTCTATCGGCCTTGCCGGTGAAAACGGGGCGCTGTATGCAGCCATAGTCAATGACATGGATCGCGCCGCAGGACGTTCGGGTGTGGGTGCAGTGATGGGTTCTAAGCAACTCAAAGCAGTGGTGGTGCGCGGCACCCTCGGCGTTACCGTGAACGATCCAATGGCGCTGATGAAAACCTCCAACGCCGCCAAGGAGCTCCTGGCTGAGCACGCCGTGACGGGTACCGGGTTGCCAACTCATGGCACCCAGGTTCTGATGAATGTTATTAACGAGGTCGGCGCACTTCCCACACGCAACGGCCATGATGTCCAGTTCGATGGTGCCCACGATATCAGTGCTGAGGCCATGGCTGAGGTGCGCGAGAGCGACGGCCAGGCCAATCTGGTCTCCAATCACGCCTGTTTTGGGTGTCCGATCTCCTGCGCTCGTCGCTCGAAGATTGATCCAACCCATTTCACGGTCAAGGACAAGCCGCAGTATCAGATCGTCAGTGGGGGTCTGGAATACGAAGCAGCCTGGGCGCTGGGCGCGGCCAATGGAGTCAAGGATCTTGATGCACTGACTTATGCCAACTTCGTCTGTAACGAGCAGGGCCTCGACCCGATCTCGCTTGGCTCGACCATTGGTGCCGCCATGGATCTTTACGGATCCGGTGCTATTAGCCAGGAGGATACCGGTGGTGTCGCCTTGGAATTTGGTAACACCGAAGCCTTTGTTGCCATGGTAGAAGCTACCGCCCGGGGTGAGGGATTTGGCAAGGAGTTGGGCCAGGGTTCGCGGCGGCTCTGTGAGAAATATGGCCATCCCGAGTTCTCAATGACGGTCAAGAGTCAGGAATTTCCGGCTTATGATCCCCGGGGGATCCAGGGTATGGGCCTGACCTATGCTACTTCTAATCGCGGTGCCTGCCATCTGCGCAGCTACACGGTGGCCTCAGAGGTGCTGGGTATTCCGGAGAAAACCGATCCGCTGGTTACCGAGGGCAAGGCCGGACTGGTTAAGGCCTTTCAGGATGCAACCGCAGCGGTGGATTCCAGTGGAACCTGCGTGTTCACGACCTTTGCATTGTCTGGTGAGGAGATCGCACCCATGGTCGATGCGGCGTGTGAAGGCGACTGGAGTGTCGAGCGCTTTGTAGAAGTGGGTGAGCGGATCTGGAATATGGAGCGTCAGTACAATATTGCGGCCGGTTTCACCGCCGCCGATGATACCCTGCCCGAACGGTTACTCAAGGATGCGGCAAAGACGGGTCCGGCTGAGGGCAGTGTGAATCGTCTTGATGAGATGCTGCCCGAGTACTACGAGTTGCGTGGTTGGGATGCCTCTGGCGTACCCAGCGCAGAGACTCTGGGCCGCCTCGGCCTCTGATCCTTCAAGATTGTAAGCAGTAAGCCCCTGACGGCACAGCGCCGTCGGGGGCTGATCCTGATTGATATACAGGCTAGAGCATTATGCATTATGTGATTGCCGGCGCGGGGCCAGCCGCCGTTGCCGCGGCGGAACACCTGCGTGAACTTGATGGGGATGCCGGGGTGACCCTGATCGGGGTGCAGTCTCAGCCACCGTATTCACGGATGGCGATTCCCTACTACCTGACCGGTAAGGTTGGGGAGGAGGGCACCTATCTGCGTCGTACTGAAGATCACTACGAAAAAATAGGGATCGACCTGATGTGCGGCGAGGTGGTTTCGGTTGAGCCCGGTACGCATCAGGTGGTGCTGGCGGATGGTCAGCAGGTCAGTTATG
Organism: Acidiferrobacteraceae bacterium; assembly: GCA_002726415.1. Lineage (GTDB taxonomy): Bacteria > Pseudomonadota > Gammaproteobacteria > Arenicellales > UBA868 > UBA868. The sequence goes on along the minus strand of PBSU01000009.1, from coordinate 46,256 downwards.
ACAAATTGCTGCTGGCCACCGGTGCCGAGCCGATCATCCCGCCGGTGCCCGGCATGGATGACCCGCGGGTACAGCAGTGTTGGCACCTTGAGGACGCAAAGCGGATTATCGAGCTTGCCAAACCAGGTGCCCGTGCTGTTCAGGTAGGCGCGGGATTCATTGGCTGCATTATTCTGGAATCCTGGGTATTGCGGGAGGTCAACCTGACCGTTCTCGAGATGGGGCCACGGATGGTGCCGCGGATGCTGGGTGATAAGGCGGGGTCATTGCTGCAATCGTGGTGTGAGTCCAAGGGAGTGAAGGTGCATACCGGTGTCCGGGTCAGTGCTATAGAGTCATCCGAGGAAGAACTTCAGGTAGTCCTGGATAACGGTGAGATTTGCCCCGCCGATGTGGTGATTGTTTCAACCGGGGTAAAACCCCGGTTGGATTATCTCGGTGGAAGCGGTATTACGATAGATCAGGGTATTGTGATTGACGAGCACATGCAGACCAGTGTGCCGGATGTGTACGCAGCCGGGGATTGCGCCCAGGGGCTCGATTTCTCGACTGGTAAAACCGCAGTCCATGCGGTGCAGCCAACCGCTACCGAACATGGCCGGGTTGCTGCGGCAAATATGGTAGGTGCAAATAATCTGCCGTACAAAGGCAGTTTGAACATGAACGTGCTGGATACCCTGGGCCTCATTACCTGCTCCTTTGGAGCGTGGGAGGGAGTCGATGGGGGGGATTATGGCGAACTGTATAACCCCGAGAACTTTCAGTACATCAATCTACAGTTTAAAGATGATGTACTGGTCGGTGCTAACTCTGTGGGCTATCACCAACATCTGGGTGTATTGCGGGGCTTGATCGAAACCCGGATGCCCCTGGGGCCATGGAAAGATAAACTCAAGGACAACCCCGTTTTATTAGCCGATGCTTATGTCGGCGTAAACCAAGCTGCATTGCAGAAAGCGCAATAGTCAGGTCAGGTGTAACCCAAGTACGAGTCTTTGAGCAGATGACGATCACCTTTAAACTTTACGCGGGTCTGAGCGAGTACCTGCCCGAAGGGGCAACTCGCAATTCCACCCAGATCAAATTACAGCCCGGTGATACCGTTAATCAGGTGATCGACCGTTGCCAAGTGCCCAGGGACCTGGCTCATCTGGTCATGTTAAATGGGATATACCTGGCAACCGATCAGCGTGACCAAAGTCAACTCAAGACCGGCGATACATTGGCGATCTGGCCGCCAGTGGCAGGTGGTTGATGCAGCAGTTGCGTCGTTCGGTCTCCCTGATTGCTTGATGGAGATCCAGCGGGAACTGGGCGTGAGCCATGCCGTTTTTTTTCGTTCACTGGCACAACTGCCAGCGGGTTGGGTTCATGAAACCCGCAGTGATGGCGCCACCTTACGCTACGCCGGGGGCCGGGTAGAAATCAGTCTGGGAGAAGAGTGTGAGCGGCGTATTGCACTGATTTGCATACCGTACACGCCTGTCATGTTCCGGTATTATGGGCTTTCAGAGGATGAGCGGAATAGGTTTCAGGCGAGATTTGACCTCACTTTCTTCAGGGGTGGGGGCTAGGCCCGTCTGAGTATGAGTATAAGACGTCAGTATGAGAGTTGATACCGCACACAGCGTAACCGATACCAGAAATCGGCCAATCCGCGATCTTCGGATTTCGGTGACGGATCGCTGTAATTTCCGTTGTACCTACTGCATGCCGCGCGAAGTTTTCGGTCCGGGTTATGCCTTTGTATCGCGCGATCAGTTATTAACGCTCGAAGAGATTGCCCGGATCACGAAGGTATTTGCCATGGCGGGTATGCGAAAGGTACGAATCACGGGCGGTGAGCCGATGATCCGGCGTAACCTTGAGCATTTGATTGCCATGATCGCTGCAATCGATGGCGTTGAAGATATCAGCATGACCACCAACGGCTCGATGCTGAGCGCGGGTCGGGCGCGAGAGTTAAAGCGTGCTGGGCTCAAGCGCCTGACGGTGAGTCTGGATGCGTTAGATGACGAGACATTTAAACGCATCAACGACGTCGATTATCCACCCTCCCGGGTACTCGATGGGATTGAGAACGCACGCGCTGCGGGATTCGTCGGCATCAAGGTGAATGCAGTGGTTCGTCGGAACTTCAATGAGCACGCCGTTTTGCCACTCGTCGAGCAGTTTCGCCACACCGACTGCATCGTGCGGTTTATCGAGTTCATGGATGTAGGCGAAACCAATGGGTGGAATCTCGAAGATGTCATACCGGCACGTGAGCTGGTCAGGCAGATTCAGGCGCGGTATCCGATGGAGCCGGTATCCCCTAATTATCAGGGCGAGGTTGCTAAGCGCTGGCGTTACCGCGATGGGGCCGGCGAGATCGGCTTTATCACTTCAGTGACGGAATCCTTTTGCGGCGGTTGCTCACGTGCCCGCCTTTCGGCAGTGGGTCAGGTTTATACCTGTCTGTTCGGTACTGAGGGACATGATCTTCGTGCACCGCTGCGCTCGGGTGCCAGTGACGCGCAGTTGCTGCGCCAGTTGACCCAGGTCTGGCAGGGTCGTACCGACCGTTATTCCGAATTGCGCAGTCAGTATTCCCAGGCGGTACAGGGCCGGCCTAAGGTTGAGATGTCTCATATCGGCGGTTAACGCCGCGCCATGTTCAGTATGTCGGCCGCTGGCCGCAAGCAGGACAGTCTGGGTTGCGTGGCAGAGTTATGGTCTGCCACTCCATGGCGACACCATCAAAGACCATGACCCGACCGCGCAAGCCTTCACCGGTTTCGAGCAGCACGTTCAACGTTTCGAGAGCCTCAAGTGTACCGATCACACCTACAATTGGGGCAATGACGCCTTCCATTGCGCAGGTGGCGGCTTCGATCCCGGTATCAGGGTACAGGCAGCGGTAACAGGGGCAGTTGGGGTCACGCGGATCGAATGTGGCGATCTGGCCTTCCCAGCGAATGGCGGCTCCAGAGACTAGAGGAGTCCCGGTCGCAATGCTGGCATGGTTGAGTTCAAAGCGAGACGGGAAGTTATCGGTACAGTCAACGACTACGTCTGCGGCGTGAACCCGCTCCAGTAGTTCTTCCGCATCCAGTTCGTAGTCAATCGCCTCCACTACGCATTGCGGGTTTAATCGCTCGATGGTATCGCGGGCTGACTCAGCTTTCAGCTCGCCGATGGCCTCATGGCTGTGGATGACCTGGCGTTGAAGGTTAGACTCATCAACCCGGTCAAAGTCGGTGATGGTCAGTCGGCCTACGCCAGCACTGGCAAGATACAGGCCGACTGGTGAGCCGAGCCCCCCCATACCAATAATCAGGGCCTGACTGTCCAACAGGCGCTGCTGTCCATCGTGCCCTACCTGCGGCAGTTTGATCTGCCGGCTGTAGCGTTCCTGTTGTTCTGGGTTCATGGCTACCGGCAAGCTCCGGGTGAGGTAGGGTGGGAAGGCGCGCTCAGGGTATCTCTGGGAGATAAAATTTCATTATACCGCCCGGATTGGCATCTCACCGATTAGAAGATTGTCTCGAAGACTTGGTAAGGGGTTTGTGACATACCAAGATTACGGTACACCGTCTGTGCGGTGTGATTATTTTTTTCCACGTACAGCCGAATACCACAGACACCATCGGTTTGGTGGGCCAGTTCGTGCACCTGCTGGTAGAGAGAGCGGAAAACGCCTTGGTTGCGCCATGACGGAACGACATAAACACTCTGGATCCACCACAAGTTGCCGTTGCGCCAGTCGCTCCATTCGTAGGTAATTAGCAGGGCTCCAACGGTTTTGGTCGCAGCGCGGGCCACCAGGTAAAACCCGTGATCGGCACCAGCAAGTACGCTCTGTACCCCGGCCGTCACAGTTGGCGAATCCAGGGTGAAATCCTCAGTTTCACGCGCCATGTCGATGTTAAACTGAGCTATCGTTTGAGCATCTTCTGGCGCCGCTTTGTTGACGATGATTGTGGTCGAGGGCATTGGGGGAATTTCCTTATTTCATTGACTATTGGCTTGGCCAGTATTACCGGGAGATGATGAGATGTCGCAAGGGTCCGGCGCGGAAAACATCAGCAGAGTGGCTTTTATTGGGTTGGGGGTGATGGGTTATCCCATGGCCGGACATCTTGCCCGTTGTGGTTACAAGGTAACTGTATATAACCGCACCAGCGAAAAAGCGCAAAGCTGGGTCACGGAGTATGGCGGCAAGAGTGCGCCGACCCCGGCACAGGCGGCGGCTGATGCTCAGATCGTTTTTGCCTGCGTGGGTAATGATAATGATGTTCGTTCGATCAGTACCGCTCCCGATGGGGTTTTCTCGACACTGTCTGCGGGCTGCGTGTTTGTCGATCACACCACCGCATCAGCACAACTGGCCCGCGAGCTGGCACAAATCGGCCGTGATCGGCACATCGATTTTCTGGATGCCCCGGTATCGGGTGGTCAGGCCGGGGCACAGAATGGCGCACTTACGGTCATGGTGGGGGGTGAGGAGGATGTCTTTGAGCGGGCCCGCCCGGTGATGGAGAGTTATGCCCGGGCGGTGGGTTTAATGGGGCCTGTGGGCAGCGGTCAATTGACCAAGATGGTGAACCAGATCTGTATTGCCGGCCTGGTACAGGGTCTGGCGGAAGGCCTGAATTTCGCCAAGCGTTGTGAACTGGATGTTGAGCAGGTGCTTGAGGTGATCTCCAAAGGGGCTGCCCAGTCCTGGCAGATGGAGAACCGGGGCGTGACCATGAACCGCGATGAATTCGATTTTGGATTTGCGGTCGACTGGATGCGCAAGGACCTTGATTTATGTCTTAGTGAAGCGCGCCGTGCTGGCGCCCGACTACCCGTGACCGCCTTGGTAGATCAGTTCTATGCCGATGTGCAGGCGCGTGGTGGCGGGCGTTGGGATACTTCCAGCCTGATCCAGCTTTTGCGTAATCGCTAACAGCAAAAAGGCAATTCAGGTGCCACTGCTTAAGCGCGAGCGTAGTGTTTTGGCGGTAATCGATGTACAGGAAAATTTCCTGAACAAACTGACGCTTCATGAGCGTGAGCCACTTGTTGCCCGTATCGCCTGGATTATGCAAGTGGCTGCAGCACTTGATATCCCCATAGTTGCGACCGCGGAAGACGTCTCTCCCACCTTAAATATGTTGCCACAACTGAAAGACCTGTTGCCGCCAGGACAGACGGTATTCAATAAGATGGTATTCAGCCTGTATGGGCAGGATGATATTCGTAAGGCCGTGGAGGCGTTAGACAAAAGTGATGTTGTGCTCGTGGGTCAGGAGACTGACGTCTGTATCGCCCAATCCGCGATAGACCTGTGCGACGCTGGCTATCAGGTCTGGGTTGCGGACGATGCAACGGCATCGCCCGGGCCGCACCATGAGGCAGGATTGCAACGGATGAGGAATGCCGGGGTGATTATCAGCGGCCTGAAAGGAATTTACTACGAGTGGCTCCGGGATGTGCCCGCAACGATAGCAATAAAGCAGGTAATCGAGTCAGTGCCAGTAGATCTGACGCTATAAGGTGACCCATGAAGGTTTAACTGTGTGTCAGCCACTTGTGGGTCAGGTGGTTGTGGTTGGCGGCCAGCCACTGCAGTGCGATCAGGGTCATACTGTTACAGATGCGTCCGCTATCCAGCAGGGCCAGGGCATCGGCCAAGGGCCAGACCTTGGCCAGAATATCCTCTCCTTCGTCTGCCAGGCCATGGATACCGCCCAGTGCCGTGCTATCGATACGGCCGCAGAAGAGGTCGACTATCTCTGAGCACGCGCCAGGAGAGGAAAAATACCGTGCGACCAGTTCAAGTTGGCTAATCTCGCAACCGGCCTCCTCGCGGGCTTCGCGGCGGACCATATCTCCCGCACTCTCGCCTTCCTCGATGATGCCGGCCACACACTCCAGTAACCAAGGCTCGGGCCATTGGGCAGCCCAGGCACCCACCCGGAACTGTTCGATCAGGACGACCTCCTGGCGCACGGGGTCAAAGGGCAATACTGCACCGACTTCGCCGCGATCCATGACTTCACGCGGCAGCGGGCCGGTCCAGTCGCCGTTGTATTGCTCGTGTCTCAGTTGATAGCGGGTGATCTTCAGGTAACCGCTACTGATCTGCTGTTTTTTATCAACCCGGACCCGGGTCGGTTGTTGGGGTTGACTCATGGCTTAAGCCGATTGGGTATCAGCGGGGCAGCGCGCCAAGCCTTTGGCGGGCGGAGCCCAGAATTCCCTCGATGCAGCTTGCAATTGCCAATAGTTGCTCTTCGTGGCTGTGTGGCGCCATCAGTTGCATGCCCACCGGCATGCCAACGACGTCAAGACCCACGGGGAGTGTGATGGCGCACAGGCCGAGGTAATTGGCTGGGCAGGTATTGCGAAGCGCTGCCATGTTGCGAGGTCGATAGTCCTCAACGGTCTGTACCGCTTCTGTCGCAGGGGGTGAAATAGCCACTGTGGGACTTACCATGACCTGGCAGTTGGAAAAGCGTCGATTGGCACTGCGGCTTAACTCACGCAAACGGCGCCGGCGCTGCAGGTATTCACAGGCGCTGATGGTGCCGCCATCACGGATACGTGACGAGACAACCGGGTCGAGTGTTTCGCGCCACTGCGGTGCCGTCGATGAGAGCAGTTCGTCGATCTCGGCTGCAACCACACTGCCAACCTTCAGCAGTTCAATCGCTGGCGTGGCCTCGGGCAAAGAGGTATCTACGGTACGCACACCGGCGTTGCGTAATTCGGCCAGTGCTGTTTCCACTGCCTCACCAATGCCCGGATCGCAATCCGACCACAGGGCGGTCTCGCCGGTGCCGATAACGAAATCACCAGCGTTACACCGGGATACTTCCCGGGCCAGGCGAGGGCCGTAACTGCGTTGGTGGGGATCGATGGCAGAGAACGCAGTCACGGTATCGGCCACTGTGCGGGTCAGGATGCCAGCGGTATCCAAGGTCGGACTGAGGGGGAAGATTCCACTGACGGGCCAGCGGCCGTAACTGGTCTTCAAGCCCACATTGCCCGTCATACTGGCAGGTATTCGAACTGAGCCCGCGGTATCCGAGCCCAGTGCCAGCAGCGCCGAACCTTCGCAGAGGCTGACTCCGGCCCCGCTGCTGGATCCGCCCGGCACACGATGGATGGTGCTATCCCACGGGTTGCGGGGCGTACCCCAGTGACTGTTAACCCCCAGGCCGCCGAAAGCGAATTCGACCGTATGTGTTTTGCCGGTAAACACTGCGTGCTGGTCCCGCAGTACCTTGACGAGGTCTCCTTCGTTCTGCCAGGGGGCAGGCATGACGGCGGGCGAGCCGGCAAAGGTTTCCATTTGTTCGACACCGTAAAGATCCTTGACCGAAACAGGAATACCTTGCAGGGCGCCCAGATCCTGGGCCTGTGCCAGGGCAGCGTCGGCCCGGCGGGCCTGCTCCAGGGCCAGATCGGGCCGCCACTCGCGGTAGGCATTAAGTGANGGATCGTGTTGNTCAATACACGTTTNTGCAAGCGAAACGGCACTTAGGCTGCCATCGCGTAGTGCTCGTGCAATGGCATTAAGACTCATCTGTGCCGGGTCATGACTCACAATCAGTTTCTCCTGTATCGGTCTCAAAACAGTGTACGCCATCTTCGGTGAAGGTGATGAAGCGGGGTGGATGCCCAGTCTCGGCGGCAAATGCCAGTAGATCAGGAGCCGCCATAGTGGTGGTTCGAGTATTCTCCAGCGGATGCAGGTAAATGCGCTCCGCCAGCGTCAAAGCGTGGTCCATGACGAAAGTGACCACCCGGTTCCGATCGTTTACCAGCGCCAGCGGTGAGACCGAGCCTGCAGTGACACCAAGGTAATGCATCAGTCGTTCAGGCGAAGCAAAAGAGAAGCGCCCCGCACTCAGGGTCGTTGCCAGGGCCTTGAGGTCAATTCGCCGGTCCTCCTGGCAACTAATAAGCCACATCTGTCCTTTCTTGTTGCGTAAGAACAGGTTCTTGATATCACCTCCACCTCCTGGGGTCACCCGCAGGGCTTTGCTGTCCTCGACGGTATACATGGGTGGATGTTCGACCGTGGGAGCCTTAATGCCCAAGGACTGAAGTTTCGCGAGCAGGGCGTCAGCCGTCATCGGGGCAGAACCGTCAGCTAACCGATCCGGCACAGGGTGGTGGGATGTCATGAGCAGGTGGGATGTCGAGGATGACTATAATTGGCCAGACAGGTCGGGCGCCACGGCGTCCGCGCATTTTGCCACAGTCACGCCAGAGCTTCGCTATGACACCGATTCCCCGCCGATCTACAAAACGAAAAAAGCCCCGACCACCGGTTGCCCAGGCTCGTTCGCCTCAGCGCGAGCCGGAATCCGTCTCGGTTGCCCAGTTTACAGAGCGGTCTTATCTGAACTACTCGATGTATGTCATTCTGGATCGGGCATTGCCCAGTTTGGCAGATGGCTTGAAGCCGGTACAACGGCGCATTGTTTATGCGATGTCTGAACTGGGACTGGCGGCTGCATCGAAATACAAGAAATCTGCCCGGACTGTGGGTGATGTGCTGGGTAAGTTCCATCCTCATGGCGATAGTGCCTGTTACGAGGCCATGGTGTTAATGGCACAACCGTTCAGTTTCCGTTACCCGCTGGTAGATGGCCAGGGTAACTGGGGCTCCCAGGACGATCCCCGGTCTTTCGCCGCGATGCGTTATACCGAAGCTCGGCTCTCAAGGTTTGCGGAGATGTTGTTATCGGAATTGGGGCAGGGAACGGTCGATTGGGGCCTTAATTTTGATGGCACGTTACGCGAACCGCTGATGTTGCCTGCGCGGATGCCTAACGTGTTGCTTAATGGCAGTTCTGGTATCGCTGTCGGCATGGCGACCGATATCCCGCCACACAATCTGCGCGAGGTGGTCAGCGCCTGCGTGCGTCTGCTGGAAAACAGTCGCACCAGCGTTGAGCAGTTATGTGAGCACATCCAGGGCCCCGACTTTCCCACGACGGCCGAGATCATCACCCCTGCGGAGGAGATTCGCGCGGTCTACCGTACTGGTTATGGCTCAATTCGCCAACGGGCGGTATGGCAGGAGGAGGGCGGCAACATTGTGGTGGTGGCGTTACCCTATCAGGTGTCCGGTGAGCGGATCATCGAGCAGGTTGCCACCCAGATGACAGCAAAGAAACTGCCGATCGTGGATGACATACGAGATGAATCAGATCACGAAAATCCGACCCGCCTGGTGATCGAGCCCAGATCGAACCGCGTTGATCGCCAGGCCCTGATGGATCATCTGTTTGCGACCACAGCGTTAGAACAGACCTATCGGGTCAACATGAATATCATTGGTCTGGATGGGCGTCCGAAAGTCTTTGACCTGAAGTCACTGCTTAAGGAGTGGCTGGATTTTCGCCTTGGCACTGTTAAGCGGCGACTGGAGTTTCGCCTCGAGCGCGTGCTTAAGCGTCTGCACATTCTTGATGGCCTGTTGATTGCCTATCTCAATATTGACGCGCTCATCCGCATCATCCGCAAGGAAGAGGAGCCTAAGCGGGTTCTGATGAAGCGTTTCAAGCTAAGTGGGCTTCAGGCTGAGGCTATCCTGGAATTGAAGTTGCGCCATCTGGCCCGGCTGGAAGAAATGAAGATCAACGGCGAGCAGCAGGATCTCGCCCGGGAGAAGGCAGAACTGCAAAAGGTTCTCAAGTCACGCGATCGCCTGAAAAAGGTGGTTCGCGAGGAACTGCTGGCCGATGCGGAAGAATTCGGCGACGAGCGCCGCTCGGTGTTGGTTGAGCGCGAGGCAGCCCAGGCATTGAGTGAGACAGCGTTGATTCCCGCCGAGCCCATCACGGTGGTGCTGTCGCGTAAGGGCTGGATCCGGGCTGCCAAGGGTACTGAGATTGATCCGCGGGAACTGTCCTACCGTGGTGATGATGGCTATCTGCACTCGGGCCCTGGCCGCACCAACCAGCCGTTGCTGTGCATCGACTCCACGGGCCGGGTTTATGGGCTTCGCTCTCATGCTTTGCCTTCCGCTCGGGGCATGGGGGAGCCGGTCGGAAAGCAACTGAAGCCTCCCGCAGGTGCAACCTTTTGTGGCGTCATGATTGGAGATAATGCCAGCCGTTACCTGTTAGCCTCCGATGCCGGCTATGGTTTTGTCGCCACGGTTGAGGAACTGTTGACCCGCAACAAATCGGGCAAGGCCGTACTGAGCGCCCGAGGTGCCGGGGTGCTCGCCCCACAGCGGGTGTTTGATTATGAGGATGATTGGGTGGGTGCGATTTCCGACACGGGCCGCCTGCTGATTTTCCCCCTGGCCGAATTGCCATTGCTCTCACGCGGCAAAGGGGTCAAGTTGATTAATATCCCAGCAGCCCGGCACAAGGCCGGCGAAGAGAAATTAGTCGGGATTGCCGTGTTTCGCGAGGGTGATTCGCTGCAAGTCTATGCCGGAAAGCAGCACATGCGGTTGAAACCGGCTGATATCGATAACTTCGCAGGTTCTCGTGCACAGCGGGGTCGCGCTCTGCCGCGCGGTTACAAGCGCCCCACCGGCATCGAGACGATCTATGCCTGACCGGGTTGGATGATGAGCCGGGTTCGTCGCCTGCGATGGTGAGACTGCAGATTCGCCAGCCCGGATCCCCGGCGCTTGTCGGTGTCGAGCCACTCTATCTCAGGGTGCCCACTCATGCCGTGGATGGAACAGCCTACAGCGATTTCATGATGTTGATTCCCGGTCTTCGGGATCTGCCTAAGGTTGATTTTGCTGACCGGGTCGGGGGGTTACAGGCTGTGCTGGGGTCGCATCAGCAGGTCGTGTTTGCTGATCTGAACGTGCCGCTTAACCTGCTTTGGGTCACCTTAATCCCGAAACAGGGACTCATTGTGAAACTCGCAAAACTTCTGCGTGAACGGGTGCCCGAGGCTNCTCTGGTCGGGCACGAGTAATCATCAAAGCCNCGTGCGCCGGGACTGGCTCAAAAAGGCAGTGTCAGATCGGGGCGAAGCGCAAGAATCTGATCCCGGTAACAGTTCTTGATGCGTTCCAGGCCTGCCTCGGTATCGGCTTCAAAGCGCAGTATCACTGTGGGCGTTGTGTTGGAAGCGCGGGCCAGACCGAAGCCGTCGTCAAAATCGACTCGTACGCCATCAATATAGCAGGCGTGGCCATCGGGAAAGGTTGCCTGGCTCACCAGTTCAGCAATCAACTGGTGATGTTCTCCCTCGTTCATTTCCAGTCGTAACTCAGGCGTGTTGACGGTGTCGGGAATCTGAGCAAATACAGCACTGGGAGATTCGCTGTAACGCGATAACAGTTCGCAAAGGCGTGCTGCTGCATATAGCGCATCATCGAAGCCGTACCAACGCTCTTTGAAAAACAGGTGCCCGCTCATCTCGCCGCCCAGTGCAGCGCCAGTCTCACGCAATTTCCCTTTGATAAAAGAGTGCCCCGTTTTCCACATCAGGGCTTTGCCGCCTGCCTGTTCAATGGCTTCGGGTAGCAAGCGAGAGCATTTGACATCGTAGACAATCTGTTCGCCGGGGTTGCGGGCGAGAATATCGCGCGCGAAAAGAATCATCTGCCGGTCGGGCCACACCACCTGGCCGGTGCCGGTGATCACCCCAAGACGGTCGCCATCACCATCGAAGGCAAGGCCCAGGTCAGCGCCTTCCTGTTTGACGGTCTCGATTAAGGTCTTCAGGTTATCGGCAACACTGGGATCGGGGTGATGGTTTGGAAAATTACCATCCACATCGCTGAAAAGTTCGGTTACCTCGCAGCCGATATCGCGCAGCAGTTGTGGTGCCGCCATGCCGGCCACTCCGTTGCCACAGTCAGTGACTACCCGCAATGCCCGCTCGAGATTGATATCGCCCACTACACGGTCAATGTAAGCTGGCACAATATTCTGGGACTGGCGCTGGCCGTTTCCTTCCAGAAAATCCTGTGTTTCTATTCTTTCCCGCAGGGCCTGGATGCGTTCTGCAGCGAGGGTATGCGTGCCAACCATGACTTTGAGCCCGTTGTAATCAGGCGGGTTATGGCTGCCGGTGACGGATACCGCTGAGCCAATATCCAGTGCATGTGTGGCAAAGTAGGTAAATGGTGTGGGAACCATGCCAATATCAACCGTATTGCATCCGGTCGCGCAGATGCCGTCCATCAGGGCTGACGCAATGCTCGGGCCTGAGATACGACCATCGCGACCGACCACCACGGCATTGTCTCCTGCATTTAAGGCTTCGGTTCCAATCGCTCGGCCGATCTGCTCGACAATACTGAGAGTCAGAGACTGCCCAACAATACCCCTGATGTCGTAGGCTTTGAATATTTCCGGGTGAGATAATCGCATGAGAAGCGCGATTGTAACTGCTGTGGGCTTGTGTAGGTACACCAATGCTGGACAGTACCGCTGGTTTCGATTAGCCTCACTGGAGGACTAGCTGCCTAAAGTGTATGCTCGAGCCCGCCGCGATTAACCTTAAACAAGCCCGTGAAACCTGCTTAAGTTATCTGGCGAGTGTGTTGCCCGGTGTGTTTGGACTGAAGACCGCATCGCATCTTCACCCGCCACGGTGTCCGATGGACGAGCGATGACCAGCAACGGCATGCTGGCCGGGTAGACCTACACCAGTGCTGACCTATATGAACTCGAGATGGCGCAACTGTTCCGCCGAGAATGGCTGCTGGTAGGGTATATCTCAGAGGTGAAAAACCGGGTGACGACCCGACACTTGAGGCCAGAGGTGAACGTGCGGCGCAATATCTCAGCAGTCAAATCGATCGGATGACCTACTTTGAAGACAACGGGTTAGTGCACTGGTTGCAAGAAGCAGCGAGTCCCAGTGTCTTTCTACTGGATAATCATGCCGATATCGAAGCGGGAGTACTGCAGTTTCACCAACGTTTGAAAAAAGCCATTCCGGTGATGTCACTGGTGCGCTCCCCTCGACCAGGAGCCCTGGCGGAAACTAACCAGGCGATGCACTTGGGTTTTGTTGACGCCTGAAGCTCGTCCGAGAATTGATGATGAAAGAACCACAAGGAGCAGTGCAATGAATATTTCTCAGCCCAGAATCTTCGACCTCGATGTGCTTCGGAAGATGGATACCCATGTGGTGCATCCCTGGGAATCCTTTGATAAGCCCAATGCCAGTCGAACGGTGCTCAGGGGAGGGGAGGGCAGTTATGTGACCGACGCCGAGGGCCATCGTTTGCTGGATGGTCCTGGAGGTATGTGGTGTGTTAATGCGGGCCACGGTCGGCGTGAGATTGTGGAGGCGATGGCAAGCCAGGCAATGCAGTTGCCTTACACCAGTCCATGGAGTCATCCGACCGAGCCTTCGGCGCGTCTTGCTGAACGGCTTGCCGCGGTCGCACCCGGAGACCTAAATCACGTCTTTTTCGCCACAGGAGGGTCTACTGCAGTTGATTCAGCTCTGCGTTTTGTGATGTTTTATAACAATGTGCTGGGCCGACCTGAGAAGAAGCATATCATCTCGCGTCATGATGCATACCATGGCAGCACTTACCTCGCTGCTGCGGTGTCTGGTAAGTCGCGCGATAAAAACTGGCTGGATACCGGTCTGGAAAATGTACACTTTATTTCTTCGCCTAATCCTTACCGGCGCCCCCACGGGATGGATACCGAAGGGTTCTGCCGCTATCTGGTCGATGAGCTGGAGAACAAGATTCTGGAGGTGGGTGCTGACAAGATAGGTGCGTTCATCGCCGAGCCGATCCTGGCTTCCGGTGGCGTTATTGTTCCACCTAAGGGATATCATGCAGCTTGCCTCGCAGTTTGCCGACGTCATGATGTCATTTATATTTCTGACGAAGTGGTGACAGGGTTTGGCCGGCTTGGCCATTGGTACGCCTCAGAGCCCGTGTTTGATATCACACCGGATATTATTGTTTCGGCCAAGGGACTGACTTCCGGATACATTCCCCTGGCAGCGGTGATCATTTCTGACCGACTGGTTCAGGGGGTGGGGGGAGACCGTGATCGTGGCGCTGTGTTTTCCAACGGCTTTACCTATTCTGGTCACCCGGTCTCCTGTGCAGCAGCGCTCGCCAATATGGATGTTTTTGAGACAGAAGGGCTGCTGGAAAATGCCCGGGAACTCGGGCCTTATCTACAGGCGCAATTACAGACCCTATCGGATTTGCCAATCGTCGGTGATATCCGCGGGATGGGCCTGATGGGGTGCGTCGAATGTGTCGCCAGCCAGGAAAGCCGGCAGCCTCTGGAGTTGGACTACGAAGTGGGCAGCCGTATCGATGCGCACTGCCAGGCGCTTGGACTGCTGGTTCGACCCCTGATCAACATGTGTGTTATGTCGCCCCCCTTATGCATTACCCGCGAGCAGATTGATGAGTTGACCCGGATATTGCGCGAGGGAATTGTGCGCACCATGGAGGATCTGCACAAAGAGGGAATCGCCACGTTTGATTAAGTGATTCTGTTACGCAAATCAGATAACCATCATGACCGAAACACTGATAATCGCCTTTACCACCTTTTTTGCGACTATCGGCCCAATCGATATCGCAGTGGTATACGCGGCACTATCACGCGGGATGGCACCCCGCCAGCGGCGACGTACTGCAGTACGCGCCGTATTTCTGGCCTCCTGCCTGTTGTACGCATTTGTCCTGTTTGGCCAGATGCTCCTCGATCGCCTCGGCATTTCTATCCCGGCGTTGCAGACCGCCGGTGGCATCCTGTTGTTTCTGGTAGGGCTGGATATGGTTTTCGCCCGTCATTCCGGCGTGGCGTCGACGACCCGGGATGAGGATCGAGAAGCCCGTGAGCGAAAGGATATCGCGGTATTCCCGCTTGCCACTCCCTTGATCGCGGGGCCGGGCGCAATCGGTGCCGCTATCTTGCTGATGACCAACGCGGGAGACGATTTATATCAGCAACTGGCAGTGGCCGCGAGCCTGGGCTTCGTGCTCCTGTTAACTCTGGTGTTATTGTTTGTGTCAGGTCAGGTACAGCGCCTGCTGGGTGTGACCGGTATGAATGTGGTCAGCCGGATATTCGGACTCCTGTTGACGGCACTTGCTGTGCAGTTTGTATTTGATGGAATTAGGGGCTCGGGCCTCATCAACGTTTAAGTGGGGTTGGCGACGGATTGTGCGTCTGGGCGTACTCGTGGCAGGCGAGCCAGTCATCAGTAAAAGTTTCACGAACTCGCGCAAGACTCTGTGGGTTGATCAGGGGCGCGGAGTTCACCAGTCGCGCAGGTACCAGTTGGGCGAGGCCCAAGATTCCGTAGCACGTCCATAGTTGCAGCCGTCGCTGTACCCGGTTGACAGTGGGATGTGATGGCGCGCGCGGGACCTCGCGAAAAAGATGTTTTCCCACCTGCCGAGCCACTTTCAGTTGCTTGTCATCCCAGGAACTGTGCACGACTGAAAGATCGATCTGTTCGCGGTGATAGTGTGCTCCGGTGAATGCACACAATTTATCGATAAGCGTAAAGGGATCCGTCTTCAGCTCCTCGTGAAAAAGGACCAGCGGCCTTGAATTAAAGCGTTTTTCTATTGCCTCGATCATCGTCATAAAGCGGATTTGGTGCGCTCCCCAGATCAGTGGCTTGTTGCCGTCAAGATCAAGGTAGCGCTCGAATGCCAGGCTGCCCCCGTTCTTGATGTAGCGGCGGTAGTGTGAAGCGATCCATCGATCATGCCGGCGGAGCACTAGAATCACCTGGGCATCGGTCTTAAATGCCGCGAACTCATCCAGGCGTTGGTCCAGCCGGTAGGCGGCTTCGCGGGATATCAGATAGCGGTTATCGCTGGTTCGTTCGATAACAGCCGGGTAGCGTCGGTAACGGTCGCGAGGGATATAGCGAATACCGCGCAGTACCGGGAACACCCGGTTTTGCAGGTAGGTGGAGGCAGCTTTACCCAGCCCGACGTGAAAGTAGACCTGGTATTCGCTGCGATCACGGGCCACGGTCGGCGTACCAGTCAGCGTTTTCCTAGTTATCGCGCTCGCTTTGTGCTCGCAGGGCCAGGTAATTCATCAGATCAATCAGTTCGTTGTGTCCACCGGCTAGCGAAACTTTCGTGCGGTACTTGCCGTCGACGATAATGGTCGGCACCCCATCTGTTTCGTAGCGCCCCGACATGTCCGCTGCATGAGCCACCATCGAATCGACCCCGAAAGAATTGAAGGTATCCAGAATCTGTTGCGGATCCAGCCCCTTATCCGCCACCCAATCTGCGAGCTGTTCAACGGTGACAATCCGTTTGCGATCCTCGTGAATGGCTTGGAAATAGGTTTCGTGCAGTTGATCTACCAGTCCTAGAGCGACGAAGGTGTAAAAGACCCGTGCATCAAATGCCCAGGAGCGGTTCAGAACCGCAGGCAGGCGGACATATTCAACGAAATCGGGTTTGTTTTTCAGCCATTTGTTTAGGTAAGGCTCCAACTCAAAACAGTGTGGACAGCGATACCAGAACAACTCCAATACCTCAATTTTGTCTCCCGTATGAACGGCTTGGGGGACCTTCAGGGGGAAGTAGTTCACCCCCTCCTCGTATTCCTGGGCTGCAGTTGGCAGAGTGAGGGCCAGCAACAGTGTCAGGGTGCTCAGTATCTTTGTCATGGGTCGTGTCCTTAGATGAAGCATTCAGAAATTAGTTTAGTTGCGGCCCGAGCAGATTCTTCAGCCCATCGAAATTGCCATTGCTCATCATGACCACTTGATCCCCGGGCGCGGCCTGGACGCGGACGGTATCCACGATCTCAGCAAGGGTGTCACATACGATAAGTGTAGTCCCATGAGCCTTCAGCGCAAGTTCCTGTGGATCCCAGTCCAGGTCAGCGCGGCGGCGTACGATGGCCAGATCAGACTCAGCCAGGGCCAATGTCAGGGTATTGCCATGGATCCCGCGCTTCATCGTGTTAGATCGGGGCTCCAGTACTGCGATCAGTTGCCCCTTGCCGCCAACGGATCGCAGGGATCGAAGTGTTTCGCGTATGGCGCTGGGGTGGTGTGCAAAATCATCGTACAGGGCGATCGATCCTTGCGGGTTAACCCGCTCGAGCCGTCGGCAGGGCAGGCGAAAGTCAGCCAGCGAGGCACAAGCACCGACAGCATCGACACCAACAGCATGACTGGCGGCGATAGCGGCCAGTGCATTCTCCATATTGTGCCGGCCGATCACGGGCCAGTCGACGGTGGCCATGTGTTGGCCGTTGTAAGAAACATCAAATCGCCGGCAATCAGCCTGGCGCGCCGTGGCTTGCCACGGCGCAGCAGTACCGCAGCAACTGTACCGTATGACCTGTGACCAACAGCCACGCTTCAACAGTGCATCCAGTCTCGGGTGGTCTGTGTTGACCACTACGGTGCCGTCCTCGGGTACGGTGCGCAACAGGTGCTCAAACTGTTTTTCAATATCGTCAATGGAGTCGAAGATGTCGGCGTGGTCGAACTCAAGATTACCCAGTACCAGAATCTCGGGGCGGTAGTGCAGAAACTTGGATCGCTTATCAAAAAAGGCCGTGTCATACTCATCAGCCTCGATAACGAACCATTCGCCCTTGCCCAGTCTGGCTGAAATTGGGGAATTGCCCGGTACCCCACCGATCAGAAAACCTGGTTCATGGCCGCCCTGCTCGAGAATGAAGGTGACCATGGCACTGGTCGTGGTCTTGCCATGGGTGCCAGCCACCGCGAGGATGGGTCGTCCGGGCAACAGGTGCTCCATTAGCCACTGTGGTCCGGATGTGTAGGGGATGTGCTCGTTAAGAACATACTCGACCAGGGGATTGCCGCGCGACAGAGCGTTGCCGACCACCACAAGATCGGGACGCGTGGCCAGTTGTGTTACCTCGTATCCGCTGTGAACCGGAATGTTTTGGGCTTCGAGCAAGTCGCTCATCGGGGGGTACAGCGCTTGGTCGGAGCCGCTGACAAGGTGGCCCGCCTCACGTGCGATCAGCGCCAGGCCACCCATGAAGGTGCCACCGATGCCGATGATGTGAATCTGGGTGCTCAACCAGAAGGGCTGCCCATGATCATCATGACCGCTACCATAATCAGGGACTGACAGCCTATGATGATCAGCAATGCTGCGCCAAAACCACTCTCCATGGCCTGGCGCAAAATTGAAGTCATCACGGCAAGAGACCATATCGCGATCGCAGCCGCGATAAGCAGAGGGGGTGTCAGAATGACCAACGGTTCCGGATCCCCGGGGAGCAGGCGCTCATGCCAGCCGAAAAAAGGCAGAGCCAGCAGTTGCAGCAGTGTCGTGGCGCCAAACATGGCGGTCAGTGTCTGAATTGAACGCTCGCGAAAGCCGCGAAAACGCAGCATCAGACTGATGAGGCCCGCGAAAAGTAATACCTGGACGATGGACATCATGACGCCGCGGACGATGCCCGCGTTGGGGATCGCATTAATGGCGCTGCTGAGCACTGCCGCAGCCGCGGCCACTAGCAGCAAGGCTTCGGAACGTGGGATGCCGTGAGCTTTACCCCGGAACAGGCACAGGCTGATAAACAACTGAAGATATTGGAGCATCGAGTTTTGGTGCTGGTCTGCGAGGCGCGATGATATCATCACAGGCCCTAAGACTTGCGTTCTCCCTGTTCTCCGTTAAATAGAAGGTTTCCTTTGCGCGTTGATGCACCTCAGATATACATAGATACGCAGGCAGAGCTTGATGCACTGGTGGCGGAAGCGTCAGCCGCACCCTGGATCGCCTTGGATACCGAGTTTGAGCGGGTCCGTACTTTTTTCCCGAGATTGTGTCTGCTACAGATCGCTACACCCGAGCGGGCTGCCTGTATCGACCCGTTAGGGGATATCTCGTTGGCTGGCGTCAACGTCTTGCTCTCCTCTGGCGCGCCGCTCAAGATTTTCCATGCCGCTCGTCAGGATCTCGAAGTTCTGCAGCACGCCCTTGACGTGCTGCCTGATGTTCTGTTCGATACCCAGATCGCAGCGGCACTGTGCGGTTATGGCGAGCAGGTCGGTTACGCGCAACTGGTCAAAGAGATTTGTGGGGTCGAACTTTCCAAGGCTTATACCCGTACTACGTGGTGCCGCCGACCTTTGCAGGAGCAGGAGATCTGCTACGCGCTTGATGACGTCCATTACCTTGGCGATCTTTACCGGCATCTGAGTGAACGACTCGAACAGCACGGGCGCACAGGCTGGGCCGAGGAGGATTGTGCCGTGCTTGCCAGGGGCGAGACGATTGAGTCTGGCGCTGCGAGTGCTGTCAATCGGGTCTTGCGTGCCTGCCATTCACTCGATCAGGCGGGTCAAAGCGTAGCCCATGCGCTGGCCTTATGGCGGGAGCGGGCCGCACGCCGCCGTGATCGCCCGCGGGAATGGTTGCTTGGGCTCGATACGATCGTTGAGATTGCCCGTCATCGTCCGAGCAACCTGTCCCAACTGGGGCAGTTGGCGGGTGTCGAGGTCAGTACCGTGACGCACCGGGGCCAGGAGATACTCGACGCCATAGAGCAGGGCCGGGCAGGGGCGCAGGATTACACTCCTTTGCAGCGCTCGGTGCGACCTGACCCTGCAGTGAAGGCCTTGGGAAATCGGTTGTGGAAACACCTGGGCGAGCTTTGCATGCAGGCTGGGTTACCTACCGCCAGTGTGGCCCGCCGAGACGACATTCGCGCTTTGGCGGCGGGCGAACGTGATTTGCGGCTGTTGCAGGGTTGGCGGCGCGAGTTTGCGGGTAACACTTTGCTGGATTTGGCCGAAAGAGCAGGCGAAGAGCCCGCTTGTTAAAATGCGCATATGAGCACTGAATTGCACTGAAGGAGGTCGACAAGATGCCCGGTTTATGCACTATCCTCATTCCATTCAACAATACCCAACCTACTGCCCCGGCGATTGATGCGGCGTGTCGGATTGCCGAATCTTCGGGTGCCTACATCGAGGGCGCCTACTGTCGCCAGGTGTTGCCCATCATTGCCGGTGAGGGCATTACGCTGCCAGGTGATTATCTCGCTGAATTTGAAGAAGAGGGTAAGCAGCAGGCAGCACTGGCTCGTGAGACCTTCGAGTCGCTGATTGCAGCACGGGGGATTCCCACGGGCTCCCTGGAAGGCAACGGAGTCCGCGCCGGCTGGACCGAAATGATGGGGACCGGACCCGAGGGTATCGGGGAATATGCCCGTGCTTTTGGCATCAGCGTGCTCTCCCGAAATCTGGCCGAAGGCAGTATGGATTGGAAGAGTACAGCCGAGGCGTTATTGTTTGAGAGCGGCCGGCCGCTGCTGCTGGTCAGCGATGAGATTCCCCAGGTTATTGGTCGACGTATTCTGATTGCCTGGAACGGCAGTACTGAGACTGCCCGGGCGCTCAGTGCTGCCCGGCCACTGCTGGCGACCTGCGAAGCGGTTGAAGTGCTTGCCGTTGAAGGTGGGCTCGTCTCGGGTCCGGATGTTGAACTGATCACTGCCCACCTGTGCGCCAGCGGGTTTAACGCACATGCAAAAACCCGGGATGCCACCGGCACAACCGTGGGCCAGGTAATTGTTTCGGAGGCGCAGGACTTTGGAGCAGACCTGATCATCAAGGGTGCCTTTACCCATAGCCGGCTGCGCCAGTTGGTCTTTGGCGGTGCGACCAGTGAAATCTTCAATCACGCTACGTGCCCCGTCATCATGTGTCATTGAGGTCGTCTTGCGGTCCGGATCTGATCGCCTGGATCAAAAACTCAGCGCTGCTTCACCTTGGGCGCCACGGGTTTTATAAGTACAATGCGCCCGCGCATCAGGGGAGCGATCCACGGACGTGGTTCGAGTTTGCCCGCCGTGCACTAACAAAAGGAGAGTAGTCGATGAAGAATCCTGTCAGGGTTGCGGTCACCGGTGCCGCGGGACAGATCAGTTATGCCATGTTGTTTCGGATCGCGGCCGGCGATATGTTGGGGCCTGACCAGCCCGTGATCCTGCAGTTGCTCGAGATTCCTCCGGCGATGGATACCCTGCGTGGGGTTGTGATGGAGTTGGATGACTGTGCTTTTCCGCTGTTGCAGGCGGTACAGTGTTCGGATGACCCCACAGAAGCCTTCGGCGATGCTGATTTTGCGATGCTGGTAGGGGCGCGCCCGCGTGGCCCCGGTATGGAGCGTAAGGATCTGCTTACCGAAAATGCCCGGATTTTCTCTGTTCAGGGCAAGGCGCTGAACGATAGCGCCAGCCGATCGGTCAAGGTGCTGGTGGTTGGGAATCCGGCGAATACCAACGCCCTGATCGCTTCCGCCAATGCGCCGGATATCGATACCGGGCAATTCACTGCGATGACTCGCCTTGACCACAACCGTGCCATCAGTCAGTTAGCCGAGCGTACTGGCGCCGCGACCACCAAGATCACCCGGGTCAGCATATGGGGCAACCATTCTGCGACCCAATACCCCGATATTCACCACGCCCAGGTGAATGGGCAGTCGGCCATCGACCTGGTAGATGAGGGTTGGATGGTGAATGACTTTATCCCGACGGTGCAACAACGGGGCGCAGCGATTATCAAGGCACGTGGCGCGTCAAGTGCCGCCTCGGCGGCATCTGCCGCAATCGACCATATGCGAACCTGGGCCCAGGGGACCCCTGAGGGTGACTGGGTCAGCATGGGCATTGTGGCCCGGGGGGATTACGGCATTGAGGACGGCCTGATTTACTCCTTCCCGGTTCGTTGCACCGATGGGGCATACTCTGTGGTTGCCGATCTGGCGATCAATGAATTCAGTGAGAAACGCATGCGTCTGACTGAGGTCGAATTGCGCGAAGAGCGAGATGGCGTCCGGGATCTGCTTGGATGAAGGCCACGTTTACCAGAACCAGGCGGGGTTAGCCAGCGTGATACGTGTCGCGATTGCAGGTGCCGCGGGCCGGATGGGTCGGGCACTGGTGGTGGCCTGCGAGAACCATGAGGCAGTCACGCTGCAACATGCCTTTGAGCAACCAGGCCATGACGCTGTGGGCCAAAGTGCCGGGATGCTCGCGGGTACGACCAATCGAGGCCCCGTGATTGGCGATAGTATTGCCGGGCCTCCTTTCGACGTGCTGGTTGATTTCACCACACCTGAAACAACCCTGGCCAACCTGTCTTATTGTGCGCAACACCAGGCCCGTGCCGTGATCGGTACCACCGGTTTTGATGCACCACAGAAGGAGTTGATGGCGAAGGTCTCTCTTGAAACGGCCGTTGTGCTGGCTCCCAATATGAGTATCGGCGTTAATGTCTGTCTGAAATTGCTGGAGGTGGCGGCCCAGGCTTTCGGCGATGACGTAGATATTGAAGTGATAGAGGCGCACCACCGCAATAAGGTCGATGCGCCTTCAGGCACAGCACTCAAGATGGGTGAGGTTGTGGCAAATACTTTGGGCCGTAGTCTGGATCAGGAAGGCGTCTTCTCTCGCCATGGACATACGGGGGCCCGTCAGGATCGCCAGATTGGTTTCGCCACGGTCCGTGCTGCTGATATCGTGGGTGAGCACAGCGTGTGGTTTGCTGGGGCCGGCGAGCGGGTGGAGATTACCCACAAGGCCAGTAGCCGCGAGATTTACGCCAACGGGGCGCTACGTTGTGCGCTGTGGCTGGCAGAACAAAGCACCGGCCTTTTCGATATGCAGGATGTGCTCGGACTGAGAAGGCACGGAATCGATTGATGTTCGCTGTGCAAACAGATAAACTCCTTCCCCCGGAATGAGACACTATTTCGGCCAGATCAAAAGGAGAAGCCCAGGCGGCTTCTCCTTTTTTTTATGCCTCATTGAGAGCCCCACTACATGACCTCGGCGATCCTGGCTCTTGAAGACGGAACCGTATTCCATGGCCGCTCCGTGGGGGCCATCGGCGAGGCGGTAGGCGAAGTGGTTTTCAACACCTCGATGACCGGTTATCAGGAAATTGTCTCAGATCCGTCATATGCCCGGCAGATCGTCACGCTGACCTGCCCCCATATCGGCAATGTTGGCGCTAATCAGGAGGATACCGAGTCTGGCCGAGTATTTGCCTGCGGCCTGGTCGTGCGTGACCTGCCAAACCGCCTGAGTAACTTTCGGTCCCAGGAGACACTCAGTGAGTACCTCTTGGGCCAGGATGTTCTCGGCATCAGCGATATCGATACTCGCCGGCTGACCCGGTTGTTACGCGAAAAAGGCGCTCAGAATGGCTGCATCCAGGCGGGTCATGTAGATGAGGCTCAGGCACTGGCCCAGGCACGCGCTTTTGGGGGTCTAAAAGGGATGGATCTGGCAAAAACGGTCACCACCACTGAACCGTACTGCTGGAGTGAAGGAAGTTGGGTGTTAGCCGGGGGGCATCGTGTGGCCCCCACACCACGTTGGCAGGTTGTGGCCTACGATTTCGGGGTCAAACGCAATATTCTTCGCCTGCTCGCTGATCGGGGCTGTGCGGTCGACGTGGTTCCAGCCCAGACACCAGCTGAAGAAGTGCTCGCACGTCAGCCCGACGGGGTATTTCTTTCAAACGGACCCGGCGACCCCGAACCCTGCGCATATGCAATCGAGGCGATTAGGCAGATTATCAGCAGCGGTACTCCGTTGTTCGGCATCTGTCTGGGGCACCAGTTGCTGGCGTTGGCGGCGGGCGCTCGCACCCTGAAAATGAAGTTTGGTCACCACGGCGCCAACCACCCGGTTATTGATCTTGTGTCGCAGCGGGTCATGATTACCAGTCAGAACCATGGTTTTACTGTCGATCCCGATTCCTTGCCGGGGAATATCACGGTGACACACCGCTCTCTTTTCGACCAGTCGATCCAGGGCATTAAACTGAGTGATGCCCCGGCGTTTTCATTTCAGGGGCACCCAGAGGCGAGTCCTGGGCCTCAGGATATCGCGAGCCTGTTTGATCGTTTTGTCGACCTGATGGCGTCGTCCCGGGAATCTGCGGATGCCTAAACGCTCGGATATCCACTCGATTCTGGTTATCGGAGCCGGGCCGATTGTCATTGGCCAGGCCTGCGAGTTTGATTACTCTGGAGTGCAGGCCTGCAAAGCGCTGCGTGAGGAGGGCTACCGTGTCATTCTCGTAAATTCGAATCCCGCAACGATCATGACCGATCCTGAGTTCGCAGATGCGACCTATATTGAGCCGATCACCTGGGAGGCGGTCGCCCTGGTCATAGAGAAAGAGCGACCGGATGCGTTATTGCCCACCATGGGTGGGCAGACCGGGCTTAACTGTTCGCTTGATCTGGCGCGCCACGGGGTGTTGGAAAAATTCGCAGTGCAGATGATTGGTGCTACCCGTGATGCGATCGATAAGGCTGAAGATCGAGAACGCTTTCGTAATGCGATGCAGGACATCGGCCTGGAGGTTGTGCGAGGAGACCTTGCACACTCCATGGAAGAAGCCATGTCGGTGCTCGATCTTATCGGATTTCCCGTCATTATCCGGCCCTCATTCACCCTGGGGGGTAGCGGAGGCGGGATTGCCTACAACATTGAGGAATATGCCGCTATCTGCAAGCGTGGACTGGATGCATCGCCCACCCGCGAGCTGTTAATCGAAGAGTGCATCTTGGGATGGAAGGAATTTGAGATGGAAGTGGTGCGCGACAGCCGTGACAATTGCATCATAGTCTGCTCGATTGAGAATTTCGACGCGATGGGGGTTCATACCGGTGACTCCATTACGGTAGCACCGGCGCTGACGCTGACTGACAAGGAATATCAGATTATGCGCAACGCGAGTATCGCGGTATTGCGCGAGATCGGCGTTGATACGGGTGGCTCCAATGTTCAATTTGCGATTGATCCGGCTAGCGGCCGTATGGTCATTATTGAGATGAACCCCCGGGTATCACGCTCGTCGGCACTCGCATCCAAGGCAACTGGCTTTCCCATTGCTAAGGTCGCGGCGAAACTGGCAATCGGCTACACCCTGGATGAACTTGATAACGATATCACGGGGGGTGCCACACCTGCCTCTTTCGAGCCTAGCATCGATTACATCGTGACCAAGATTCCGCGTTTTGACTTCGAGAAATTCCCCCAGGCTGACGCTTCTTTAACGACACAGATGAAGTCGGTTGGTGAGGTTATGGCGATCGGCCGGACATTTAAAGAATCATTCCAGAAGGCACTGCGAGGCCTTGAGATCGGAAGCCATGGCCTGGATCCGTTAATGGACCCAGCACGCGGCGAGGTCGATCTGGATGACCTTGCCAGCGCACTTCGGATTCCTGGGGCGCGTCGGGCCTGGTATATCGCTGATGCCTTCCGTCACGGACTGACTCTTACCGAAGTACAGTCGCTGACAGGTATCGACCCATGGTTTCTCGCGCAGATCTTCGAACTGGTGGTGACAGAAGGGGAGATAGGCCAGCGCAAGTTGCCAGATCTTGATCAGGAGGCCCTGTGGCATTTCAAGCGGGATGGTTTTTCTGATATTCGCCTGGCAACACTACTGAATGTAAGCGAGGAACAACTGCGCGCGCGTCGACACGAGTTGGGTGTGCGTCCAGTTTATAAACGGGTGGATTCTTGTGCCGGTGAATTCGCAACTCCTACCGCTTATCTCTACTCCACATACGAGGAGGAGTGTGAAGCCGATCCTGAGCCGGTAGACAAGGTGGTGGTTCTAGGTGGCGGCCCGAATCGGATCGGTCAGGGGATCGAGTTCGATTATTGCTGCGTGCATGCCGCTATGGCCCTTCGACAAGATGGCTATCAGACCATCATGATTAACTGCAACCCGGAGACCGTATCAACCGATTATGATACGTCTGACAGGCTGTATTTCGAGTCGCTCACCCTGGAAGATGTGCTTGAGATCTGCGCGGTGGAAAAACCCACCGGGCTGATCGTACAGTATGGCGGTCAGACGCCCCTGAAACTGGCGCGCGGCCTTGCCAAGGCCGGGGTCCCGATTCTGGGAACTTCACCTGAATCTATCCACCAGGCCGAGGATCGAGAACATTTCCAGGAGCTGATAAACGACCTGGGCCTGCTGCAGCCTCCTAACCGGACCGCAATGGCCGAGTTGCAGGCCCTGGACCGTGCTGAGGATATCGGGTATCCATTGGTGGTGCGGCCGTCTTATGTTCTTGGCGGGCGAGCGATGGAAATCGTCCATAGCCGTGAGGAGCTAGAGCGCTACCTGCGCGACGCGTTCCAGGTATCGAATGAATCGCCAATTCTGCTGGATCGATTTCTGAGTGACGCGGTGGAGGTTGACGTAGATGCTGTCTGTGATGGCAGTGAGGTCGTCATTGGCGGCATCATGGAGCATATTGAGGAAGCCGGGGTGCACTCGGGTGACTCGGCGTGTGTGCTGCCCCCGTTTTCGCTGAGCGAAGAAACGCAAGCTGAGCTCTCCCGTCAGACCCGCGAGATGGCGCTGGCATTGAATGTGATCGGTCTTATGAATGTTCAGTTTGCTGTTAAGAACGGAGATATATTTGTTCTTGAGGTGAATCCCCGGGCATCGCGTACCGTGCCCTTCGTCTCCAAGGCGACCACTCGGCCGCTGGCCAAGATTGGTGCACGCGCTATGGCGGGCCAGTCGCTTGCCCGCCAGGGTGTGCGCGGAACCGTGTCTCCCGATTATTTTTCGGTAAAAGAGGCAGTGTTCCCCTTCATCAAGTTTCCTGGTGTGGATCCGGTGCTAGGCCCGGAGATGAAGAGCACCGGCGAGGTGATGGGTATCGGCATGACTTTTGGTGAGGCCTATCGTAAGGCCCAACGCGCTACTGGAACGCTGATTCCCGCCACAGGATCGGTTTTAATCAGCGTTCGTACGTCCGATCAAGCAGGCGTAATCGATGTCGCGCGCTACCTGAGTGATAGCGGGTTTTCTCTCGTCGCGACCGAGGGTACAGCCCAGGCTCTGGAGCGGGCGGGGCTGCAAGCCCGTGTGGTCAACAAGGTCAGCGAAGGGCGCCCCCATGTGGTCGACAGCATCAAGAATGGTGAATTCGACCTGATCGTGAATACGACAGCGAGCCGCCACAGCCGGCTGGATTCACAAACGATTCGACGCCAGGCGCTGATTCACAAGGTCACCTACTTTACGACCCTTGCCGCAGCTCGTGCTGCCTGTGAGGCCCACCGCAGTGGTCCAGATGTGAGTGTGAATCGGTTACAGACGCTACACCAGACTGTCACTGTGTGATGCCGATCAGCCTAACCGGCTGATNCAGTTCGAAGGCGCTAAGTTNTCCGGTCCCGTGGCCCGGCTCTTCTCGCTCCTTCGCAACCTTTTNTCCATCACGACTGTTTCTGGCGNCTTGTCGGTTTATCTATAGAACAAAATATTTTATCTCCAGAGCATATATTGCCTGACGTAGATCAAGCGNTCTGTGGCTGCTTTGTTCAGAATCAAACTTGAGCGTGATAATGAATTTAAATTTAAGTCTGTCGGGTCCGAATTGGCGTTTGAACCGAGCCACGTTAGATCGGCCGAACTTGCCGGTGGTGCAAGTCGAATCAGAGGTTCAGTCACATTAATGCCACGGTGTATGTCCAAAGCATACCTATCCCAAAGTCATCTGCATGTTACGTCGCTTAATGCGGCGTTGGCCCTTGTGGTCAGTTGCCAGCGCCCTCCTTTTAGGCATCGTGTTGTGGGGCGGTTTCAACTGGGCCCTGGCGATTACCAACACCGAAGAATTTTGCATCAGCTGCCATGAGATGCGCAGTAATGTCTACCTCGAATACCAATCATCCGTTCATTATTCAAATAGATCGGGTGTCGGCGCGAGTTGCCCGGATTGCCATGTGCCCAGAGGTTGGTGGCCGATGACATTGAGAAAAATCACGGCAACCAACGAGCTTTTTTTTGCTGTTACGGGCTCGATCAATACACGTGAGAAATTTCTGGCAAAGCGCTGGCTCCTTGCGCAGAAAGTCTGGGACACTCTGGCTGAAACAGATTCCCGGGAGTGCCGAAATTGCCATATAGACCGATCAATGAACCTGGCTAATCAGTCAGAGGTGGCTCGGGACCGGCATACCGTTGCCGCAAAGGAGGGAAAAACCTGTATTGATTGCCACAAGGGTATCGCACATGAACTGCCTGAGGATTTTCTCGATGCCGAGCATGAGCGGATCGAAGAACAGGGAGTGCCGTGCGGTAACTGCCATCAGGACATGTGGCAGCCCCCTGTCGAAGATGGAACCCGGGATTAGCCCTAATTGTCTCAATCGCAATAAGACTGAGTAAAAACCGCCGAGGTAAAACCCATGAAACGATTAAGGATTATCCAGCCCAAAGCCGGCCTTCTGATCACTTTGATCTTGTTGGCTCCATTAAACGCAGGTCATGCTGGCACGGATCCTGCAATGGTGAAAGAAGGGGAGAAACTGTATCAGGCGAATTGTGTTTTCTGCCATCAGGCCGATGCAATTGGCAAGGCCGGGTTTGCCCCTTCCCTGACTAACCCGGAACTTCTGAGCATCGCCTCTGACAAGTACTTTATGGGGACGATTCGGGATGGCCGCGCCGGTACGGGCATGCCCCCATTTGCTCACCTGGGCCGCAAAAAAATTAAGGCACTGGTGGCCTACTTTCGCTCATTTGAGACCCTGCCCAATCGTTCTGACGAGGTTGACGCCCAGCCTGAGGCTCATGGTGACCCTCGTCTAGGACGTTTCTGGTTTGAACAGATCTGTGCGACCTGCCATGGCGTTAAGGGAGATGGCTATCTGGCGGGTGGTACTGGGACTGCGATCGGTAGGCCAGGATTTTTAAACAAGGCCTCAGATGGGTTTATTCGCATGACGGTTAAAGAGGGGCGCTCAAACACGCGGATGTTGGGATTCAGCGGGTCCAACGGTTTAGCGAACCTGACCGATCAGGAGATTGATGACGTGATTACGTATATGCGCGACTTACCGAATAGTCAGTGAATTTAGGAGATACAGCATGAAACGCATTAAGAACAAGTTTTCGCGACGAGATTTCCTGAAGTCCAGCGCGTTCGTTACCGGGTCTACTGCTGGCGCCAGCCTTTTGGTCGGCCATAACCCAGAGCTTGAGGCCGCAGAGCCCTCGAGTGGGCCTGAACGCGGTACCGCCCTGGCCCAGTGCCCCTACTGTGGTGTGGGGTGTGGCACCATCATTCAGACTGAGAACGGCAAGATCGTCTCTATGCGCCCAGACAAGGATCACCCGACAAACTATGGTTTGCAATGCATTAAGGGGTTAACAGCGGCAGAACCGATGTACGTGGATCGTATGGAAGGCGATGCCTATGTCCGAAAAGATGTGTGGGCCGAGTGGAGTAAGCCTGGGCATGGTGACCTGGGCTTTATCACCAGTAGCAAAGGATCGTTTGATGAAGAGCACTTTATTCGTGTTCCATACCATCAAGCCTCAGAAATGGTGGCATACAAGATTGCCTACCTCGCTAAGACATATGGTGGTAACTCGATTGCCCTGTATGGCTCGGGCCAACTTACCATGGAGGGCCAATACCTCGAAAATCTCTTTATGAAGGGTGTGCTCGGGTCAAACACCATCGAGGCTAATGCTCGCATGTGCATGACCTCTGCCGTGACCGGGTATTTCGCCACCCTGGGATCTGATACGCCCCCGCTCGCCTACGATGATATTGAGCTTTGCGACATGATCATGCACTTCGGTCATAACGCCCGTGAGTCACATCCCATTATCTTCTGGCGCGCCGCAGACCATAAGAAGAAGAATGATATCCCCACGGTGGTTGTGGATCCGCGGCGTACCGGCACGCAAATGGGGTACGAAGACATCAATCCTGAGAACTCCACCCATGTTCCGATTCTCAATGGTGATATCAGTTTCCTGAATTCGATCGCCCACGTCCTACTGAAAGAACACCCGGATGTGATTGATTGGGATTTTCTTAAGGAACACACCACTGGTTGGGAAGTCTATACCGAGGGGGTCCTTAATGATTACAGCCCTGAGC
The DNA here is from genome assembly GCA_002726415.1 of Acidiferrobacteraceae bacterium. GTDB lineage: Bacteria > Pseudomonadota > Gammaproteobacteria > Arenicellales > UBA868 > UBA868. Next base: position 16,360 of record PBSU01000009.1, on the reverse strand, counting down.
AGGTGCAAGATCGCATGGGTGGGCCGAATCACGACGTGTCTCCAGATCTTATACGCCACGTCGCGGGTTTGTTTGCAGATGCGACGCGTAAGCGCCTGGCACGGAGCAAAGGAAAGCAATCCAGTTCTGGTGCGGGTATCGAGGGGGGTTATGGCGGTGTGATCATCATGTGGGGGATTGGGTACAACCAGCATATCCACGGGCAACATAACGTGATTTCCATCGTTAATCTCTTAACCCTGACCGGTAACTTGGCAAAACCGGGCTGTGGGCCGTTTTCCATGACGGGTCAACCTAATGCGATGGGCGAGCGCTTCACTGGCGGGCTTACTGGACGGCTACCTTTTAATCTCCCACTCGAAGACGAGATTCACCGGGCGCACATGGCAAAACATTGGCGCGTACCAGAGGAGAATCTTTTCAACGCCATGAACTCCAAGAATCCCGGTTATGCCGTAGGAATGATGGAGCGGGCCCTTAAAGAAGAAGTTAAGGCCATGTTCCTGGTTTACGCCACCCATATAGACCTGCCTGATCAGGAGAATCTGGTCCGGCCCGCGTTGACCAAGACATTTAACGTTGTCCAAGAAATTTATCGCCACGCGCCGAATAATCTCTACGCCGATGTGATTTTCCCGGCAGCCACCTGGGGTGAGGTATCAGGTGTGTATATCAGTTCCGAGCGGCGGATCAATATCTGTGATCAGGCCGCTATGCCGCCACCGGGGTGTCTGCCCGACCTGGACATGGTTGTCGATAAAGGTAAAGAGATCGCCCACCTTCTTGGCATGGACGGTGAGAAAATCTTTCCCTGGAAAAAAGACAAGAATGGTTTCATCGATACCGAAGAGGTATTTCGGGATGTGATCCGGGCATCTGCAGGTACCGATACCGATCTGACCGGCATCCTTGATCGGGAGAAGATCGATGGTATTTCTCCCTACGAACAATTGCGCCAGTTGCGCGGTATTCAATGGCCGGCCCCGACCTACGAGATCGCCAAGAGCGGTGGGGCCAAGCGCCGTTACATGTTGCAGGAGGGTCAATGGAAGAACAAGCCATACGGATATTTTCGTACCAAGGACGGCAAGGTGCACATGAAACTTTGTCAGCAGGATTACACAGATCGGGAAGAACTGACTCGTAAACTGATGGAATTCGGGGTTAAGAAAGACCTCTATACCATCGATCATTTGGATCTGATCAAGCTGGCCCGGGACCGGGGGCTTACGCCAGATCTGCCAGATGAAGAATTCCGTGGAAAAGCATGGGATACGGTGCCCAAAGATAAGTACCCCTATTGGTTTGGCCTGGGGGTGGTCTACGAGCATTTCCATACCGCCAAGTCCAATCGCAGCCCTACGACTCGCCGACTGGTTCCGGAAATGTATGTGGAGATGCACCCAGAGGATGCCGCAGACCTTCAGGTCAGCGATGGTGACAAGGTGCGTGTGGTTACCCGACGAGGGTCATTGGAGGCCAGGGTCCAGGTAGGGACGAATAGCCTGGTAAAACCTGCACGCAACAATGTTCCTCGTGGCTATATGTTCGGGCCGTGGAATCTCTCTGTCGCGGATAGCGCTGATCCTAAGAAGAATAAGTGGCTGGCAAATCGGGTAACCAGTCGTGTTTGGGATCCTGTGTCGGGTCAGGTGGATTTCAAAAAGTCAGCGGCGCGCATTGAAAAGATCTGACTGATCGGGTCCAAGCGATGATCCCGTGACGGGAGGCGGTCACGGGATCACTGACCCACCAGCCCAAGTTCTGGTTCATATCCATGCGAAGAAGGTCTTTTATCCGGCTTGCAGCAATGGCTGCAATGACGACAGCAACCCCAAGTTCCGGGCAGGCCAGCACGAGAACAACGGGCCAACGCTACCTCCGTCCCCCGGGCGCTCTGCCCGAGTCAGAATTCGTCCGCCGGTGCATTCATTGTGGTCAGTGTGGAGAAGTTTGCCCCAATCGCTGCATAAATTACTTCGGGCTTGAAAATGGTCTGGCCTCGCTGGATACGCCCTACATCACGCCTCGGGAGAAAGCATGCATTCTGTGTATGAAGTGTGGTGAGGTGTGTCCTAGTGGTGCTATTGCGTCGATACCGCGTACCATCACCGATATCACCGAAGGGGTGCGCATGGGTCGCGCCCAGGTGGACAAGCGGCTTTGCCTCTCCTATCAGGGTAAAACCTGTGGCGTGTGTTATCGGGCCTGTCCGCTCCCCGACCTGGCGTTGCGGGTTGGAATGCTGGAGCAGCCGGAGGTTTTGGATGCCTGTGTCGGTTGCGGCTTGTGCGAACGTTCATGTATTCAGATGCCTCAAGCCATCCGCATTATTCCAGATCAAGCTTAATGGAAAAAAGCTTTCTGACTAAGCAGGCGATTGGCTCTGCCTCTAAGTGGCGGCACCTGAATAAAGTCCGCTGGCTTACGATGAGCCTGGTATTGGCACTACTGGTGATGCTGCCGTTTCTTCACGTATACCAGACCTATCTTGCCGCCCATGCTTATGATCTGCTCGCCCCTGGCGAGCAGAAGCTCTATGACGTTATCGAGGCGTTAACAGCCCCTTTTGTGAATGACCCTGTCCGGGATCTGGACGCCATTAAAGGCACCACCTGGTCGGGAAGGTTGTTTGGGGTCAAGATGAGCGACCCCTTGGCAGTCGTCGGGCAGATGGCTGCCGGGTTTGACTTTTACAAACCGTTCGTGCTGACCGCATTGTTACCGGTTGTGGCTACCCTGATTTTCGGTAGATTCTTCTGCGGCTGGATATGCCCCGCCAATTTTCTTTATGAATTGAACACCAATCTTGGAATCATGTTAGGGCGCTTTGGGCTCCAGACAGGTCGCAGACGCTTGGATTCAAAATTAAAGTATGGCGTTCTTGCGGTTGGCCTGTTGATATGCGGGATCAGCGGTTCGGTAGTGGTGGCCGCAGTGTATCCGCCAGCAATTCTGGGGCGGGAGATCTACTATGCTATTGCGCATCGGGGAATGGGTGCCGGCGCATTATTTTTTACAGCCACCTTACTGTTTGATCTGCTGGTTGCCCGTCGGGGTTTCTGCCGTTATCTGTGTCCGGGCGGTGCGCTGTATTCGCTATTGGGTCGATTCCGTGTGCTTCGAATCCAGCGAAACGTTGTTACCTGTAACGATTGCACCAAATGCAACGGGGTTTGTGAGTTTGGGCTTAATCCATTGCGTGATGATTTTGGCCAGGAATGCAATAACTGCACTGCCTGTATCGCGGTTTGCCCTACCGATGCGTTGGGTTTCAAGTGGCGAATCACCGACGCAGCTAACCAGGGCCCCGGATATCAGGGCCCCCGCTACCGGCATGACCAGAAAGGCCAGCAGCGTCAGGTTTTTGGCAATGCGAGCGCAAAGACGTAGATTTCTGACGCGTGTCGGCGCCTCAGTGCTCGCGATGATAGCGGGCGCACTCCCTTATGGGCTGGCCAGGTTGATGGCGCCGGTACTACCGTCGGACCCGGGACAACAAGTGCCATTGCCGGGCGCCTTGCCAGACTTAGTGGCATTTAAGACCGCGTGCATTGGTTGCGGCATGTGCGGTGAGGTATGCCCACCCCGTTGCATCCAGTTTCGCCGGAATGATGGTGGCACAGCGGTGAATACTCCCTTTATCAACCCGCAGGTGAAAGCGTGTACCCTGTGTGGAAAGTGTATGGAAATCTGCCCCACAGATGCACTCACGGTAACGCCTCGAGAAAAAGTGAATATGGGTATCGCTCAGATCGATCGGGCAGGGTGCTATCCGTGGATCGACCAGGGTATCTGCGGTGCCTGCGTCAGCGTCTGCCCCTTGGGCACGCGGGGGATACGGTTTGAACTGTGGAACCAATACCGCCCCGTGGTCGAACGTGGGTGTGTGGGTTGCGGTTTGTGTGTTGAAGTGTGCCCCCACCCCAGCCTTCCGATCCAGATCGTTAAGCGAAGCCACCTTGCCAGTGTGCAACCACAGGCCTGAGCCATGCGCGGACCTGTGAAACTATTTAGCCTGTGGGTGATCCTGGGATGGTGTTCGATCGGGCACGCACACCACGTGCTGGGACGACCCGCCTATAGCCTGAACGAGGACTCAAATACGCCACCAAGCATGCAGGTCGAAACGCAGATCGGAGACTATCGGGTTTCGTATATGGTTTATCCGGCCTTTCCACGCCCCAATGGGCCGGGCCGAATAAACCTCTACGCGACTCATCTTGATACTACAGAGCCCTTGGCCAGCGTGGTGACCTTTACGGTGCGAGAGGATAACTGGCTGGGTAGCGGTGACCAAGAGGTGATTGGAACCCAGGTGCCTGATGACAGTGTTTACCGGCAGGGCTTTATCTTCAAAGAGGCCGGCGATTACACCATTACGGCAAAATTTGAGGCAGGCGGTGAGCCATACCAGGTCGATTTTCCATTGCGCGTGGGAGATAGTTCCCCCGTGGGTCTGCTCGGGGTGCTCGGTAGTATTTTGGCCGCGGTTTTGATCGGTGTCAGTGTCGCTCAACGTAAACGCATTGCCCGCGAGAAGGTGAGGGGCTCGGGGAAGGGGCCGGCCTCTGGCGAAAAAGGGCAGCGGCGGATGGATTGCGATTGATGAATATCTCAGAGTTACTTCGATCCAGTCTGTTCTGTTCGACAGAGGGTGGCTTATCTATGATGCATCCGGGGTTGCCTCCCGGTTGGGCCGGTGTGGTAGGCGTTGTTGTGGCGCTGCTCAGTATACGGTTGCTGGCGACACCGAAGGCCCCGGCGACAGAGCTTCGTTTCAGATGGATCCCAGGCGGTCGCTGGGATGGCAGCCTTCGGGTAGTTCGTGTGCTTGGCCCGATGTTGCGCCAAATCCTTAAACTCGCCTTGGTAGCCCTGTTTGGACTTATCGTGATTGCGGGTCTATTCGGAACGCCCATACCAGAACGGAACCTTGCGACTGTCCTGACATGGAATGTGTGGTGGGCGGTTCTGATTCTTTCTATCTTTTTTGCCGGATCATTCTGGTGTGCCGTTTGTCCCTGGAACACCCTGGCCGGGTGGCTGGTCCGACGCGGGCGAACCGGCAACGCAGCGCCCAATAATAGTCTCAACCTCCGTGTGCCTAGAATCTTGCGCAATATGTGGCCGGCACTGGCGCTGTTGACTGGTCTCACGTGGCTTGAATTGGGAACAGGTCTAACGGGTAGCCCGCGGGCGACGGCAATCCTCGCCCTGCTGATGGTGGTGCTGGCTGCTGTGTCGCTGGCGATTTTTGAGCGCCGGGCGTTTTGCCGTTATTTTTGTCCCGTGGGCCGTACTGTTGGCTTTTATTCGCAGCTTGCCCCGATAGAACTGCGACCTGTTGACCTGGAAGTCTGTGAACGATGCGATACGCTGGCGTGTTATCACGGAACCGATCAGATCGAACCTTGCCCCACCCACCTGGTGATGGGCCGATTAACTGAAAATACGTATTGCACGTCCTGCAGTAACTGCGTGAGCAGTTGCCCCTCACAGAATGTGAACTGGCGTTTACGCCCGCCCAGCATCGAGGTCATCAAAAAGGCCCGGCCACACTGGGATGAAGCCTGGTTCATGCTGTGCCTGTTGGCGTTGACCGGTTTTCACGGGCTTACCATGATGCCCCTATGGGAAAAAGGTGTCAGTTCATTTGCACGCATTGTGGGTGATTCGGGGGACCTCTTGCCCACTTTCACGTTTTTTCTTTCTCTAAGTCTGGTTGTACCAGCGATGGTGTATTCCGGGACGGTGCGGATGACTTACCTGCTCACAGGCAAGGTTGTTTCGTTCAAAAAATTGTTTTCGAACCTGGCCTTTGTGACCCTGCCTCTTGCCTTTGCCTACCATCTCGCCCACAACCTGGGCCATGTTGTTCGAGAAAGCGACGGCGTTTTGGGACTTCTGCTTAACCCTCTTGGCGCCGGCGCTTCCCCCCTTACGCTGGCAGAAAAACAAGGCCGGCACCTGGACATGTTGATCAGCCCAGAACTGGTTTTCGCATTACAAGCGGGCCTGATGGTGTTTGGGTTCTGGATTGCGCTGAAGGTACTGCATCATCGCTACCGGGCTTTATTTGCAATCCAGAGCTCGGGATCGGTGGGTCTGATCCCCATGGTCCTGCTGGCCGTGGGTTTTACGGGTTTTCACCTCTGGCTGCTGATGCAGCCCATGATTATGCGCCTGTAATGGATCGCCGCTCATTTTTTCGACGCACGATTGATCAGACCGCCCGGGTCTCGGTGCAATATGCGGATCAATGGGCATCGCGAAAGGCGCAGCGCTGGGTGCGCCCGCCTTTTGCGTTGGATGAGTTGGATTTTTTGCTCGCCTGCACCCGCTGTGATGCCTGCGTAGAGGCTTGCCCGCATGGCGTGATCTTCGCACTGGGTGCAAATCTGGGGCCGCAAGTGGCGGGCACGCCTGCACTCGACCTTCTGAATCGCGGTTGCCGGTTATGTGATGACTGGCCTTGCGTCACATCTTGTGATCCGGCCGCACTTCGCTTCAGTACGACGGGGGCGCAAGATGATTCGAAAGGGGCAGATGAAACTGACTCGGTGACTCCCGCGCCGTTGGCCCTAGTCAGGGTAGACCCGAAACACTGCCTTCCTTACCAGGGGCCAGAATGTGGCGCTTGTGCGCACAGTTGCCCGGTGCCCGGAGCATTGTTGTGGGCATCGAATCAGCCCCGGGTCGACCCACAAAAATGCCTGGGCTGTGGGCAATGTCGGGAGGCCTGCATTACTGATCCACCGGCACTGACGGTCAGCACGATTCCGATGGGCTATTCTCAATCAGACTGACGTGCCAAACTGGCCTAGCACCCACGGGCTGGACGGGTACTGTCTCGCAGTAGGGCCCGTGTGTGAGCAGTTCTTAACACTTTTCGACCCGTTCCTTTTGTCTTTCCATCCACGATTGGGGTAAAGTAATAGTGAACCGGGGCCTGTCGTGCCCACATTTAACCCAAGCGCCTTATCGAATGCCCCTGATGGTGGCAGTCAGCACAGTGCAACCTATTTCATAGGTGTGTATGGCGAGAAGTTCAAAGAGGCTGGGTGATGGGTATGCGATCCCATTTTGGCAATGGATAAGAACAGATCAGGTGAGTCGTAATTTATGACACGAGTATTGCTAACCCAGGATGGTGCCCAAAGGCTGCAGGAAGAGCTGCAGCAGCTTAAGCGGGTGGACAGACCCGCGGTGATCGAGGCGATTGCTGAGGCACGTGCGCACGGCGATCTTTCAGAAAATGCGGAATACCATGCGGCGCGCGAACAGCAGGGCTTTATTGAGGGCCGTATTGCAGAGCTCGAATCTAAATTGGCCATCGCTGAGGTGATTGACCCAGCCCGCCTGAATGCCAAGGGTAAGGTCGTTTTCGGCGCATGGGTCGATCTGTGGGAGGAAGAAGGTGACCGTGAGGTTTGCTACCGAATCGTCGGCGAGCTGGAGGCGAATATCGATGCGGGCATGATCTCTCACGGCTCGCCCATCGCCAAGGCATTGCTTGGCAAAACCGAGGGTGATGAGATCGAATTTCAGGCTCCAGGCGGGGTGTGTCGTTACGAGGTACTCGCCGTGCGCTACCAGCTCAGCCGGGATACTGGCGACGCTTGATTATCTAGGCCTTATCCTAGCTGGATTGACCCGAAACCTGCTGTTCGTCAGTTCGGTCCTGGCTGGTATCGGGCTCGCTCTCAGACGGGGCGCCAGAGCGACCCAGCCAGAATCCAAACGATGCCTCGCCCTTTGTATCTGTCTCGGGTGTATCGAGAATATCTGGCCCCTGGTCGTATCCCTCGTCGACCTGTGCACGTGGGTCAAGATCGCTGATGACGCCGGGCGTTTGTAATTCCGGTTGCAGCACATAAGGCTCTTTCTCGACCACGGGCGCCCACTGGCGCACCCGCATACGCCAGGCGATAAACCCCGCCAGTAGGGCTGCCGTGGCGATGATATAGAGAAACATACCCGGGGGACCGGCAAGGCGCATGGCGGCTGAGGCCGCGAGCGGCCCCACGACTGCGCCGATTCCGAACACCAGGACAAAGCCACCGCTCGCGGCGACGACATCGCTGGGTTCCAGATAGTCGTTGGCGTAGGCAATACTGAGCGGGTAAAGTGTCGATGCCAGACCAAAGAAAAGTGCAACCACTGCCAGCATACCCCAGGTGGGTAGAAACTCACCTAGAGCTAATATCAGGGCAGGAATGCTGATGCAAATGGTTACGCCAAATAGCACCAGGCGCCGATCAAGCCGGTCCGAAAGACGACCGATTGGCAACTGCAGCAGCATTCCGCCAAGCAGCCCAGCGGTCATAAACCCGGAGATGCCGGTAACGCTCAGGCCAATTTCCCGGGCATAGACCGGGCCCAGGCCCCACCAGCTGGAGTTAATCAAGCCAGCCGCAAGGCAGGCAATGACTGAGGTGGGTGATACCTCAAACAGCCGGCGCATATTCAGGTGTGGGGTTTCGACCGGATCGGGGTGAGTAGCCCGGGTCAGCGAAACCGGTACCAGGGATAGTGCCAAGACTACCCCGACCACAAGGAAGAGTTCGAAGCCGCCCGGATCACTTATTCTTATTGCTTGTTGACCCACCGCGGAGGCGATATAGCCGATCATGATATACATCGACAGCAGCAGGCCACGGCTCTGATTAGTCGCACGGTTGTTAAGCCAGCTTTCTACCACCACGAAAAGCCCCGCTGCGGCTGCCCCCATAACGGCCCGCAGTGCAACCCAGGCCCAGGGGTTCGGAATAACCAGGACCAGTAGAGCACAGGCTGCCGCAATCGCTGAAAGAGCGGCAAAGGTGCGGATGTGGCCAATACGATTGATCAGCGGCCCCGAGCGAAAGGTGCCCAGGGCGAATCCGAGAAAGTAAGCCGATGTCATCAGGCCTATCATTTCGTTGGGGTATTGTTCGATATTTGCCCGCAACGCCAGCAGGGTGGAAAACATGCTGTTACCAAACATTAACAGCGTCACCGAAATCATCAGCGACGACAGGGTGCGCAATACAGAAAAAGCAAATAACACGGCAGGAATCTATCGGTGGTGGCTGAAAATGGCCGCGAAGTCTACGCTTATGCCTGTCCGTTGAGAAGGCGAAAATACAGAAAAAACAAAAATATTATTGCCCAGCCTGGCAAATTGTCGGCGTCGGGCAAGTGCCTGTCCGCCTGCGACCTATGTCGTCTTTTTCAAGTATGGTCTGGACGGGTCACCGTGAGGTACGAGCACAGGACCGACCTCGGTTAAGATCGCGTTTTGCCGGACGCCAGGTCCGGTCGAACATACAACCTGGGCTTTATTTGCGATGTTCCTTGTCCGACTTGACTCCGTCAGCTTGGCGTTCGGCGCCCGTAAACTGCTGCGTCATGCCGAGCTGTCCATAGAACCGGGTGAGCGGGTCTGCCTGGTGGGGCGTAACGGTGCTGGCAAAACCTCATTGCTGCATCTGGTCAAGGGAGAACTGGAACCGGACGAGGGTGAAGTGCGACGCCAGGGCGATCTATGTATCAGTGAACTGGCCCAGGTGCTTCCCGCCGATGAGCAGGGCCGCGTCGGCGAATTTGTGTCTGTGGGGCTGGCTGACATTATCGCTCTGACCCGCCAGTATCGCGAGCAAGCAGAAGCGACACTCGATAAACGCGGCCTGGCAGCGTTGCAGGATCTGCACAGCCATATTGATGCGCATGGCGGTTGGCATCCCCAGCAGCAGGTCGAAACGGTCTGCACTGAGATGGGGCTGGATCCACAACAACCGATGACAACGCTGTCCGGAGGGTGGCGCCGCCGGGCTGCGCTTGCCCGGGCCTTGGTGTCCCGACCCGATCTTTTGCTGCTCGATGAGCCGACCAATCATCTGGATTTTGAAGCGATCGCGTGGCTTGAAGGACGAATGGGGGTATTCACAGGAGCGGTGTTGTTTATTACCCATGATCGGGCCTTTTTGCAGCGATTGGCAACCCGTATCGTTGAGATAGACCGCGGCCAGCTGCGAAGCTGGCCAGGCGATTACCGACAGTTCCTCCAGCGTCGGGATGAGGCATTAGCGGCTGAGCGCCACACCAACAGTGAGTTCGACCGCAGGCTGGCTGAGGAGGAGATTTGGATACGCCAGGGCCTTAAAGCCCGGCGTACGCGCAACGAAGGCCGGGTCCGTGCCCTTGAGGCGATGCGCGACGAGCGGGCTGCACGGGTTAACCTGGAAGCGCGGGCACGGGTGCATATTGAGGAGGCAGACCACTCTGGCCGTAAGGTGCTGGATGCCCGTCGCCTCGCATTTGGCTATGGCGCATCTCCCCTGTTGCGTGACTTCTCCCTGCGGATACGCCGCGGGGATCGGATTGGGTTAGTGGGCAACAATGGGGTCGGTAAAAGCACCTTGCTGCGTCTGTTGCTGGGCGAGCTTGAACCTGACGCCGGGTCTATCAAGCGAGGTGTAGGCGTTCAGATCGGTTACTTTGATCAGCACCGCCGAGAGTTGGATCTGGACAAGACCGTTGCGGAAATTGTGGGCGAAGGGCGCGATTTCGTTACGCTGAATGGTAAGCCGCGTCACGTGGTGGGTTATCTCCGTGGGTTCTTATTCAGCGCCAAGCGGGCGCTCACCCCGATCCGCGCTCTGTCTGGGGGTGAGCGTAACCGGGTCATTCTGGCTAGGCTGTTCACCCAACCCGCCAACCTGTTGATACTGGATGAGCCGACCAATGATCTGGATGTAGAGACGCTCGAGGTTCTGGAAGAACGTCTCAGTGAGTACAGCGGTACCTTGATTGTGGTCAGCCACGACCGGGCCTTTCTGGATAATACTGTTACCAGTATTCTTGCTTTCGAGGCTGACGGTTCGGTTCATTCATACCTGGGTAATTACAGCGATTGGGTGCGCCACGGCAAAGCATTGGCGTCTGCAGAATCCACCGCGCCGGTGAAGCCGGCAGCAGGAGACGATCCTGTCTCTAGCGGCCCAGCCCGTGCCGGGACCAAGTTGTCATACAAACTGCAACGGGAACTCGACCGGTTGCCTCAAGTTATTGAGTCGGTGGAGCACAATCTCGAAAGGCTGCACCAGCAGACCCTGGAGCCGCATTTTTATGAACAGCCCTACACTGACACCCAGCCGGTACTGGATCAGTTAGCTGATCTGGAGAACGAACTGGAAAGACATCTGTTGCGCTGGACTGAGCTCGAAGAGATGAGCGGCGCACTTCGGGGTAGCAGATGAGGCGGCTGGCAGCGCTATTGTGGTCGCAGCCAGCGCTGCTTCTCACCCTGACCACCTTGTTCTGGGCCGGCAATACCGTTGCTGGCAAGGTTGCAGTTGGTGATATTTCACCCGGCCTGCTGACCTTTGCAAGGTGGATACTGTTGAGCCTGATTTTACCGCTGTTGTACGCAAGGCAGATGCGCGATGCTTGGCAGACACTGCGTGACCGCTGGCTGTACCTGGCCGCTATGGGCGGGTTAGGCCTGGCTGTATTTAACCTGCTATTTTACTTCTCAGCCCATCATACGACGGCAGTCAATATTGGCATTCTCCAGGGTGCGATTCCTATCATAGTGTTGCTTGGGGCGTTTCTATTGCACGGCGCTCGGATAACCCGGCGACAGGTTCTTGGGGTGATTGTCGGCCTGATCGGGGTGATTACGGTGGCGCTGCGGGGGGTGCCTACGCAACTTGCAGATCTGAGTCTCAATTCAGGTGACCTGCTGATGGCGGGCGCCTGCATTTTGTATGCGGGATACACGCTGGGCCTTAAGAGTCGACCTGCCGTTCCCGGCATTGTGTTGTTTTCTTATTTCTCGATCGCCGGTGCCTGCCTGTCGGCACCTTTCGCCGTCACCGAGTGGTGGGCAGGGTCGATGATCTGGCCAAACGGGACTGGCTGGATAGTGATTGCTTACATTACCGTGTTTCCATCTTTTCTTTCGCAGATCTTCTTTCTGCGCAGCGTCGATTTGATCGGACCAGGTCGTAGCGGGGTTTTTGTTAACCTGACCCCGATATTTTCTGCACTGTTGGGGGTGTTTCTGCTTGGCGAGGCTTTCCGCCTGTATCATGGTGCGGCGCTGGGGTTGGTGGTACTGGGTATATGGTGGGCCCGTGGGGCTTCCGGTAGTGCCGAGCGTTCGTGAGTATTAACCGGCCGCGATACCGATCGAGCACAGTTGAACCCAGAATCTGGAGCGTCCATGACTAACTACAGCCGCGGTGTTCTGATGATTCTGGCCTCAGCTATTTTTCTGAGCACCTCGGGCATCGGACTCAGGATTATTGAAGATGCCAACGGTTGGCAGATTCTCTTTTATCGTTCTATCAGTATGATGGTCATGGTGCTTATTGTGCTGGCACTGACCCATCGAGGTGAGGTCATCACGCGGTTTAGGCGGTTGACGGGGGAAGACTGGGTGCTCGCAGGGGTTCTGGGTAGTGGCTTTGTGGCTTATGTGTTTGCTTTGCTCAAAACCACTGTGGCGAACGCGTTGTTTATCTTTAGTTCAGCACCCTTCATCGCCGCGGTGCTGGGTTGGCTTATCCTGCGCGAAAGGGTTGCATCGCGAACCTGGGTTGCGATTGGTGCTGCCATGGCGGGCCTGGCGATCATGGTGGGTGGAGGATTGAGCGGAGAACGCCAACTGGGAAACCTGATCGCCCTGTGGCTACCATTGTCCTACTCGATTGCGGTCATTCTGGTGCGCCGTTCACGCCAGCCGGATACTCTGGTTGCCCTGTGCCTGGCGGCAGGTTTTGCCGCACTTAGCACCTTGCCATTTATCGGTGACTTCTCGATCAGTCGGCATGATCTTGGCGTGTCTTTGTATTTGGGAGTATTCCAGGTGGGGGCGGGGTTTACCCTGATGGTACTGGGTGCGCGTTATGTGCCAGCAGCCCAGGTGGGCTTGTTTGCCCTGGTTGAGCCGGTACTTGCCCCAATCTGGGCATGGTTGGCCGCAACCGAAGTGCCAGCATCGACGACACTGATTGGGGGCGCGATTATTCTCACCGCGGTGGGCCTGGATAGTGTGCTGTCAGCAATACGCAGCGCCCGATCACGCAAAAAAGGGACCTAATCGATCATCTGGTAGGCTGCCGCCATCATGTCGGTCCGCATCGGTGACAAAGAGCCCAGGTTCTGGGTCATGATTACCCCGGTAAAATTCTCCTCACGATCAGCCCAGTAATAGGTTGAGGCAGCGCCTCCCCACCCTCCTTCACCGACGCCGGTGAGGGATACCGCCTGTCCCGGGTTCATCATGACTCTGCCTAGCAGGTTAAAGCCATACCCCGGATTCGGGAAAGGTCCGAGCCAATAGGGTAGTTCTTGTATGTTCAGCCGGTTTTGCCACATGAAGTCCACCATCTTGCGCGAAATCAACGGTGCACCCATGGGAGTGCACCCATCAAGGCTGAACCGGGCAAAACGCATGTAGTCTTGTGCGGTAGAGAACAGACCGTGCCCGCCCCGGGCAAACTTATCTGGCCGATCAAAAGGGGACTTTGAATCAACATTGAGTGGCGTGAGTGGGGCATTCGCATCGGGGGCTTTCAGAATCTCATCAAGAGGNCGCCCATACATCGTCATGAGGCGGTGCCGTTGGGGTTCGGGCACAAAAAACTGGGTNTCTTCCATGCCGAGCGGGTCGAATATTTCGTTCTGCAACATNGCGCCAAGCGCTTGTCCGCTGACCACTTCCAGCACACGTGCCAGGATATCGATTGAAATACTGTAGTGCCACCGCGTTCCGGGCTGGAATGCAAGTGGGAACCGTGACGCCCGGGTTACGAACTCTTCCAGAGTACAGTGGCCATCATCGATCAAACCGTCAGCCCGGTATTGCGCACCTACCGGGCAGTCCGGCATGAAGTTGTAACTGAACCCGGCGCGATGAGTGAAGAGTTGATCGATAGTAATGGGACCCGCGGGCTCAGTGCTGCCATCGGGTTTAAGAACCTGCATATCCCGAAACTCGGGCAGAATGCTCGCGAGGGGTCTGAAAAGGTGCAGTTGGCACCGCTCTAGCAGCATGACACCCATGGCGGCGACAATAGGCTTGGTCATCGAATAGATACGATAGATTGGCTTTTCGGGTAGCGTGGCGCCAGTTGCCTCAGATGTCACGTTGTCGGCATCCAGAAGTTCATTACCTCGCGCAATTCGCCATTCGATACTGGCGAAATCGCCATGATCGACATAGCGTTGTGCCACCGTCTTGAGCAACGCCCTGCGGAACCGGACTTGTGGAGAGGCTAGGGTCACAGTTTATTTTTTGGGCCAGATGATCATCTGCGTGCAGCGAAACCAGGCCAGTGTGCGCTGATCGGCCTCCGAGGTGATCTCGACATCCCAGAGCTGGGTCGTCTTGCCCAGGTGCATGGGTCGGGCTACCGCCCTGATGGCGCCCCCATCAGCTGTTGCGACAAAATTGGTTTTAGTTTCGAGGGTAGCGAAGCCGGTAGCTCCTTGGGGAAGGGACCGGGTGCAGCCAATCCCCGCGCACGAGTCCGCCAGGGCAAAAAGGGTGCCCGCATGGATCCTGCCCTCCCAGGCGAAGTGGTGTCTTTCGAGTTCCAGCCGACCGGTGATTTCCCCTGAAGGAGAAGCCGAAATGGTCATACCCAGGTGATCAAATAGAAAGCCTTTGCCAAGGGGGTCGAAGTCACGGGGTGAGGATTCGTCGGGTAAGGTCATGGCGCGCGGCCTTGAAGGAGAGTCGAATCGTAGCAGGTGTTCATGAATCGTCCTTGGGTTTATGTCTTTATGGATAAGAGTGGTTATTGACTTGCCAGCCATCAAGAGCGGTAAACTTCCAGTGCATCTTACCCCGAACCCGTGGGCTCCTTTTAGTTGCAGTCGATGATGACGCGGGCGTCTCGGGAGCGCTCATAGATGGTGGAGATGCTTATCGGATGTCATGCAGATTCTAAGTCTGGCTGAACGATGAGATTATCTGCTGTTCCTGGCTACTGACTCAAGCCGGGTGAGGATTTGATCCAACCCATCCCTGAGAGAATCGTTCGCACCGCGTTCGGCTCGCTCAATCAGGAACTGCTCATTCAGTCCTCCAGGAGTCTGACACTGCTCGCTCATCATTTGCAACGCGTCGGGTGACTGCTTGGTTGTGAGGGCAGAAAGCGCATGGTAAAGCGCGGTGGTGTAACGTGCCGCAGTCGATGAGTCCATGCCGTGTGATGCCATCCATGTGGTCACGGTCGCAATCTGATCGAAATAATCAGCCATGAGGGCGCTTGTTGCACCGAACAGATTGAACTGCTGCTCATCGGATACGCTGACCGCGGTCCCGATGCGCGAGAAAAATGCCTCCAAAGGAGTATCGGTAGGGCAAAGGGCCACGGGCCCGAGGCCAAATTCTATCGGGGGCATAGGAATTGCCCGGATCACCTGGTCGCACGGTGGGGCCAGTGCCTGAATCTGAGCCAGAGAAATTCCGGCAGCCAGGCTGATGAGTTTCTGCTCCGGTCGGAATGTCAGTGCGTTGAGTACCTCGGTTACCTGTTCGGGTAGCACGCCTAGAAACACCCATTCGCTGCGTTCGACCAATGCATTGTTATTGTCGATGACCTCAACCTGGGGGTAATCATGCGCCAGCCGCGAAGACCGCTCGACACTTCTTTGGGTAACCAAAATAGGCCCTTGGTATCCGCTTTCTTCACAAAGCCCGCGGATGATCGCCTCGCTAATAGCACCGGTACCGAGAAAGCCAATGATCATATGTGTGCCACCGTGTGTGTCAGTACTGCTTTGTCAGAGAATCTTGAGGCATTGTGTTTTGTAAATGTTCATCGTTGAGCAATCGTCGCACATTTGACGGAGCAACCCCAGTTGAAAGCCCTGAACCTAGCGGCCGCAGAAGTCCTGGTGAGCCGTACTGATTAGCCGTACTGATTAGAAGACTAGCCCCAATTTGAGGTCTTGTGCGAATCGCCTGTTGGACAGTTTTTAAGGAGCTTACCTTCTGCAGACGCGTTTCTCAAAGAGTTTCACCCACATTCTAATGCGTGATCACCCGAACGGAAGGCGGGGTGTTGAACAGTTGCCATTGTTCCCGGCCGAAAAATTACTCCGACTACCCAAGCCACTCTGGGGGGCGAAAGGAATCACAAGAAACGCCGGGGTGACGGTGTGTCCCCCCGGGGGCTCTATGGAACTAGCCGGCCGATCGCCCCTTTACCTATGCCCACTTGAAAAAAGTATCGCTGAAAGTATTGTCTTTTCGGTCTGCGCCTGGCTGTCGATGGACTGAGGCTAGATAGGATACTAATACTTAAGGTTAATTTGGCGCGCCCGGAGAGATTCGAACTCCCGACCACCTGGTTCGAAG